>JALWKQ010000042.1 GCA_027081395.1 Sulfurovum sp. | reverse complement strand
AGATCCCTGACTACAATGACCAAACCAACGGTTTTGATGCATCTCTCCATGAAAAGCTGGACACACTTGCCCAATCGCACAACAAAGAGGGCAAGATCAAAAACGCTTTTGCCAGACGTAAATCACTAAGTAACTTCATAGATTCTATCGCCTCATCACCCACACCGGATCTGGGCAGCGATGCCTATCCGCAAAACAACCGCTTCTCACAGAAAGTAGAAACTGCAGTCAAGATCCTCAGCAAAAACCCGGATACCAAAGTCGTTACTATCGGTACAGGAGGTCTTGGGGGCTGGGATGATCACAGCGAAGCACGTGACTATGTCTCAAGAATGGAGAGCCTTTTTGCTACACTCAAGTCAGCTGTAGCACACATCAAAGCAGAAGGTAAGATCGATCAGATCAATATCATGGTCTTTGGGGAGTTTGGACGCAATGTCAATCTCAACAGTGCAAAAGGATGGGATCATGGAAATCTGCAGAATCTCTATGTACTTGGAGGTAAGGGCTACTTCAATCACAAAGGTGTCGTCGGAGAAACAGTATTGGAAAATACCGGAGAGGTCAACAGACTCTACCTCAAACCCAAAGCGGGAAGCTACTGGTTCGAGCCGCTGAGTATCGCTGCGACACTCTACAAAATATACGGGATAGAAAACCCCGAAACATTGACCGACAACTACGGTGTGATCACGCCGCTCTTTAGCTGATCAGATCTTCACTCTCGCCTCTAACGCACGCGAGAGTGACATCACATCAATATTTTCCAGCTCAACACCCGTCGGTACACCCTGTGCGATCTTGGTAAAGACGATATCAAGTCCCTTGAGCCTCTCTTCTATATAGAGGATCATCGTATCTGTCGCAATGCTCGGCGGAAAAGCGAAAATGATCTCCTCGACCCCCTCTACCGCATAAAAGAGATGTGACTCATCCATATCCTGCACTTCACTAATGACATAGTAGACACCGTCAAACTGCCCGCTCTCTTCTATCGTGAGGATATCTTTGGCGCTTTGTACGATACAGAGCTTGGTAGTATCCCTATAGGGGTCTGAGCAGATCGTACAGAGCTCATCTTCGCTCATATTGTGGCATTTGCTGCATTTTTGGATGGCATTGACCCCTACTTCGAGCGCATGCGCCAGCTTCATCGCCGCAAAGCCATCCTCCATCACCGCATGATAGGCAAGCCGTATCGCTGTCTTTTTGCCGATAGAGGGCAATGCACCAAATGCCTCCACCAAGTTTTCAAAGGCTTCTATCTTATGCTTTTTCATAATCCACTACTTTGGAGTACTCCACCACCTCTTTGATGAAGTCGACCACCTTGAGATGCTCCGGATGCACGGCATATGCCTCCAGCCCCTCCTTGCTTGCAAATGTCGTGATGATACTCATATCCATCGCCCGCTCCTCTTTGGAGAAGTTGAGCCCCACATCTATACTTGTCAGACTGGGAACTGCCCCCATAAGATCTTCAAGCATCTGTTTTGTCTGAATCATATTGGGCTGTTTGTTCTCCTCTTTGAACTTGAATAATACGATATGTACAACCATAGAGATACCCCTGAAAATAGTTTTTGTGATTATATCCAAATTATGGTAGAATTCGCCCCAAATGATTGCCTTGGAAAGAGGCAAGCCAATGGAGAGCGTGATGACAGAAATGGACTATTATGAACTGCTTGAGATCAGCCGGGATGCGACAGGTGCCGAGATCAAAAAAGCATACAGAAAACTCGCACTCAAATACCACCCGGACAGAAACCCGGATGATCAAGAAGCCGAAGAGAAATTCAAGCTGATCAATGAAGCCTACCAGGTACTCAGTGATGATGAGAAACGTGCCATCTATGACCGATACGGCAAAGAGGGACTTGCCGGACAGGGCATGGGCAGCGGCTTTGGCAATGCCAGTATGGACGATATCATGGATATCTTCAACTCCTTCTTTGGCGGAGGCAGTTTCGGTGGCGGATTTGGTGAACGCAGACGCGACCCGTCACAGAAGTATGCGCTCGATTTTGAGATCGAGCTGACGCTGGCATTCAATGAGGCAGTCTTTGGCTGTCAAAAAGAGATCGATCTGCGATACAAACGCCCATGCAGCAGCTGCGGCGGTACCGGTGCCCAAGAGGGCAAACTCCAGACCTGTGACTACTGCGGCGGTCAGGGACAGGTACTGATGCGTCAGGGTGCATTCCAGTTTGCCCAGACCTGTCCCAAATGTGAGGGTGAAGGCAGGATTGCACTCAACGCATGTACCGCATGTCATGGCGAGGGCTACAGTGAGAGCGAAGAGCGTGTCACAATCGATATCCCTGCCGGTGTAGACAGCGGCAACCGCCTGCGCGTCAGAGGACACGGTAACGAAAGCCGAAACGGACAGCGCGGTGACCTCTATGTCACATTCCATGTCCTTGAGGATGAGCACTTTATCCGCAGCGGCAATGACATCTATATCGAAGTGCCTGTCTTTTTCACCCAGGCGATACTCGGAGAGACCATCACTATCCCCACACTTGACGGCGAAAAAGAGCTGGATCTAAGACCCGGCACCAAAGACAAAGAGCAGTTTGTCTTCCAGGGAGAGGGTGTCCCCGATGTACACAGCGGGCGCAAGGGTCGTCTCATCGCACAGATCAAAATGGTGCTGCCCAAAAAGATCAATGATGAGCAGCGAGAACTGCTTGAGAAGCTTCAAGAGAGTTACGGCGTAGAGAGCCGTCCGCACAAAAGTACGTTTGAGTCTGCTTTTGAACGAGTCAAGAGCTGGTTTAAATCCAATTGATAATTATTTTCCTTTAAGCAATATTCAGTTACCATGATTGAAGAGGTATAGCAAATACCTCACCCTATACAAAGGAGAAATCATGGCACGCAAAGGCAATTCGATCATCAAAGGTATCGATATCGGTGAACTGATCACTACACTGAACAAGGCGTATGCAGATGAGTGGCTCGCATACTACCAGTATTTCATAGAGGCAAAAGTGATCAAGGGGATCATGAAGGATGCTGCAATCGCCGAGCTGCAGCAGCATGCCAATGATGAACTCAGACATGCCAATATGGTCGCTGACCGTATTTTACAGCTTGGCGGTACACCGCTTCTTCACCCAAAGGAGTGGTTCGAACAGACCAACTGCGGCTATGATGCCCCCAATGAATTCGATGTGGTCAATATCCTTGAAGATGCGATCAAAGGGGAGCAGTGTGCGATCTCTGTCTATTCTCAGATCGCTGATCTGACCAGAGACAAAGATATCGTCACCTACGACATGGTCTCACAGATCCTCGCAGACGAAGTCGAACACGAGGAGGATCTGCAGGCACTCCATGATGACATTACAGAGTTTGTCGCAGAATTGAAAGCCACCATGGTCTGATTATTAGAGATTTCATCTGATGACAACAAAAGAGTGTCAAACCCACACAGTGGGCGCTCGTCATTCACAACTGCCAGAGCTATCAGGTGAAATCGGAAACATAATCTATATCACTTTCTGATGAAGTATGATCTTGCTCTCTGAAGGGAAAAGATCCGGTGCATCCTTCTGCTTGTGGTAGGCGATCACATAGACTTCATCTCCGCTTTGGAGATAGTGTTTCTCCCCAAACTCCGCATAGGCGGTCGCACCGATAGATATCAACGCCTTCCTTGGATAGCCGCACGCTTTCAAATGTGACGAGATATCTTCAAGCGGCCCAAAGTCCTCTTGTCTATTCATCTTCTCGATAAGCCATGCTTTGAGCTTCTCATAGAAGTAGGAGTATCCAAGCAGCGGTGCATCCACACCATAGGGATAGAGTGTGCCGTCACGCTTGAGGTAGGAGCAGAGGTGATACGCATCCATCACGCCTCCCTCTTCGAAACGGTCTATCTCAATCCACTTATCCCCTATCCCTTTGGAGTTTGATCCCCAGCTCTTCTTTTCCGAGATCTTCTTCGCACCCTCTTTGCGTATCGTACAGTCATTGAATGTCGTAAACGCCTCTATCTTCAGGTCTTCTACCTGCATCTGTGCATCATAGATGATCTCGCAGCGCAGTGCAATCTCCGGCTCCACCTGTGCATTGGCTTCATAGGATGGTAGCTCCAGTCTATCCTCACCAATACAATAGATCCCCAAAAAGCTCTCATCTCCGGGAAGATAGAAAGGAAAAATTCCTTTGGGAGCATCCGGCTCCTCTGTGACGACATTCTCAAAATCTTTGAGTTCACCAGCCTGTTCAAGATGCCGTGCGAAGTTTCCGGCCACACCAAGTCCGATAGATTTATATAGATTCATTGTGCCTCTTTTTTTGCTTTATTATATCATGTGTCAGGCAAAGTACACGTACAATACACACATCTCATATATGCTTTTCATATAAGTAAATAGAAAGGAGATAAAAATTATGTCAAACAAAGAAAATAAAAGCAAAAATATCCTTTTTGTGACCATCTTTATTGGTACAATGCTTCTTTTCATGCTTGGTACTGTTATTTATGTCACAGGTCAAGTCACAAATTGTTCCAGTGTTAAAAAAGTAAGGAAAATGTGTGATATTAAAAGTATGGATTTCTATAAGAAAGGGGTCAGGGCGGATCAACTGCCCTGGTCTACAAAGAGTTAGTTACCTGCAACCGCATCTTTGAGTGTTTTACCGATTTTAAATTTCGGTGCTGTGTGTGCCGGTTTTGTATAGGTTTTGTTTGTACCAGGTACTTTACCGCTCTTTTCAGGTACATCAACTGTAGAAAATGTTCCAAATCCTACCAGTGAAACTGTCTCTTTGTTTACAAGTGCTTCTGTAACCGCATCAATGAACGCTTTGACCGCTCTCTCTGCTGCTGCTTTGCTCTCATACTCTCCCGTTTTCTGTACTAACTCTACGAACTCTGCTTTTGTCATTCATTCTTCCTTTTTTTTAAGATGGGATTATTATAGCATAAACTAATCTTAAAAAATCATAAAGAATCGCTGATTCTGCCCTATTTATAGGCAATTGATGGGATTTAAAAGGTTTTTTATCTCATTGAGAGAAGAAATTGTGTCATTTTGGGGATTTTGTGATGATGGTGCGTCAGAGAGGATTTGAACCTCCACGGGCTAATGCCCACCAGCCCCTCAAGCTGGCGTGTCTACCGTTCCACCACTGACGCATATTTGAAATGTAGCGATCGTTTTGAAAGTCTGATCAGGACTTGAACAAAAGTTGTGACGGGATTATACCCGCACAACCTTAAAAAAGAGCTTTAAAACTTATCCGATAAATGGATTTGCATAAAGTGCGATAAGCGCGATAACAAGTGTATAGATAACCTGCGCTTCGATCATAGCAAGTGCGATGAACATTGTAGTCATCAATTTACCGCCAAGACCTGGGTTTCTAGCAGTACCGGCGATAGTTGCAGCAGCAGTGTGACCCATACCGATCGCTCCACCAAGAGCAGCAAGACCGAGACCAACACCTGCAGCGACTACTGAGTATGCTTTGATCATAGATTCACCTTCACCGGCGAAAGCAACAGCACCGAGTGCCAAGAAAAGTAAGAAAAACTTTTTCATTTTGTATCCTTTTAATATAATAGAGTTTAAGTCTCGAAAGACTATATATGTTTGTTTTAGAAGTCCGTTCGGATAGCGTAAACAGTGTCACCACTGCCAACCGGCACATAAATGCAACCGATTTCCCTACTTATCACTTCATCAAACGGCGAAAGTATAGCAGGTATTGTGTTAAATCAGGCTAAATATTTTGGGCCTCCAACCGTGTTGATATCCTCTCCCCCCCATACCTCTTGACAATCCCGCTGATCGTTGACTGCGCCATGCCCAATTTTAGCATAGTGCACACAGGAACACAGTGAAACACAGTGCCTGAATTTACATCCAAAGTGCAATTTTTAACAAGATTGGAAAATATGAGGGGTTAGATGCTAAACTAATGCCCTTGTATCCAACCAAAGATAAAAGAGGCACTTATGAGTTACACACATCTAACCC
>JALWKQ010000041.1 GCA_027081395.1 Sulfurovum sp. | reverse complement strand
CGCAAAAGGCTTGGACTCTCTGTACTTTCCGTCTTTATCGCGTTTGTCATCGCATTTACCTTTCACAATGCTATCTTGACATGGATCACCCAGCCTTTGAACGATGCGCTGACAAAAGTGGGTCGCATCATCGAGTCGCAAAACAAAGCGAGCTGGACGATGAAATCCGATGAGAACAACAACAGCACCATCCCCGCTGCAGCTGCCTCCAAAGAGCCCTCTGCCATTGCTGCCAAACTGGAAAAACATCTGCAGGATGCATCCAAAGCCGCAGATCCCAAACTCGCCACACTCCTCTCGGAGGCAGCGCTCGCTGCCAAAGAGCTCAGCAGTACGCTCAAAGGGATCGAAGAGAATGCGACCCAAAAAGCAAAACACAAAAATTTCATCGGACAGATCACGACCCACCAGGTCGGCGGTGCCTTCTTTGTGGCACTCAAGGTCTCCTTCTTTGCAGCACTACTGGGTGCGCTTCCCTTTATCCTCTACCAGATATGGCTCTTTATCGCGCCGGGGCTCTACAGCAATGAAAAGAAGATGATCCTCCCGTTTGTGATCGGCGGTACGGTGATGTTCTTCATCGGGGTACTCTTTGCCTACTATATCGTGACACCGTTTGGTTTCCAGTTCCTCATTACATTTGGTTCATTCCTCTATACGCCGCTGATCAATATTGAGGATTATGTCGGGTTCTTTACCAAGATCATGCTGGGATTCGGTCTGGCATTTGAACTGCCGGTCTTTGCCTACTTCCTCGCACTGCTTGGACTGATCACGGATCGTACACTGATAGATTTTTTTAAGTATGCTGTGGTGATCATCTTCCTCATCGCGGCACTGCTGACACCGCCTGATATCCTTACACAGCTGCTTATGGCGGCACCGCTTGTGATCTTGTATGGTATCTCTATTCTGATCGTACGTATGGTCAACCCCGCACCGCCCGAAGAGCAAGAGGATGAAGACGAGGCTGAGGACGAAAGCTCCGACACACAGGCACTCTCTACAGAGGAACACCCCTGATCCATGGATGATGCGCTTCTGACCCAAAGCTATGACTATACGCTCCCACCGGAGCAGATAGCCACCACACCGGTACACCCCAGAGACCATGCCAAACTGCTAGTCTTCAACAGGGCTGCCGACACTGTTACCCATACGACATTCAAACACCTCCTTGACTTTCTCCCTCAAACCTGTGATGTCTTTCTCAATGATACCAAGGTGATCAAAGCACGTATATTCGGTACCAAAAGCAGCGGTGGGAAGATAGAGCTGCTTCTGAACAAACCGCTCGATGCCCACCGTTATCTGGTACTGATTCGGGGGAAGGTCAAGGTTGGTACCGAGCTCTTCTTCGATGAAGCACTCAGCGCCACAGTGACAAAACTGCTCGATGACGGCAGCCGTGAGGTGGTTTTTGCCCAGCATGGTGAGGCGATACGCTTTGAGAGACTTGTAGAGATCCTGGAGCGTATAGGACACATCCCGCTTCCTCCCTACATGCAGCGCGAAGACAATGCATCTGATGAGAAGGATTACCAGACACTCTTCGCCCAAAATGCCGGAGCGGTTGCCGCACCCACCGCATCACTGCACTTCACTCCGGAACTCTTTGAGAAACTCCAGGCAAGACACCGGACACACACAGTCACGCTGCATGTTGGGGCAGGTACCTTCAAGCCGGTCGAAGTGGATCATATACTCGAACACCCCATGCACTCCGAATACTTCCATATCCCCTCCCAGGCTGCGGAAGTACTACAAAGCGACAAGCCGATCCTCGCTATCGGAACAACGGTGACAAGAACGGTAGAATACTTTGCACGCACGGGCAAACGCGAAGGGGAGTGCGACCTCTTTCTCAACCCACACAATCCGCCCATACGCGTCACCCATCTACTCACCAATTTTCACTTGCCCAAAAGTACACTGATTATGCTGGTAAGTGGCTTTATTGGAAGAGAAAAAACGTTAGAATTATACAAAGAAGCCATTGCAAAAAACTATAGATTCTTCTCCTATGGTGATGCGATGCTGATACTCTAAACATGGGAAGTTTATCTATGAAACATCTATTCTCTCTGGCTCTGCTCAGTGCTGTTTTTATCCTAAACGGCTGTGGTCAGAAGCGCCCTTCGCCCCACCCCAAAAACCCCAAATATGAGATCATAAAACCCAAAGTCAAATATGCTGCAAGCCGAAAAAATCTCGCCAAAATGGTCAAACAGCTCCAAGGAAGCCCCTATGTCTGGGCGGAAGAGGGGCCGGATCGTTTTGACTGTTCCGGATTTACCTATTATATGTACGGCTCTATGGGGATAGAGATCCCCCGTGTAGCCAGAGAGCAGGCAAAAGTGGGCAAACGTATCGATGTCAAAGATCTTGAGTACGGCGACCTGATCTTTTTCGCTACCAACCGCCACAACCGCAGGAAGATCACCCACGTCGGTATGTATCTTGGTGACGGATGGTTCACCCATGCCAGCACGGTCAAACATGAAGTGATCTACTCCAACCTCTATACCTCGCCATATTATAAAAAGCGTCTGCGTATCTGCCGCCGGTATCTGCCTGATGAGCCTCGCACAACAGTAGCATCCAATACTGCCAAAGCACCGGTATGGCAACAAGCCAAAACAATACCTGCTGCAGCCGTGCCCACACCAACTGCTCCTGTAGCGCAGCCTGCCAAAGCACCGCTGCAGGAACGCAAAGAGGAGAGCGGCAGCAAGGCGATCGTGATCAAAGCGCCTATCAAGGAGATCGAACAGCCCAAAGCCTCCAAAGGTACCTACTATGTACAGGTCGGCTCCTTTGCCGGACGCCCCAAAAGCGCTCTGCTCTATACGATCACACGCAAAGGTCTCTCCTATAAGCTGATCAAGTTCCCAAAAGCGGGCAAAAGCATCTCCAAGCTGCTGATAGGGCCATACCGGACACATAAAGAAGCGGAGCAGGTACTTGCCCATGTACGCAAAGAGATACAGCCCAATGCCTTCATCGCCCAGATACGCTAAAGAGACATGATAAAAGCCTCTGCCAACATCCCCTGCCCCTGCGGCAGCAGTCTCAAATACAAAAAATGCTGCCGGCGCTACCATCAAGGTGCACTCGCTCCTGATGCACTCACACTGATGAAGAGCCGCTACAGTGCCTACGCCACAGGCAATGCCGACTATATTATCAAAACCACCCACCCCGACAACAGTGACTACAGTGAGGATAGACAAAGCTGGAGAGCCTCTATCCTTGCATTTTGCAAAGAGACAACCTTTGAGGGACTAAAGATCATTGACTATAGTGATGAGAGTGAAAACGGGGAAGCATTTGTCACATTCGAAGCCTATCTCTCAAGCGGCATACTCAAAGAGAAGAGCCGTTTCCTCAAGACTGAGAAAAGATGGCTCTATGTGGATGGTGTTGTTTCGTTTGCATAAAAACTCTATTTGTGCTACACTTTCAAAAAAATTTGCTCCGGGTCATTCGGAAATTTATAAGGATAGCATGTGAAGATCGCAAAAGGCTTCAAGGAGAAGTACTTTTCACTGTCAGCCATTGCAGTTACCAGTGCTGCTGCCTCGCTGCATGCACATGCAGTATGCTTTGCACAGCACCTTGAGCACTTTGCTGCCAGAGAGAGTGAGACTGAGTCTCCTCCGCCTCTGGATGCACTCCTGCTTACAGAATGTCCTCTGGACTACAGACGCAACCCTGTTGCCAAAAAAGCCTGCCACTGTTCGATCGTTTTTCTGCAGCGCACCCTGCAGCTTTTTCACCAACTCAGACTCTTTGTCAAAAAACTCTGTCCATGCCGAAAGACCAAATCTGGTCTCGCACCTCCCACCGCACTCCTTTCATTTAGCTATTAAATAACCATTATCAATCCGCGTGTAACACTAATGCCTATCGTTCAATATCGCGTATATCTATAGTGTTACCTACCTAATTGAACCCTCTGAATAATTACCAACAGAGGTTTCACTCGATGGCGACAAAGGAGTGCCCAACCCCTGAAAGGGGCGCTTGCGTTCACGACTGCCAGAGCTATCGAGTGAAACCGGTAATTTTTCAGAGAACTTAATTGTCATATCTAAAGGAGACTATGATGAAAACATTTGTTACAGGATTCCCACGTATCGGGGAGCAGCGAGAGCTTAAATTTGCACTGGAAAAATACTGGAGAGGCGAAGTGCCTTTCTCTGAAATAGAAGAGGTCGCAGAGACACTCAAAAAGAGACACTGGAAGTATCAGAAAGATGCCCATATCGATGCGATCAGCACCAACGACTTCTCTTTGTACGACACGACCCTCGATACGATGGTCGCGCTGGGTCTCGAACCCCAGAGCCATCAGGATATCGATGACGATACCGAACGCTATTTCGCGATCGCCAGGGGAGACAAAGACCATAGAGCACTGGAGATGACCAAGTGGTTCAATACCAACTACCACTACATCGTACCCGTACTTGACGAAACCACCGACAAGCCGGTCAATATCGACAAGATCAAAGCCGAATACCAAGCGGCAAAAGCGGAGGGTATCACGCCTAAGATCAATCTGATAGGTCCGCTCACTTTCATCGCCAATGCCAAAAACAGCCAAGGCGAGGATGCCCCTTTTGACGCATATGAAAAGGTCATGAAAAAGTATGAAGCCCTGCTTGAGCTGATCGCAAAGCTTGATGACAAGATCATCATCCAGTTCGATGAGCCTGTCTTGGTCACTGACAAAGCAGCAGAGCTTGCGATGCTGACCAAAGATGCCTATACCAGACTCTCAAATGCTGCGGCAAATGCTAAGATCTATGTCATCACCTACTTCGACCATGCGACTGAGGCGGTCAAGGCACTTTGTACCACACCGGTTGCGGGGATCGGGCTGGACTTTGTCTATGGAGCCGAAAACAGAGAGGTGATCAAACATATCGCAGATGCGGGCAAAAAACTCATTGCCGGTGTGATAGACGGGCGTAATGTCTGGATCAGTGACATCGATGCAAAAGTCGCGTTACTTGAAGATATCGCCAAGGATATCGACAAAGAGGATATCATCGTATCCACCTCTTGCTCACTGTTGCATGTCCCTTTTACCCTAAAATATGAAGAGAAACTTGATAGCGAAGTCAAGTCATGGCTGGCATACGCCGTCGAGAAACTGGGTGAGCTCAATCTCACTGCCAAATCCTTCTTTGGTGAGACACTGAGCACAGAAGAGCAAGCACTGCTTGAGGCAAACAGACAAGCCAACCAAAGCAGAAGAAATTCCCAAAAGATCCACAACCCAAAAGTACAGGCACGTATGGAAACGATCGCATCCCTGCAGAAAAAACGCATCCCGTTTGAAGAGCGTATCGTCAAGCAGCATGCCAAATTCAACTATCCGCCGCTGGCAACCACAACGATCGGCTCGTTCCCCCAGACTGCCGAAGTGCGCCAGACCAGACGTGCGTTCAAAAACGGTGAGATCGATGAAGCAACCTATATCGAAAAAATGAAAGCCTTTACCAAAGCGTGTGTAGAGTGGCAGGATGAGATAGGTCTTGAGGTGCTTGTACATGGCGAGTTCGAGCGTAACGATATGGTCGAATATTTCGGTGAACAGCTTGACGGTGTGGCATTTAGCCAGAACGGATGGGTGCAGAGCTACGGAAGCCGCTGTGTCAAACCGCCGCTGATCTATGGGGATGTCAGCCGCCCCTCCCCGATGACACTCTTCTGGAGTACCTATGCGCAGAGTCTGACAGACAAACCGATGAAAGGGATGCTCACAGGCGCTGTGACCATCCTAAACTGGTCTTTTGTCCGGGACGACCAGCCGCGATCCCAAACCTGTTATCAGATCTCGCTTGCGATCCGTGACGAGATCGACGATCTGCAAAATGCCGGCATCGAGATGATCCAGGTCGATGAGGCTGCCTTCAAAGAGGGGTATCCACTGCGCAAGGAGAAGCGTCCTGCCTATGAGGATTTCGCACTCAAAAGCTTCTGGGTCAGTACCAATGTAGCCAAGGAGACCACACAGATCCACACCCATATGTGCTACTC
>JALWKQ010000040.1 GCA_027081395.1 Sulfurovum sp. | reverse complement strand
ATTCTATCCAAAAAAGATAAAATCCCTTATAGTGATGGAGGAACCAGCCGGACTCGAACCGGCGAATAGCAGCTTTGCAGGCTGCGGCCTTACCAACTTGGCGATGGTTCCACATAGGTGGGTGGTACCCGGAGCCGGACTTGAACCGGCACGGTCACAATGACCGGGGGATTTTAAGTCCCCTGTGTCTACCATTCCACCACCCGGGCATCTGAGGTACCACGTAACTATGTTCAACAAAACAGCACCGTGATGTTACTTTGTTGAAAATGGAGCGGGCGAACGGGATCGAACCGTCGACCCTCACCTTGGCAAGGTGATGCTCTACCGCTGAGCTACGCCCGCATATCCATTGCAATAATAGCCTTGGCTAAAATTGGAGTGCGATTATAACCAAAAAAAATTTAAATGTAAATAGTAATGGTGTATAATCTCCCAAAACACGCGGGAACAGGGGAAAACCCTGCCGTAAGGAGAGCATATGATGCGAAGTGATGAGATAAAAAAGGGGCACAACCGTGCACCCCACAGAAGCCTGCTCAGAGCGACAGGACTAAAAGACGAAGATTTTGACAAACCTTTCATCGGGGTCGCCAACTCTTTTATAGAGCTGATCCCCGGACACTACTTTTTGAATAAGGTGGGTGAGATCATCAAAGAGGAGATCCGTGCCAACGGTTGTGTACCGTTTGAGTTCAATACGATCGGTGTGGATGACGGTATTGCCATGGGGCACGACGGCATGCTCTACTCTCTGCCGAGTCGGGAGATCATCGCCAACTCTATAGAAACAGTGATGAATGCACACAAACTTGATGCGATGATCGCCATCCCCAACTGCGACAAGATCGTCCCGGGGATGATCATGGGTGCACTGCGGGTCAATGTGCCTACTGTCTTTGTCTCCGGCGGTCCCATGGCAGCAGGTCACCTCGAAGACGGTACACCGATCGACCTTGCCACGGCATTTGAAGCAGTCGGACAGTATGAGGCCGGAGAGATCAGCGAAGCCAAACTGACTGAGATCGAGTGCAACGCCTGTCCAAGCGGCGGCTCATGCTCAGGTATGTTTACCGCCAACTCGATGAATACCCTCATGGAAGCGATGGGAATTGCACTGCCGGGCAACGGTACGATACTTGCCCTCACACCGGAGCGGGAAGCACTCTACAGAAAAGCGGCACGCCGCATCTGCGAGATCGCCAAAGCGGAAGCAAATGAACGAGAGAAATTCCGTATCCAAAACATCCTCAACGAAAAAGCCGTACGCAATGCCTTTGCCGTAGATATGGCGATGGGCGGCAGCTCCAACACAGTATTGCACATGCTTGCCATCGCCAAAGAGGCAGAAGTGGACTTCAACCTCAAAGATATCAACGCTATCTCCAAACGTGTTTCACATATCGCCAAGATCTCTCCATCATTGACAACCGTACATATGGAGGATATCAACAAAGCCGGCGGTGTAAGCGCTGTCATGAACGAGATGAAAAAGCGAGGAGAAGATATCCTGCTTGACAATCTCACAGTTACGGGGGAGAGTCTCTATGCGCGTATCGCAGATGCCAAAATCCTCGATACCGACATTATCCATACGATTGACAACCCCTACTCAGAGGTAGGCGGTCTTGCCATCCTCTACGGCAACCTTGCCGAGCAGGGAGCAGTCATCAAGACTGCGGGGATTACCGGAGATCGTGTCTTTACCGGCAAAGCGATCTGCTTCAACTCACAGGATGAAGCGATCGAAGGTATCCTCGCAGGCAAAGTCAAAGCGGGACATGTCGTTGTCATCCGCTATGAAGGTCCGCGGGGCGGTCCGGGGATGCAGGAGATGCTCAGCCCTACCTCGCTCATCATGGGGCTTGGCCTGGGAGACAAAGTGGCACTGATCACTGACGGACGCTTCTCCGGTGCGACAAGAGGAGCAAGTATCGGTCACGTAAGTCCTGAGGCTGCAGAGGGGGGCTTGATCGGTCTACTGGAAGATGGAGATGAGATCCATATCGATGTCGATCAGTATATCCTTGAAGCAAGAGTGAGTGATGAGGAGATCGCACGTAGAAAAGCTGCTTTCAAACCGATCGTCAAACCGCTCAAAAGCAAATGGCTCAGACAATACCGCGCACTGGTCACCAATGCAAGTTCAGGCGCGGTGCTTGAAGCAGAATAACACTTCTACGGAGGTGCTTCCCTCCCCTCTATGATCCAAGATCCAAGCGCACCCTCCCGGTGTACGCTTTCTCACTCTATGTTGATATTATGAAGAGCTGGCAAGACGTCTTGCCACTTTGAAGCGTTTTGCGTAGAAAGGCTTGTTTAGACTGGTAATGACCACTTTCTTCTTGGCAGAACTTGCATGAATAAACTTGCCGTTACCAATATAGATACCGACATGGTTGACATACCCTTTATGGTGCTTGGAGGTATCAAAAAATACAAGATCTCCCGGTTTGAGCTGGCTTCTTGGAATACGCTTGCCCACTTTTGACTGTGCGATCGCACGTCTTGGCAGTCTGATACCATTCTTTTTGTAAACATAGCTTGTCAGTCCGGAGCAGTCAAAGGCATTCTTGCCTGTCGCACCCCAGACATATCTTCTACCAAGCTTCTTTTTTGCCAAAGAGGTGATCTTGTAGGCTTTTTTTCTATCGAGTTTGCCGCCAAATGTCTTGAGACTCGGCTGCATCGACTTAAAAAAGATATCCTCTGAGGCTGCGGTACGTCTACGTACCCTTTTTGCCGAAAGCGGTTTCGCCTGTTTCTTGAGTGCTGTACGTAAAATGCGATCAGACTTTTTACGCTTGATCACGCGCTTGGCAACCTTAACCGTCTTATGACGCTTCTTCTGGATATGGGCGACAACGCTTTTCTTCCGGCTTACTGTTTTGCTTACTTTGAGCTTCTGTCCCAGCTTCAAGGTAGACTTGTACGGAATTTTGTTTATCTTGACCAACTCAGCCACAGTCATCTTGTGCTTCTTGGCGATCGTATAGAGTGTATCGCCTTTTTTGATACTGTAGTTTGCCAAAACCGTATGCTTTGTAGTGCTCTTTTTTATTTTCTGGATGCTCTTCTTCGCTACTCTGCTCTTTTTGGCTTTGGTATGTTTCTTGGCAACTGTTGTTTTCTTTGCTTTCTTGTCTATCTTTTTGTTTTTATCCGGGAAGTAAGTATTGACAGGCACCTTGAGTACACGGCCGATCTTGAGAATCTCACCTTTTTTGATACCGTTGAGCTTTCTGACCTCCTCAATCGTACTATGGTGCTTGTGTGCCACCGTATAGAGGGTCTCTCCGCTTTTGATCTTGTGGCTGACGATCTTCGCTGCCGCCTCTGCTGACACTGCTGTAAAAGCAAGGGCAAATAGTAGTCTATACAGGTTTTTCAATGATTACTCCTAATTGATTGAAACTTCACCAAGCATGATAAAATCATACTAAAAAATATGTACCATTCTATCGCCATTTGATTAATCAAAAATAAATATGGATTTAAATTATGCTTAATCCTATTTTTGATTCTGTCCAAAGCGCTGTTATGCCGACGGGGAGAAATGCAGTAGAGACTTCCTATAGGCAGTCTGGCGAACTTGGCAAACAGTGCTAAGTCCCATGACTTTCCGTCCCTGTCTCACAACAGGTTTGGCTTTATCAATACAATAGTGACATTGAGTGTAACCAAATGCACTTTAAAAGAAAATAAATCCCTCTACCCCTTGCCTAAGCGCTTGATAAGATGATCGGCAACCCGGAGTGCATTGGCATAGATCGTCCAGCTGTATGCGACTGAACCGCCTGTGGGCATGAAGCTCGCATCGACCACATAAAGATTGGCAAGGTCATGCGCGCGGCAGTACCTGTCAAGCACGGATCTCTTGGGATCATCACCAAAACGGCACCCTCCCGCAACAAGATTCTGCGACGGTGCGGCGGAGACCGAAGAGTAGATCTCTTCTGCGCCCATCTCTTCAAGGATCGCTTCACATTTTTTCGCAATATATCTGCCTACCTTGAGATCCTGAGGATGCCCCTCGACACGCAACCTGCCTACAGGCATACCGTATTTGTCTTTGTGTTTGGGATCAACACTGACAAAACAGTTGTCATTGGGCAGCCAGTCGTTAAAGATCTCAAAACGGATACTTTTGCCCTCTGAAAAACGCTTGACCAGCCTCTCACCCAGCTCCTTCCCCCAGATATAGCGCCCCTCTCGGACATTGTCTTTTCGGGCACGGGAGATGATATTTTGGTGCTCGAACATCCACTCTACCGATCCACCCTTGAACTTGCCGTCCCACCAGTCATCTACAAAATACCAATCCAGAATCGAACGGTTGACAAAGAGCCCCGTCTGCATCAATTCCTCAAAACGGATCTCCTTGAGACGCTTTTTGCTCAGAATACCCTGTCCCGATCCTCCTCCGGAAAAGAGAAGATTTTTGCCCAGTTCACCGCTGCTATTGCCAAGACCGTCGGGGTGGTCTTTGTTGGCAGAGTTGAGCAGCAGACGTGCACTCTCATGCGCCTGTGCCGCAACGACAAAGGTATCACCATAGACTTTTCGCTCCTCTCCTGTCACTGTATCGACCACCTCGGCATAAGCGACTCGATCCTTCTGCCGAGTATGCAGACGCTTGACATGGCTGTTTGTCATCAATGTCAAGTTGCCTGTTGCCAGTGCAGGTTTGACAAAGGCTTCTCTCGCACTCCCCTTTGCACCTGAACTGCACCCGTAACTGCCGCAAAAGTTGGAGTAGTAGCAGGCATGGCGATCGGGTGTATCTTGTGAAAGTACCGCGCGCGGGGTGACAAGCGGGGTGACCCCAAGCTTTTGGCAGCTCTTGTCAAGTAGCTTGACAACGGCATTCTCTCTGGTCGGCGGCTGAGGGAAATCGGGGGTTGAACGCGGCGGTTCATAAGGATGGGGAATATAGTGCCCCGATATCCCTACCAGTTTCTCTGCCAAGGTATAGTAGGGCTCCAACTCTTCGTAAGAGATCGGCCAGTCAACCACATTGGCGCCTTTGATCTCGCCATACCTGCTTTTGAGTCTAAAGTCATCCGGATGAAGACGATGGAACATACCGCTCATAAAGTTGGAGGAGCCCCCGACAATATTGCCGTTCCAGAAACTCCAGCCAGACTCATAGGTCGGTGTGCCTACCCACTTGCCGTCCACCTTCTCTTCGATGACATGATACTCCTCAAAAAGGTTGGGCGTGACAAGATCCCGACGGCAGTATGCCAATTCATCCTTGGAAAACTCATCTCTTCTTATCAGCCGCCCTTTCTCAAGTAGAGCCACCTTGAAGCCTGCCTTGCTCAGCATATAGGCCACAGAACCGCCGCTCGCCCCCGATCCGATGATCACCACATCATAATGTTTGGCGTTCATGATCCAAGGTACCTCGTCTTTGGTCTTGGCTGACCGCCATAGGCACCCAGTGCCTTCCATCCCGCCTCTTTGGGGTTGGCGCCATAGATCGGGTCACTGAAAAGCCCCTCCATCCCCAGTGTCATCATCCGCCCCAGCCAGTTGTCTCCATAACCGGTCATCTCATACTCCCGAAGCGCATACTCTTTTTGGCTATGTTTCATCTGCACAAACCTGCTTTGCGTACGCTTGTCCAACTCTTTTGCACCCTCGATGACAAAGGATCGTATATCCTTGTCATAACTCGGATGTGTGATTGTCTCATAAACAAAATGCACCAATCCTGTCTCTTTAGCTGAGGGGATCTGGCTTCCTATCGGAAAGATATGTTCAAGTACTGCTTCAATCACAGGTGAGACAGCCTCAAACTCCTTTTGGAATGCGGTAACGGCTTTGGCATTGAGATAGGGAGCAGATCCCATCAGAACACCAAGCTTTAAAAATCCTCTTCTTTTCATTTTAATTCTTCTTTGTCTTTGGGTAATGATTCATTTTGCCCATCATAATCATATAGTGTGCACTCTTGGTGCAAAGATCTTGAAATAGATAGGATTGGAGTACACACTTGTTGCACACCAATCACATTATACTTGTATTTGTTAAATCAACACAAAAAGGATAACAGATGAAAAAAGTAATTGTAGCAGCGCTATTTACCCTCGGTATGA
>JALWKQ010000039.1 GCA_027081395.1 Sulfurovum sp. | reverse complement strand
AGATATTCACCGTCATTATAAAATCCGACTGTATGCCGCCCGACGATATCCCCTCCGCGCAACGCCATCACAGCGATCTCATCCTTGCTTCTTGGGCCTATCTGCCCATCTCTGCCGCTGACTCTCACATCATCAAGGTTCAAGCCCCTGCCCTTGGCAGCGAACTCTCCCAGTGTCAAGGCTGTACCGCTTGGCGCATCGACTTTGTGTCTGTGGTGCATCTCTACGATCTCGATATCAAAATCCTTAAGTGTTCGCGAAACCTGCTCTACAAGCTGCTTGAGCAGTGCGATACCCGCAGACATGTTGGAAGCGTAGAGTACCGGCATTTTTTTGGCTGCTTCCTGCAAGAGGTTCTCCTGATGCTTTGTAAAGCCGGTGGTTGCAATCACCAGCGGTGTGGGATTCTCCAGTGCCGCCTCAAGCAGGCTCTGTGTCGCTTCCGGCGCAGAGAAGTCTATCACGATATCCACTGCATCAAGCAGTGCGGTCATACTGTTGGTGACCAGTACATCTTTGGGCAGATCGCGCTTGAGTTCATCATAGACATGTACAGCTGCCAACGGCAGTTCGCTGTCATGCAACAGACTGTCAACAAGAAGATTGCCTACTCTGCCGGTACTTCCGACGATTCCTACTTTTTTTGCCATAGTTATGATTGCTCCTGAATATATGAAATGACCTGAAGTGCTGCGACTGCTCCGTCTCCTGCCGCACTGACTACCTGCTTGGGTGCTTCGATACGCAGATCTCCCGCGACAAAAAGACCGGGAAGAGAGGTACGCATACTCAGATCGACGACCACCTGTCCCTGTTCATTTGTCTCACAGATGAAGTTCCCAGACGGATCTTTGAGCACTTCATTGTTGACATTGTGCCCTACAAAAACGAAAAGCCCCGGTGTTTGAAGGATCTTCTCTTCACCGGTTTTAAGGTTTTTGACCTTGACAGCTTGCAGCCCGGTTGCATCACCGATCGCTTCTTCTACGACAGAGTCCAGAACGAGATGGATATTCTCCTTCTTCATGACACGCTCGACTGTCGAAGGTGCTGCACGGAAAGTATCGCGACGATGCACCAGATAGACATCCGAGACGATATTGGAGAGATAATACGCCTCTTCAAGTGCCGTATCTCCGCCGCCCAGTACCGTCACCGGTTTGCCTTTGTAAAAAAATCCGTCACAGGTCGCACAGGTACTCACACCGCGTCCGAAAAATTCATCTTCGCCTCTGAATCCGGCTCTTTTGGGCGTGCTGCCTGTACAGACGATCGCAGTTTTTGCCTCGACGTTCTCTCCGCCCTCAAGCGTGATCGTGAAGTGCTCACCTGTTTTGGCGACACGCTCGACCTTCTTCATCTCATGCTTCAGCCCGAAATGAAAGCACTGCGGCTGCCAAGCCTCCATCAGTTCCATTCCGGTCACCGGAGGATCTTCACGAAAGACACCGGGATAGTTCTCGATCTCGCTACTCTGTGTGATCTGACCGCCGGGCAGCCCCATCTCAAAAAGGGTCACATCCTTCAGACCGCCGCGTGTCGCATAGAGCCCTGCCGAAAGACCTGCCGGTCCGCCGCCGATGATTGCGCAATCTAACATTTCAATCCTTTCAAATCATAAAACAAATATTTAGGGGTAATTATACAATTAAAATACTTGGTTAATAATTTTGTGAAGGTTTTGAAAAGAGGCAGGGGAGTCCCCTGCGCAAGTGAATTTAGACGAGTGCGTTGAGTTTTTCTGCAAATGCATCTTTGGAAGCTGCACCGACCATCTGATCTACAACCTCTCCATCTTTGAAGAAAAGGATCGCAGGGATAGATCTGATCCCATATTTCACTGCAAGCTCTTGCTGCTCATCTGTGTTGACTTTTGCGATTGTCGCTTTGCCGTCGAAATCTTCTGCAAGCTCTTCGATCACAGGAGCGATCATTCTACAAGGTCCACACCATGGCGCCCAGAAATCCACCATGGTTACACCCTCTTTTACTGTATCTTCGAAGTTTTCGTTTGTCAATTCTACATATTTAGCCATTGTCTATCCTTTGATAATAAATTTTGAAGATTATAACACATTTTCATTAGGAAATGTATAGGGTCATCTTATGTTTTGGATAATATCGGGGCTCTGTGTACTCATTGTGTATTATTAGGACAGAATTTATCTCATTACTCTGCCAACATCTTGAAATTATATCCTCTGTACATATAGCAATTTAGGTTTCGTTCGATGGCGACAAAGGAGCACTCAACCCATGAAATGGGCGCTTGCGTTTGCGACTGCCAGAGCTATCGAATGAAACCGATAGTTTTACAGAAGCATTAATTATTTATTGATGTGATGATAATACAATCTCCCGAAACTCTGAAGAGCGTGTATTTGGGATCGCTCGGTTGCTCTGGGCTTTTGCGGTATAGACAAAAGATATTTTCGGTTCATCTGTACTGTTTTTGTTGGCACGGTGAAGCAGTTTGCAGTGAAAGAGCACTACATCTCCTTTTTGCAAAGGGTTGCTGACCTTTGTATCGATCAAAGCCTTGTTGGCATCATGGGTCTCACTGAAGTACTCTTTTTCATCAAACTGCGAGGGCTCAAAGTGCATCTTGTGGCTGCCCGGGATGAACTCAAGCACACCGTTGAGATCATGCTCTTCATCAAGTGCCAACCAGACAGAGACCAGACGGTCATCCTCAAAATGCCAGTAGCGAAAATCCTGATGCCAGCGGGTCTGGGTCGATGTATGAGGAAGTTTGGTCATGATAGAGTTGTGGTGTGCCAGTGTCAGAACAGGGGTATCCCCCAATATCTGCCCAAGGATTGGACGCATACCCGGCTCCTCCATCCACTCCCTAAAGACGATATCCCGATCATAGACCTGACGCAGCCTTCTGATCGTCACCTCTTTTTCAAAAAGCGGCACCCCCGTTCCGGAGGTACGCTCTCTCTCCTCTTTACTCTTATGGACATACTCATACTCCGTCTCCAAGGGCGGTACTCTGTGTGCAAGGTGTGCGAGTGCGATGTCTCGGATGGTATCACAACGCTCGGGATCGGCAAAATTGCGCAGCAGCAAAAAACCGTCCCTCTCAAATTGTTCCAATTGTGCATCTGTGAGTGTCATAAGTCTGTCTTTTGTATAGGATTATTACCGCGCCAACTAAATACCTCAAACTTTGAGAGAACGAGACGAGGCAAGATGTGCGTGAAAAAATCTGAAGGACTACCCGTAGGTAATTCGAAGATTTTTTTGCGTGCAGGTTGTCTCGTCTCGTTCTCCCCGAAGGGTGCAGCACTTTCGCCCATACTCGGCGTTAGATTTTCTTGAATTCGCTTTGGCGAGTCCTACGAAAATCTGCCTTGATTATGAACGAAATTGCTGCATCAAAGATTGAGGTATTTAATTGGTGCGGTAATAGGCACGATTATAGCGTAACATTCTCTATAAATTCAACCTCATCCCCACGTATAATCAGTGCATCGATGCAATAAGGGAGGTCAATCGCTTTGCTTTTGAGATAGTAGTGTGCAGAGTTGATGATCTTGCGCATTTTTGCCGGTGTGAGGTTGTAAACAGGATCAAAATCAGCTTTGCCCGACTTCACTTCAATAAAGTGCAGCGTATCTTCCTTTTGCGCGATGATATCAATCTCACCAAGCTTTCTCGCAAAATAGTTACGCTCAATGACGATATACCCCTCCTGCTCCAAAAAGCGTGTAGCAAGATCCTCACTTCGATCCCCGAAAAGCTTGGGCAGTTCACGCATCACACCCCCTCAAATATTTCTTTTTACAGTATACGGAAAAATCCATTATTTCTCCAAGCAATATTTTTGTCACAAATTTGTGACAAAAATCAATAAAATTTATAGGGTGTCAACCTGCTTTGGTATGTAAATACCCAACTCAATATACACACGACAAAGGAGTCACATAATGAATCTTCAAACATCACAGACTACAACCAAAACATTCCCGCTCCAAACATCATGGGATATAGAAAAAGGTAAAAAGGTCGGTATCTACACTTGGTTTAGAGCGATCGAAGAGGAGATGCCTCAAAGCTGGATCAAGGTCAATAACAAAAAGATGCTCATGCTGGAAAGCTACTCCTATCTCGGTCTCAACAAACATCCAGAGATCTCCCAAGCAGCTATAGATGCTGTCGAAAACTACGGTACAGGAATGAACGGATCAAGATTTCTTGCCGGTACAACTTCACTACATACAAGACTTGAAAACAGACTCGCACAACTGCATCAGAAAGAAGATGCAATTGTTCTTTCAAGCGGCTATCTCACCAATGTCTCCACAATCGCTTGTCTTTTGGGGAAAGATGATTTTATACTCTCTGACAAGCTCAACCATGCAAGCATTCAAGATGGTGCACTCTACTCCAGAGCAAAACTGTTACGCTACAGACATAATGATCCCGAACATCTGGAACACTTACTCAAAAAACTGCCTCATGAGGCACGCAAGCTGGTCATTACCGACAGTGTCTTCAGTATGAGCGGTGAGGTAGCAGAGATGCCCTCTATTATCAGATTATGCAAACAATACAACGCAATACTTATGGTTGATGAGTGTCACTCTATGTTTGTTCTTGGAGAACAGGGAGGAGGTATCGTCGAATATTTTGATCTTGATCCCAATGATATTGACATCATCATGTCAACTCTTAGCAAAGCACTTCCTGCAAGCGGAGGATATATTGCAGCCAATAAGAAAATCGTAGAATATCTTCGGCATGAATCCAGAGGATTTATGTATTCCGGAGCGACAAGCACTATCCCCATCGCTGCCGCGCTAAAATCCATCGAAGTGTTTGAAAGAGAGAAACATACTCTGGTCAGAAAACTTCATCAAAACACGGCACTCTTTAGTGAGGCGCTTAAAAATCTGGGGATAGATATAGGTAACTCCAAGACCTCGATCATTCCGATTATGGTAGGAGAGCCCTATCTTGCCGGTGTTGCGGCAAAAAGATGTCAAGATGAAGGCATCTATATCCATGCTGTTTTTCCGCCGGTTGTTCCTGCTGGCAGAGCTATTCTCAGAGCTTCAGTCACAGCGGCTCATACAGCTGCCGATCTTCTTGGCGCAAGTATTAAAATCTATGCAATTCTAAAAGAGTTACAGCAGAAAAATTGAAACACTGCAGATGCCCTCGGGCATCTGTACCTTCCTAACTACACGCCACCTCATCGCCTACAGGGATCACATCGACCTTCACAGACTTGAAGCGTGCTGTCATGATAAGCTCATCACACTCATCTCCAAAGAGTGCATTGATGCGGCTTTTGGCGTGGTGGAAGGTACAAAAGAGTGTTTTGGGGCGTACCCTGTCGGTATAGCGTACTGTGAGTGCCTCACTCTCACCATATTGGCTTTTGAGAATCACACGATCACCGAACTTGCCCTCGTCCTCTATAGGTGCGAGCAGTACATCTTCATCATATTTGGTATCGAGCTTGCTGCTACGCTTGGTCTGTGCGGCATTGTTGTAGTGTGCGAGTGTTCTTCCTGTTGTTAGATAATACCCTTCCAGTGAGTCATCATAGAATCTCTCTTCGAGAATCTCCTCTATCATCCCTCTGGGCTCATACTGTTTGTAGACATATTTGCCAAGTCCATCCTCTGTACGGAAGTCAAGCAGATGAAGTACCGGTGTATCATCATCATGGATCGGCCACTGCATCCCGCGCTTTCTGTGACGCTCTAACCTGAAGTATGCCGCACCGCTGAAACGTTTGGGCGCCCTCTTTCGTACTTCGTTCCAGACATCCTCGCTGCTTTCAAAGTCGAAGTTCTCACCGTCACCCATCTCTTTGGCGATCATCTGCAGCACTTCCCAGTCGTCAGGCAGATCAGAGTGGACAAGTGGTTGAGAGAGGTGCAGACGGCGCATTGCATTGACATAGACACCGGTCTTTTCATAGGCAGACTTCACTCCGATGACTATATCGGCTTTTTTGGCTGTTTCACACATGAAAAGATCCTGCACCATCAGAAACTCCAGCTTCTTCAACGCTTTGTCACTCTTGTTGATATTGGGATGGATATGGCTGATATCCTCTCCCATATTCAACAACGCCTTGATTTTGCCTTCAAGCATCCCGTCAATGAGCTG
>JALWKQ010000038.1:2186-6161 GCA_027081395.1 Sulfurovum sp. | reverse complement strand
ATATCTTGGCATCCTCTTCATCAAAGGCTCTGCTGCCGTCAAAAAGTGCGATGATCACATCGGCATCCTCTACAGAGGAGAGAGAACGCTCGATCCCAATCTTCTCTATCGTATCATCAGACTCTCTAATCCCTGCTGTATCTACAAGACGTATGATATGTGACCCTATACGCACCTGCTCTTCGATGGTATCACGTGTCGTACCAGCGATATCACTCACGATCGCTCTTTCATAACTGAGCAGCGCATTAAGCAGAGAGCTTTTGCCAACATTGGGCTTGCCGATGATTGCCACTTTGAACCCCTCGATCAATCCTCTTCTGCGATGTGACGCATCGACGATCTTCTCTATCTGTTCTGTGATGCTGCCAAGCTGCGACACAATACTCTGCATAATATCATCAGGGATATCCTCTTCGGCATAGTCGATCATCACTTCAGAGTATGCCAGAGAGCGCAACAGCGCTTCGCGTGTCTCATCGACAAATACCTTGAGCTCCCCTTTCATTTGTCGTGCCAGTATCTTCGCCGCATCTACACTCTTGGCTTCGATCAGCTTGGAGATCGCTTCTGCTTCACTCAGGTCGATCTTGCCGTTGAGAAATGCCCGCTTGGAGAACTCACCCGGTGTTGCGAGTCTTACGCCGTATGACAAGGCTGTATCGAGTATCTCTTGGGCGACAATCATCCCGCCGTGACACTGGAACTCTACGATCTCCTCTCCGGTAAAGCTGTGTGGCGCTGCAAAATAGATCATGATAGCATGGTCTATCAGTGCATTGTCCGCATTGTAAAGAGATGTAAGATGGGCATGTCGGGGAGTAATCGTTTCACGTTTCGAGATCTTCTGGGCGATCGAAACCGCCGCTTCGCCGCTAAGGCGGATAATGGATATAGAAGCGACACCGGGTGCCGTGGCGATCGCCGCTATGGTATCAGCCATGACTCTTTTTGTTGAAATCGTTGATCACAACAAATTTCCCGCCGTCTCTGGCTGTTTTGACTGCAACATATTTGTCTGGGAATGCTTCTCTGAGCTGTTCGAGTGCGATCTGAACCAATATACCGTCAAGATAGCGTGTCTTTCCTTTACCGAACTTCTCAACATTCTCTATGACAGGCTTGATATAGTTTCGGATCATCTCCTGCTGTGTTGTCAAAAACTCTGCGATCTCAAGCTTGATATAGAGTTCATACTTGGTATGCAGCCAGTTGAAAAGCATATAGGAGAGTGCATTGTAACGGTACCCCTCTTTGCCTATCAGCAGTGCAGCATCCTCACCGTCGATAAAGATCAATGCCGTATTGTCACGAACATCTACTTCGACCACATCGATATCAAAACAGGAGAGCGCCATAAGGTTCTTGAGCTCCGTCTCTATCAACAGGGCAAGTTCATCATAGATCACACTCTCTTCGCTATAGTCACCCGCCTCTTCAAAGAAGCTGTTGACGATCGCATCCTCTTCTATCTTCGCAGGTTTCTCCTGATCAGGCGTGACTACAGGCTCTGAAGCAGTTGCTTCTTGAACGCTTGCTATGATCTCTTCAGCTGCACTCTCTTCGATGGTGGGCTCTGATGCCTCGGCTTTTGATTCTCTTGTTGCAGATGGAACACTTTTACACGTTGCGACGATAACTGCAGGTTTTTTAAAGAGTCCGAAAATACCGTTGGACGGGTGTTGCACAACTTCATACTGAAGTTCAGAAATAGAACATTCTAACGCCTGTGCTGCCTTGGTGTAGGCCTCCTCAAGCGTCGGTGCTTCAACCTTCGTCATTACTTATCCTTTTTATCCGCCGCTAATGCCGCCTGCTTTTTATACTTATCATACATATGGTTGATATAGTACTGCTGTGCAATGGTCAGTACATTGTTCGTCAACCAGTATAGCACAAGTCCGGCAGGGAATGTCACAAAGAATACCGTCATGATCACAGGGAACCATTTGAATATCTTCTCCTGCATTGGATCGGTAAAGTTGCTCGGTGTGATCTTTTGCTGGAACCACATAGAAGCCCCCATCAACACAGGCAGAACATAATAGGGATCCATCTTTGAAAGATCCTGTATCCACAAGATCCATGGTGCACCCTGCAGTTCAACCGCATTGAGCAGTACACGATAGAGTGCGAAGAATACAGGGATCTGAAGGATCATCGGCAGACATCCCCCCATAGGGTTGGCTCCATGTTTCTTGTACATCTCCATCATTTTCATATTGAGCTTGGCAGGATCCCCTTTGTACTTCTCTCTAAGCTCTTTCATCTTCGGTGCGAGATCTTTGAGCTTCTGCATAGACATCATACCCTTATAGGAGAGAGGGAAGAGTACCAGCTTGACAAGAATAGTAAAGAGTATGATCGCCCATCCCCAGTTGCCCACATGGTCATGGATCCAGTGCAGGATCTTGAAGAAAGGTTTAGCAAGAAAGGTAAACCATCCAAACTCTATTGCATCTTCAAGCCCGGGATGGATAGATGTAAGTACTTTGTACTCTTTGGGACCGATATAGGCATCGATGTGCGAAGTACCTTCGGCACTGACAAATGCCAGAGGATCACCCTCACCTACTTTTACAATACTGACATCCATTCCTTTGTCAAAATCATAGAAGAGAGTTGCATGATATCTGTCAAATGCCGAGACCAGCTTCGCTTGCTTGAATGTTTCATCACCTTTGGCATCACCATCTTCAATGGTTGTGATGACACCATCTGCTCCCTTGACCAAAACACCGCGTACCAACATATACATAGAGTGGTCTGCCACTGGGCGGTATCCTGGTGTAATGAAGTATTTCACTGGCTTGGAGGTCTCAATATCGACACTGTAAGCACCGTTTGGCTCAAAAGTGATCTTCTTGGTTACCGTCAATCCACTGAGCTTTTGCTCCAAAGTCAATGTGTGATTACTGTTGGAGACTTCAACCTCGCTTATCCCCTTGTTGACATATGGCGTATGAAATGCTTCTTCGTTGATCTTCGGATCAGCAAAACGGATCTCAAGCGGCTTCACCTTGGTAGGATCGATGATCTGCAGATTGTTGCCTTTGTCATCCTTGTACTTCGCTTCAAGAAGTTCCATACGTGCGATACGTCCCAGCTCGTCCACGGTGATGATATATCTTTTTGATTTGATCGTCGCAAGTGCTTTACTATCAGTTTGAACCGGAGCAGCGCTATCTTCGCTTTGTACCCTCGGAGCACCTGTGGCTTCCTGTGTCTGTGACGGAGCATTTTTGGCAGCGGCTGTTTGTGTTTGTGTCGTTGCAGTCTGCTGCGCTGTCTGTTTCTGAGGTGTGGGGAAAAGATAGCTATAGCCTATAAAGACCAGAAAGGAGAGTGCAAGTGCGAGAAGAAGCCGTTTGTTTAAATCTTGTTGTTCCAAAGTAACTGCCTTTAATAAATACTGTTTTAAGTCAAATAGTATAGTGTGATATGGATTAAATGTGTTTGAATGCAGTGCACTTTTTAAGGGCATGAAGATAGGATCGTCGGATCTCTGAATAATCCTGATTACCAAGAGCTGGCTTGGCTACCAAAACATAGGAACCCTCTTTGAGAAAATCTATATTTTCGATAAAGTGTGCTCTGAGTAAACGCTTTGCTCTATTTCTATGCACTGCATTACCAATTTTTTTGCTGGCGACGAACCCTACCCTATAGCTCTCATTCTTTTGGTAAAAGAGTACGAAGTAGGGAGTGTGCCAGATCTTTGTCGGGTTGTTGTATACCCGGTTAAACTCTTTACTTGTCTTTATCCGTGTAAAATGTTTAATCTTGCTGATAGCTCTGTACCGCCGGCACTTATACTGCCAATCTCTTTCTGCCTTTTGCTCTTCTTGCAGCGATCACTTTTCTGCCGTTCTTTGTTTTCATTCTTGTTCTGAAACCGTGTGTTCTTTTTCTTGGTGTATTATGTGGTTGGTATGTTCTTTTCATTCCCAGTCTCCGTATAGTTTTTTACCTTCT
>JALWKQ010000038.1:0-2086 GCA_027081395.1 Sulfurovum sp. | reverse complement strand
ATCTATCGTTCTTTCGAGCTTCTCAAGCATAGTCAAAGCAAGCTGTATCTCTCTCTCATTGAATCGCAAATGAGGTCTGCGTGTCAACTGTTCTTTCTTCTCCATTCTTTTACCCCTACTCTGTTATAATCTCTAGTATGAATATAATAACCAATCCCACCTTGCCGTCTCCTTGCTGGGTTCTTGAAGAGGAACGCCTTCTTCATAACCTCCAGATCCTGGACAGGGTCAGAAATAAAAGCGGTGCAAAGATCCTTCTCGCCCTCAAAGGGTATGCCCTATGGAAGAGCTTTGGGCTTGCAAAGCCCTATCTTAACGGCTGCTGTGCCAGCGGACTGCATGAAGCCAAACTGGCATCAGAAACATTCGGCAAAGAGGTGCATACCTATGCACCCGCTTTCAAGGAGAGTGAGATAGAAGAGATCGCGCGTCTCTCTCACCATATGGTATTTAACTCTCCGGTTCAGTTCAAACGCTTTGCCTCTATCGCAAAAGAGTACAACCCCGTACTCTCACTGGGTCTGCGTATCAATCCTGAATATTCTGAATCTCCTGCCGAACTCTACAACCCATGCGGGCTCTATTCCAGACTTGGTACTACTGCAAAGAACTTTGATGAATCCCTTTTGCCGATGCTTGACGGACTGCACTTTCATGCACTCTGCGAACAGGATGCCGATGCACTCGAAAATGTACTGGGGCATATCGAAGAGAGGTTTGGCAGATACCTTTCTAAAATGAAATGGATCAACTTTGGCGGTGGACACCATATCACAAAAAAGGGATACGATACGGACAAGCTCATTGCCCTCATCAAAGCTTTCAGGGAAAAATATGGTGTTGAAGTCTATCTCGAACCCGGTGAAGCAGTGGGCTGGGAGACGGGCTACCTTCAGGCTACCGTACTCGATATCGTTCACAACGGTATCGATATCGCGATACTCGATACCTCAGCAGAAGCCCACATGCCCGACACCATCATCATGCCTTACCGTGCCGAAGTCAGAGGAACTGCCGAAGCAGGAGTGAAACCCTACACCTACCGTCTTGCAGGAAACACCTGTCTTGCCGGGGATGTGATGGGAGACTACAGCTTTGATGCGCCCCTTCAAATTGGTGACAAGATTATTTTTGAAGACCAGATGCACTATACGATGGTCAAAGCAACTACTTTCAACGGCATCAAACTGCCGGATATAGCGATCCAACACAGTGACGGCACTGTTGAAGTGGTACGTAAATTTGGTTATGAGGATTTCAAGAACCGTCTCTCTTGAGAGAACCACTAAAAATCTCCCTTGTAGATAATGTCATAGGACTCCGATTTTGGGCTTACACCTATGACACTTTCCGTATGCTTGCCATGTTTGTATTTGAGTTTGATCTGCGGCTCATCTCCATTGATATAGATGACTGTGATCTTTTTGGTAAGTTTCTTCCCTATCTCTATACTGCCGTTCTCTCCAAAGACAAGATGATCGACCTTGACCCCAAGATCGGAGAGAGCCGCCTTTGCCATCGCTCCTCCCATCATACGCATCATCTCATCGCCGCTATGGGTATCTCCACCCTCTTCAGAATCAAAGAGAATCACTGAGAGTATCTGCTCCCGTGTCAGTGAAGGAGAGGAACTGAAATTGATGTTGGGTGCAGCAGGCGTACCTGTCACTGTGATAGTGATGAGATATTTGAGTGACTGATAGGTCGCCTTGATATCAAGCAGCGGCTTATTGACATCTCCGGTAAAATAGACATAACTCTTCTTCAATACAAATTTCTTATCCTGAAAACGGTAATATCCTCCCTCCAAAAGCTCTACCTCACCGAGATATAACAGTTTTCCTCCCGGCTCTTTCAGGATCGTCAAATCGGGTTTGAGCCGCACATAGGTATCAGGCTGCTTAAATACGATCGGTGCTTGGGCATCTACCTGAAGCATCACACTCAAGTGCTCCATAAAGCTACTCTGATTTTGTTTCTTCATCTCCTGCAGAATGATGATATCACTGTCGGTTGCAAAACTTTTGCCCTGCACATCCGGTGATATGCTGCCGCCAAGAAGTGTAACCTTGCCTTTGACCGTGGT
>JALWKQ010000037.1 GCA_027081395.1 Sulfurovum sp. | reverse complement strand
GAACTCTCAGTGAGGGCATAGAGCAGGGCAGGATCGAAGTCCGCTTCGATCTGGGCATGGATCACAGAGGGTTTGCCCTCGGTAATGGTACCGGTCTTGTCGAGTGCGAGCAGGTCACTCTTTGCCATCGTCTCAAGGTAGGTCGCTTCTTTAAAGAGGATTCCCCGTTTGGCAGCCAGCGAGATGCCCACCAGTGTCGCCATCGGTGTCGCCAGCCCCAGTGCACAGGGGCAGGCGATCACGATCACGGAGATGCCGACAATCAATGACCGCTCAAAACTTCCGGTGGCAAGATACCATCCTGCGAAGGTTGCAAGTGCGATCAGCAGGATGGTTGTAGAGAAGTAGCCCGAAACCGTGTTGGCAAGCTGTTCGATACGGGGCTTTTTGGTGATGGACTCTTCAAGTAGTGAGACAATAGAGCTCAGAAGTGAACTTGAGGCATCTTTGGTTGCTTCATAGCGGATCACAGAGTCAAGGCAGATTGATCCGCTGCGTATCTCATCGCCCTTTTGTTTGAGTATCGGCTCACTCTCCCCGGTGAGAGAGCTTTCATCAAACGATGCCTCACCGCTGACCACTCTGCCGTCGATGACCACCTTTTCGCCCGGTTTGAGCTCGATGAGATCACCTTGTGTGACATTCTCCACACTTACAAGCGCTTTGCTGTTTTCTTTGATGAGCGTCACTTCGGTAGGGGTGGTTCCCATGATGCCATCGAGGGTATCGACAGCGGATTTTTTGCTAAGCACTTCCAGATATTTGCCTACCAGTACAAAGGTGATGATCATCACTACCGAATCGAAATAGACCTCTCCGGTCTTGGTGACCATCGCATAGATGGAGTAGAGATAGGCAGAGAGTGCGCCGGTTGCAACAAGGGTATCCATATTGACGATGCGGTTTTTCCAGCCGTAGTAGGCACCGCGAAAGAAGATCCAGCCGGAGTAGAAGAGTACCGGCGTAGCCAGGATGAACTCGGCAACATTGAGGATATCCTTGAAGCGCTGTTCAATACCGCTAAAATAGCCGGCATAGTGTGCGATGGCAAGCCACATGATATTCATCATTCCAAAGACTGCGACGAGGATGCGCATATAGTAGCTTTTTCTCGTGCTGACAGCCCGCTCCTCCTGCAGGGCAGGATCGTAAGGGTAGGCGTTGTAGCCGATTGAACGGATGGTTTCGATGATCTTGGAGAGTTTGATCTCTTCTGGGTCGAAGAGCACCTTGGCTTTGTTGTTGGTGTAGTTGATGGAGGCTTCAAGGATACCGGGTGTTTTGTGGAGCACCTTCTCATTGAGCCAGACACAGGCACTGCAGTGTATCCCCTCGATGATCAGATGGATCTCGTAGAGCCCGTCCTCATGGACTTTGATATACTTGTTTTTGAAGCCCTCAAGGTCGAAACGCTCCAGATCATCGTGCTTTTGTGCTGCGGGTTGCAGGGTGGTATCACCCAGTTTGTCATAGAAACTGCCCAGACCCTCTTCATTGAGGAGATGGTAGACGCCCTGACACCCGTTACAGCAAAAGTAGAGTGTATGCTCTCCATGGGTTTCGGTGATCATCACATCTTCGGAAAATCTCAGATGACAATGTGTACACGCTACCTCTTTCACGGCTTTGCCTTATAAATTAAATTGGGCTATTTTATCCAAATAAGGGTAAAATCCCTCTATGAATGATGCACTTTTTTATACATTGCTGTTGGCGGCGGCGGAACTCTTCGAAGGGTATATCCAGAGAGCGCCGACACTGTTGGGGGTCTTGCAGAGACTTTATGGTTATTACCGCAAGAGTATTTTTCTCTTTTTTCTCGTGCAGCCCGGCTTTTATCTGCTGCTTTTTATCGTGCTTAAGACCGGGGTGTTCAATCTGATGATCATCTTTTTGATTGCCCTGAAGGTCTTCGACATTTTCTACAAGATCGAGCTGATCAAGCAGGTTTTCTTGAGTCGCTCACCCAGTGGTGAACTTGCAGAGATGCTGCAGTGGCAGCTCCCTTCCTGGTTCTTTCTGCTCGGTGCACTTCTTTACCCGCCGATGCTTTACTATGCGCTTGGCTGAGTTTGACATTTCAGCCAAAAAGGATTATAATAGCGGCACTACACGATAGTTGATAGCTACTACCGTATATCTACATTACCAAATTTCATACCCAAGTTAAGAGGAATTATGAGCGACAACAAAAAATCTTCCAATGGCAACAGTGCCAACAAAAAGAATAGAACCCACGTACCCGTGCAAGGCTACAAGATCGAAGATCTTCAGCAAAAACCGCTTGAAGAGCTTGTGACGATCGCCAAAGAGGTGGGGGTAGAGAACCCCAACGAGTTTCAAAGACGCGACCTGATCTTCGAGATCCTCAAATCACAGGTTTCACAGGGAGGATTTATCCTCTATACCGGTATTTTGGAGATCATGCCTGACGGATACGGCTTTTTGCGTTCGATCGACGGCAACTTTGCGAACTCCAGCAACGATACCTATGTAAGCTCGACACAGATCAAGCGTTTTGCGCTGCGTAACGGAGATATTGTCACCGGACAGGTACGCCCTCCCAAAGATCAGGAGAAGTACTATGCACTGCTCAAGATCGAAGCGATCAACTATCTCGCTCCTGAGAAATCCAAGCAGCGTCCGCTCTTTGACAACCTCACACCGCTCTATCCAAATGAAAAGCTCAAACTCGAATATGATCCAATGAAGATGACGGGACGTGTGATCGACCTCTTTACCCCTATAGGAAAGGGGCAGAGGGCACTGGTAGTTGCACCGCCGCGTACCGGTAAGACCGAACTGCTCAAGGAGATCGCTCACGGTATTACCCACAACAATCCGGATGCTTCTTTGATGGTACTGCTGGTTGATGAGAGACCCGAAGAGGTAACCGATATGCAGCGTTCGGTCAAAGGGGAGGTCTATGCCTCTACATTTGACCTGCCGGCACAAAACCATGTCCGTACAGCCGAGATGGTGATTGAACGTGCGAAAAGACGTGTGGAGATGGGCAAAGATGTGATCATCCTGCTTGACTCTATTACCCGTCTTGCACGTGCCTACAATACAGTTACGCCAAGCTCTGGCAAGGTACTCTCCGGTGGTGTCGATGCCAATGCACTGCATAAACCGAAACGTTTCTTCGGTGCAGCGAGAAACATAGAAAACGGTGGCTCCTTGACCATCATCGCTACCGCTCTGATCGATACAGGTTCACGTATGGATGAGGTAATCTTTGAAGAGTTCAAAGGGACAGGAAACGCGGAAGTGGTACTCAGCCGTCATGTGGCAGAGCGTCGTATCTACCCTGCGATCGATGTCACCAAGTCAGGTACCCGTAAAGAGGAGCTGCTTACCGATCCTGAAACCCTGCAAAAAGTCTGGGCACTGCGTAACGCGATGCAGAATATGGAGGAGGTCGAAGGACTCAAGTTCCTCTTCTCCAAGATGCTTAAGACCAAGAGCAATGAAGAGTTCCTCTCTATGATGAACGAAGGCGCGTGATAAAAGCGGGTACTTTTATTAAGTGAGGAATGAGGAATGCGCCCGAACGGAGTGACAAGTGCCCTTGGGGTAAGGAATGAGGAATTAGGGTATGCTTTTTTTCAAAAAGCTTTTGTTTCAATAAGAGCATTGAGCAGCAATGCAAACCAAAACTCTTCACTCTTCACTCTTCACTATTTACTCTTTCATGAGAAGATCTCATGAAAGTAGGTGTGTTCGACTCCGGTTTAGGCGGTCTGACGGTGGTTCAGGCGATGAGAGGGCTCATCAAGGGTGCCGAGATACACTATATCGCCGATACCAAGCATGCTCCCTACGGTGACAAGAGCCATGAGGAGATCCTCCGATATACACTTGATATCACAGAATACTTTATCAAGAGACACAATATTGATGCCCTGGTGGTGGCATGCAATACTGCAACTACTGCAGCCATCAAAACCCTTCGCGAACGTTATCCACAGCTTATCATTGTCGGTACGGAGCCTGGTGTCAAGCCTGCCATTGAAGCTACCAAAAGCGGTAAAGTCGGTATCTTGGCAACACCTGCAACACTCAAGAGTGAGAAGTATCAGCAGCTTGTAGATACGCTGGCATCCAGCAGTGAGATCACACTCTATGAGCAGGCTTGTCCGGGGCTTGTCGAACAGATAGAGCAGGACCTTGTGTATACAGAAGAGACACGTAGTATGCTTGAGGGCTGGCTCTGCGGAATGAGAGAGTCCGGGGTAGATACGATCGTGCTTGGCTGTACCCACTACCCTTTGGCTGCAGAGAGGATCTCGGAACTGATGAACCATAGGGTCTCACTGATCCACACGGGAGAAGCGATCGCCAAACGGCTGCTTGGCTTGGCAGAAAAGCAGGGACACCGCAACAATGGCTCACTCTCGCTCTCACTCTATACTACAGGCAGCATCAATAAAAAGGCTGTTTCGAAAATGCTCGGTGAGAGCGTTCCAATACAAAAAATTGACCGATTTTGACTTTTTTTGACATTATTTGATTAGACTTAAAGAGACTATTTTAAATAGTATTATAGACAAAAACTATTCTTTAGTATAAATGTCGATTGTCTTATCTTTGGTATGTTAGAATAGATCAATACAGTTATATTGTATTGAAAAAGCCAAACTCATCGTGAGGTGAGGACGGAAAGTCATGGGACTGTCTTGCTATGTTTTGATGCGTTGATCCCCGTTATCTATTCACGGGACGACAGTTCGCCAGACCGCCAATAGAAGTATAAGTGTTACTCAAAACCAAGAGCAAACCTTAGACTTACTATTACATCAGCAGTGCGTCAGCCTGCATCCACTTTTTAGTAAGGAACAATAACAATGAAAAAAAGAGCAATCTATGTTGCCTTAGCTTCTTTTGCGGTGATCAGTCTCGCGGCAGAAGAGGTAGGGATAACCAAAGATATACCGACAGTAACGATTGAAGCAAATGGAAAATCCTATACCATAGAGCGGGAAAAACGGCCGGATGCCTATCTGACCAATACGTTTGCATTGACATCCAGACCCTCTCCGCCTTTTTTTGTACAGCCGTTCAAAGTATCTGATAAGGTAGAGACCTACGGAGAGTTGGAGCTGCTTGATTTTATCAAGCATAAGAAAGGACTCTTTATCGATGCGCGTTTGTCAAACTGGTATGAAAAGTCTGCGATACCCGGTGCGGTCAATATTCCTTTCAAAATCTTTTTGAAAGACTCTCCGGAGCGGGACAAAGTACTCAAACGTCTGGGAGTGACCTACGATAAAAAAGGGCATTATGATTTCAGCGGGGCGAAGATGATCCTGCTCTACTGCAACGGTGCATGGTGTGGTCAGTCTCCTACAGCGATACGCGCTTTGATGAAACTGGGATATCCTGAAGAGAAGATGAAATATTACAGAGGCGGCATGCAGGCGTGGCAACTGCTTGGGTTGACGACCATTGTACCCGGAAAGGATGAAAAATGAAAATAGTAATTAGCATGCTCACCCTTATCGCTGCACTCTATGCAGGACAGTATGACAAGGTCAAGATCACGCCGCTTATCTCTTACGTCTATGTCTACCACAAAGGCAAAGCGGTCAAGGTACACCGTATACAGGATACAAAGAACAAGTTGACCGGAGAGTATGCCAAAACATACCGTCCTGGCAAATACATTCAGCCTGTCAAGATGGATGATGCGATTGAGACGATCGGTGAAGTTGAGGTGATCGACTTCATGCGAAACAAGGTCAACAAGAAAAAGGGGTTAATCCTGGATGTAAGAGACCGTGATATATATGCCAAAGAGGCAATACCTTCCGCTGTCAATATCCCTTCCAAGGTGGCGGATCATCAGGCAGCAATGTCAAAGATCTTCCGCTCTTTAGGAATGAAAAAGAAGTCTGATGGAAGCTGGGATGCTTCGCATGCGATGGATCTTGTAGTCTATTGTGACGGCTTATGGTGCAAAAAGTCATCAGATTTTATCAAAAAGCTCGTGGCACTCGGATACCCTGCCGAAAAGATAAAATATTATCGAGGCGGATTCCAAATGTGGAAGATCCTCGGGTTTACTACGGTCAAAAATTAAAGGATAGAAAAGATGAAAAACAAACTTGAAGGTGTAGCTGTTTTGCTGGTTCTGCTGTTGAGCCTATTGATCATTGGACTGATCGTCCAATACAATATGAT
>JALWKQ010000036.1 GCA_027081395.1 Sulfurovum sp. | reverse complement strand
ATAGCTAATCACACTTTGGCTCCATCTTCATTGGTGTGGAGTCTTCTGTCAGCCCTTTTTTCTCCAAAGCTTCATCGATCTTGCGGCGCAAGATGGTGTAGCCCGGCAGTTTGGTCGGCAGTTTGATAGGCTCCAGATAGCCGCTGTGAACACACTCGCGCTCTTTGCCCTCTACGGTCTCTATCTTTTTGAATGTCAGCCAGTACTGTCCACCCACTTCATCGATCTTGCCGATCTCATTGTCAACCAGTTCGACTGTGGCGCCTACCGGCAGTACGATCTCCACACTGTCACCAACACAGGTTTTGTCCTTACACTTCCAGCTGAGTCCATCCTCGCTTACCAGCCCAGCTACCTGATGGGTACCGTACTGGATAGAGAAACCATGTGACTCCGTATCGTTACGCTCAAAGGGTCTGGAGATCAGATAGGCATCGGTAAAACCGCGGTTTTGTGTCGTATTTAACTCTCGCTGATAGCGTGAGGGTTCAAAATCGTTCGCATAAAAATCATCAATAGCGTGACGGTAGGCTTTGGTCACGACTCCTGCATAGTAAGGTGATTTGGTTCGTCCTTCGATCTTTAGTGAATCAATAACACCGCTTTCAAGAATTTCGTCAATATGTGACGCCATGTTCATATCTTTGGCATTCATGATGTAGGTACCCACATCGGGCTCCTCATCGAGACGGAAGGTTGTTCCTGTTTCAGGATTGTGCGCATAGACTTCGTAAGGAAAACGGCAGTCATTGGCGCAGCTGCCGCGGTTGGGCACACGTCCGGTCTGCAGTGCCGAGATGAGGCAGCGTCCCGAGTAGGCAAAACACATTGAACCGTGTACAAAGACCTCCAGTTCAAGGTCTGGCAGGTGACTTTTGATCGCTTCACAGTCTTTGAGACTGATCTCGCGAGCTACGATGATACGCTTAACACCAAGGTCATAGTAAACCTCCGCATCCATTGCATTCATCACGTTTGCCTGCGTTGAGAGGTGTACGGGAATATCCGGTGCGATGCGGTGGGCAATCTTCACCACTCCCGGAGAGGAGACAATCAATGCATCTGGATTAAGTTCAGCGATTTTGGCGATGTGGTTTTCGTAGAGTTTGATCTGTGAGTTGAAAGGAAATGAGTTGACCGTTGCGTAGACTTTTTTACCGCGTGCATGGGCATAGTCGATCCCCTCTTTAAAAGAGTCCATATCGAACTCCTTGCCCGAACGGATACGCAGAGAGAAGGTGCTTGTACCGCCATAGACGGCATCCGCCCCATAGTTTAGCGCAATTTTCAGTTTTTCGAGGTTACCCGCAGGTGCGAGGAGTTCCACTTTCTTCTCTTTGGTCATACAAGTCCTGTCTCTGTTTAAATAAGAGCCCTATTTTATCCAATTTGTTGTAAAAAAGAGATTTTGCTTTATGCGTACCACTGCTCCTCAATAGCTGAAATATCCGAGCAGAGCACCTGATAAATGATCTCCTGATTGATCTTGAAAACCTCAGTAACTCCAGGATCAAACTCGATGCCGCTACGATTGCTAATATGGCTGACAATGCGCTCATAATCCCACGGTACCCTTCCCGGACGCTCCGAAAAGAGCGTACCGACACTGTCAGCGACGGAGACAATACGTGCGGCAATGTCGATCTGATCACCCTTAGTTCCCCGGGGATAGCCTCCTCCGTTAAACCATTCATGGTGTTCCGCTGATATCACTGCAGCGATATCAGTAGTCAAAAAGTGCTGTGCAATAAGCAGGTTGTACCCCCAAAGTGTATGGTTTTTGACGATCTTGAACTCCTCAAAATTCAATGCATCATCTTTTAGATAGATCTCACTGCATACAAGCAGATTGCCTATATCGTATATACGTGCAGCCTGTTCCAGTGTACTGCAATAGCTTTTTCCCAGCCCCAAAGACTCTGCCAAGATTCTGCTGATCTGGGAAATCTGACGTATCAACTCTCTGCTTTTACCATGCTCCACAAGCATATCGACACATAGCTCTATCAATGCTCTTTCGAGCTCATCCTCATCTGAGATCAGATAGCGAAGCTGCTTTGTCTTTTGTTTGAATGCATTCAGGTTGGCTTTGCATATGACATCGTCATACTCGTTCATTATCTTTTTGTTCATCGGTAGCCCTTTTTGAGACATATCGTCAAGTATAGGTGAAAAATGTCAAAAAAATGTCAAATATGCTACACTTAGAGAAAAACGAGGAGCTGTGCGCTTATCATGAGAATAGATCTGCACAACCATACCACAAGATGCAACCATGCAGAGGGGACGATCGATGCCTATCTTGAGCGGGCGATAGATCTGGGAATCGATATCTACGGTTTTTCGGAGCACGCACCTATGGACTTCGACGAGAAATACCGTTTGGCATTTGAAGAGATGGAGGCATACCGCGCTGATGTCCTTGATGCAAAAGAGCGATATGCAGACCAGATAGAGATACTACTGGGTTATGAGGTTGACTGGCTGCCGGGGCATATGGATGAGCGTGTACTCAAAGCCGATGTCGATTACCTTATCGGATCAGTGCATTTCATCGACAAATGGGGCTTTGACAATCCCGAATTTCTCAGCGGCTGGAAAGAGAAGGATATCGATGAGATATGGAAAGCCTATTTCGAGGCGACTGAAGCGATGGCAAATTCCGGACTTTTTGATGTTGTAGGACATCTCGATCTGATCAAAGTCTTCAAGTACCTCCCCAGAGAAGATACACGTATCCTTGCCAAAGATGCACTGAGGGCGATCAAAAGGTCAGGCATGGTACTGGAGCTCAACACAGCAGGGCTTCGTAAGCCCATAGGAGAGATCTACCCCTCCAGAGCACTGCTGGAGGCTGCGTACGAGCTGGGTATCCCTATCACTTTCTCCTCTGATGCCCACAGCCCAAAACAGGTAGGTCTGGGCTACGAAGAGGCGACAAAGCTTGCCAGAGATGTAGGCTATACAAAAGCAGTTACTTTCAAAGGCAGAGATAAAAAATTGGTCAATTTTTAGGCAGCAAAACGGGAACAATTTATTTTAGAGTGGCTATAATGATTGGATAAATTATCATTAGGAGAGTTACACATGGGTAAATTCGTGAACAACTTAGCAGAGTTCCACAAATACTGTGAAGAGAACGAAGTAGAATTCGTTGACTTCAGATTTACAGATATCAAAGGTGCATGGCACCACATCACTTACAGAGCAAGTGCAGTCAGTGATGATATGCTTGAGGCGGGTCTTCCGTTTGATGGTTCATCTATCGAAAACTGGCAGCCGATCAATGAATCTGACATGCTTCTCAAGCCGGAAGTCTCTACAGCATTCATGGATCCGTTCACCGCTGATCCGACTGTTGTAGTCATCTGTGACGTCTACGATATCTATAAGGGTGAGCTCTATGCGAAGTGTCCAAGATCCATCGCCAAAAAAGCCCTCAAAGTACTTGAAGAGAAAGGTGTGGCTGATGCTGCATATTTCGGTCCGGAAAACGAGTTCTTCATCTTTGATGATGTCAAGATCGTAGACAACGACAACTACCAGATGTTCAAAGTAGAGACTGACGAAGGTCACTGGGCAGATGCTGAAGATTACGGCGAGTATGGCAATATGGGTCACAGACCGAGAATCAAAGGGGGTTACTTCCCTGTCATGCCTACGGATTCTGGTGTAGATCTCAGAGCTGAGATGATGCAGATCCTCGAAGAGGTAGGTCTTGAAGTTGTACTCGGTCACCACGAAGTGGCACAGGGTCAGCATGAGATCGGTGTCGTCTTCTCCGATATCATCACTGCAGCGGACAATGTACAGAAGTACAAGTATGTCGTCAAAATGGTAGCACACCTCAACGGCAAGACTGCTACATTCATGCCTAAGCCTATCTACAATGACAACGGTAACGGTATGCACGTACACCAGTCACTCTGGAAAGACGGTAAAAACCTCTTCTACAAAGAGGGTGAATATGCCAACCTCTCCAAAACTGCACTCGACTACCTCAGCGGTATCTTCGCACACAAAGAAGCGGTAGCGGCATTTACCAACGCTTCTACCAACTCATACAAGAGACTGCTGCCAGGCTTCGAAGCACCGAGAATCCTGACCTATTCAAGCCAGAACCGTTCAGCGGCATGCCGTATCCCTTACGGTGCAGGCGAAAAAGCGACAAGAATCGAAACAAGATTCCCAGATTCTACTTCATGTCCTTACCTTGCCTTTACAGTCCTCATGATGGCTGGACTTGACGGTATCGAAAAAGGCGGATATGACCTCGTAGGTCCATTCAATGAAGACCTCTTCGAACTCTCAAGAGATGAGATTGCAGAGCGTGGTATCCCTGAACTGCCAAACAGCTTCAGAGATGCACTCGAAGGTCTCGAGAAAGATCACAACTTCCTCGCACCTGTGATGGACGAAGAGTTTATCAAAACTTACGTCGACTATCAGTTCGACAGACATGTCATTCCGGTAGAAGGAAGACCGACACCATACGAGTACAAATCTACATACTCTTGCTAAACCGTTTCCGGGCTTCGGCTCGGGAATCCCCTCTTTACTTTCACCATATTTTTTTATCACCACACCTATAGATAATCTTTTCTTGTTTATCTGCAACTATATGCTGCTGTTAAAAAGCGTATGGTACGTAATCACGCACCTTTTAATAGAGTATTTGGTGGAAATAGATGCATAGTTATGCACCCTACAGAAAAGAAGCACTACTGGCAAGACCCATTAGAGAGTGAGTATTACAGAGACTCCATCAATGCACAAAGAGCTTGGTCTCTTCCTCTTTTTTAAAGAAGGTAAAATAAGTCCAAAGAATCGTACCATATACAAAGATAGAGAGTACCACCACGCCGATGGTGACCGCTTCGAACATCTCTTTGTGTGCAAAACTGTCCGGTATCATATGCACGAGGATAATTGAGAGAGCCCCTTTCATGCCTGAGAAGGTGAGGATAAACCACCCCTCCAACCCTACCGGCTTAAGCGAGTTAAGCGTTTTGCCAAAAAAGGCGAACTTTGCCATAGAGAGCGCGCGTATGAGAGTCGTCACACCAAACATGATCAAGATCTCATTTCTGTAGTGCCACAGTTTGCCGAAATCCACCATCTCCGCAAGTACAAAGAAGATCATCACTGCGGCAATATATCCAAACTCTTTTGCCATTTCGTAGATATACTCCAGACGCTCTTTGGTCGTCGCCTGGATCGATGCAAAACGTACGGATCGAAAAAAACGCTTGCTTTTGGATTTGAGTGTCTCTTCTTCGCCTGCCATATCTATATCGATCCATGCTTTGGTCGCAATGATCGCTGTGATCAGTGTCAAGATGCCGCTGACATGCATCTCTTCTCCCAGCAGATAAGCACCATAAGCCTCAACCACAAAGGCAAAAAACTCCCCGCGCTTATCGGAAAAGAGCTTCATCAGCATATAAAACCCATACCCCAACGCCAACCCCATGCCAATACTCACTGCAAATACACGCAATGCTTCCGTAAACGCATGTGCAGCATCGATCTCCCCGCTGAGCATCCATGGCAAACCGATAAAAAAGAAAGCAATAACAGCTGTCGCGTCATTCCCCAGAGACTCTCCCTCGATCAGTACCTTGATATCATGACCAATCCCTTTAAAGCGTGAAAGCACAGACTGTACACTAACCGCATCGGTCGCCATATTGATAGCAAAAAGAGACACATAGGCACCCAGGCTCAGCCCCTCAAAGATATTGAAATGATAGAGGCTCGCCCCTATTGCGATAGAGAGTGCTACAGCCACTACAGCGAGATAAAAAATGCTCCAGCCATGCTTCTTCAGATCGGAAAAATGCAGATGGAGTGCATCACCCATGAAGATCAATGGAATACAAAAGAGAATGATCGTATCAAAGTGATGTGCCATATCGATCGGCACCGCCGCCTTGAAATAGGTATAGACTGTGTAGGAGCCAAGCAGCAGCAAAAAGACCGAAGGGATCTTCAAACGGCTGGCAACCGCATCGGCAAATACCACCAAACTCAATATCGTGATCAGTACGATCTCAGGTGCGAAACTATGCATCTCTCTTCTCCAGTAGTTGTTTCATCTCATTTTCACTTCTATACCCTTTTTGACACATCATGTGTCCCTCCTTGTCAATGAGTACTACCGAAGGGAAGGCAGTCGCTCCCATGGCACGTGCTTTGGCAAAATCGTGTTCAGTCAGCGTTTCGGCACGTTCACTCAGGAAAAAGAAGGCAAATTTGGCACTGTTGCCAAATAGCTGCTCATAATACCCCTGCAGCAGTCTGGGGTTGGTAATGTCGATCCCCTGCGTATAAAAAGCTGACTGTATCGCGTGCAGGTATCTAAATGCCTGCTCGGTGCCCAACAGCTCACGCACCGTCACGACTGCCTTGCATGCCGGTGTCGTATCATACTCGAAAACGGTTTTGTCAAAAAGTGACAGATCAAACGGCTGTCCTGATTTTCGGGATACCTCTTCCCAGTGTCCCCTCAAGTAACGCTTTGTCTTCTCATCCCACGCCATCTCGCCCGCCTTGCGCAATCCGCCGACGGTCAGTGAAAAACCATACTGCTCTTCATAGCTGCTGCGGATCTTTTCCATGACAGGCGCAAAGCCCCAACACCATGAGCACATCGGATCAAGCACGAAAATCACTTCCGGTTTTTCCATCTCTTCATGATAGATCAAAAGAGCTCTCCACTGTCTTCTGAGACCGGGCGCTGCGGTACCTTGCGTTTGGGATGGAGCGGATCCTCCTCGGGCTGGGTTGTTACGTCATTTTCTATCTTGATCGTCTCTGCAGCCGGGATATCCTCTCCCAGCGGCGTGATCTGCTCCTCCTCTTCACCCACATAACCTGCGTAGGGATTGACCGGCTTGCTCTTGGATGGGAGTGGAGAGATCTTGGTATAGAGCTCCGGTTTGCCCTCATAGACTCCTTTGAATACCCCTTTGGGCATATCAAAGGTACGTTTGGTCTCTGGATAGCGCTTCAAAAGACCCTGATAGTAGCTTGCGAATGCCGGTGCGGCGATCGCACCGCCTGTCGCACCTCTGCCGATAGGTTTGTTGTCATCCCTGCCAAACCATACGATCGTCTCTATCGTCGGTGAATAGCCGCAGAACCATGCATCGACATTTTTATTGGTCGTTCCGGTCTTTCCGGCAAGCTCTATTCCTTTGACACGGGCATTGCGTCCGGTACCTCTCTTGATCACATCCTTGAGAATATCGGTCATCAGGTACGCCTGCTCAGGTGTCGTAAAATCTGCGATCTCTTTGGGACGTGTCTCATAGATCACCGCCCCCTCTTTGGCAATGATCTTGCTGACAAGCCTTGGGGCGATCATATGCCCGTGGTTGGCAAAGACCGTATAGATCTGTGCCATCTTTAGCGGACTTAGCCCCAGATTTCCCAGCGCGATAGACATATCTTTGGGAATATGCGGCACATCAAGGAACTTGAGTCTGTTACGGATCGTCGAGACACCGATATCCGCTACAAGGTTGATCGTCGCAAGGTTGCGTGAATGTACCAACGCCTCTCGCAGCGGCATGAACCCTTTGAAGTCATGCTCGTAGTTTTTGGGTGACCATATCTTTTTGTGCCCCTTATAGGTGTACTGAAAGGTACGTCTCAAGTCGGTCAAAGGGGTAGCGGGATTGTAGCCCATATCGAGTGCTGTCTGATAGATAAAGGGCTTAAATGCCGAACCGGGCTGTCTCTTGGACTGTGTCACACGGTTGAATGCCGACTTTTTGTAGTCCACACCCCCAACCATCGCCAAGATATCACCTGTCGCACTCTCTACCGAGACCAGTGCGGCATTGAGTGTCGAATTTTCCGGTTTCTCCCTGTAGCGCTTGAGCGCTTTTTTGTAGGCTTTGGCGACTGCCTCTTTGGCGATACGCTGCTGATCCATATCGATGGTGGTATAGATTTGGTACCCGCCTGTACGTATATCTCCCAGTTTGCCTTTGAAGCGTCTGACCACTTCATCGACAATATAGGGTGCGATATTCTGTGTCAAAGAAGTCTTATAGACTTTGGGGGATTCCTTGACCGCTTTGAGATAGTCAGCATTGCTGATCCATCCGATACTTTTCATACGGTAGAGTACATTGTTGGCACGGTTGAGTGCACGCTCATAGTGTCGCAGAGGGTTGTAGAAGCTCGGAGCATTGGGGATACCCACCAGCATCGCTATCTCTTTGAGGGTGAGCTCGTTCAGCTCCTTGTGAAAATAGCCGTTCGCCGCTGTCTTGACCCCATAATAGTTGTTGCCGTAACTAATCTCATTGAGATAGCGCTCCAGTATCTCCTCTTTGCTCAGCTCATGCTCGATCTTGATCGCCAGAATCGCCTCTTTGATCTTCCTCATCAGCTTCTTCTCATTGCTCAGCAGTTTGTTTTTGATCAGCTGCTGTGTGAGGGTACTGCCCCCTTCAACAAACTTACCCGCTTTGATATCTTTGACGATCGCACGCAGTATCGCATCAGGGTTAACACCCTCATGCTCAAAAAAGCGGGTATCCTCCATCGCCACAAGCCCCTCTATCAGTGCGCCGGGTATCTCGTCGTAACGTGCATAGAGACGGTGCTGTTTTTTAAAGACGTAGGCAAGTTTTTTACCGTTGCGATCCAGAATGACACTGGAGGTCTCCGGCTTGTAGTTGATCAGCTTGTCCGCATCGAGCGAGATCTCTTCATACGCGTAGATAAACGCCACAAATAGTGCTGCCCCAAAGAGCATCGCCAGAATGATGGAGCCTTTTACTACACGGTTAAACACAGCAAGCCTTTTTTAATCTTTTTTCTTTTTTTGATTTATTTTAGCAGGATATCATTAATGCAAATCAATGCATCTTTCAGGGTCGCTTTGGAGACGCTGAGTCTCGGGATCAGACGCAGGATCGGAGACGTGACAGTCGGCTGCCTGATCGCCCCAACTAGATACCCTTTTTGCTTCAGAAATACCTGCTTCTCTATCGCATCTTTGTTGCTCTTGACAGGGATGGGAATGATCAGAGATTCTCGTCTGATACCCAGTATCTCTTCTACCAGTGCAAGCCGCTGATCCCTCTTTCGGGTGAGTTTTGGATACTTTTTGGCGATGCTTCGCACATTGACAAGTGCCAATGCCGTATCGATCACGGAGGGTGCTGTCGAGTAGATGATCGGTTTGGCGCGGTTTTGCAAAAAGGTGATGATCTCGTTTGAAGCCAGAATGTAGGCACCGTAACTGCCGTACGCCTTGCCCAGTGTACCCATCTTAATATGACGCTCGTGCGGAGTGATGCAGTAGTGCTCGAAGATGCCCAGCATCCGTTCCCCTATCACACCGCTGGAGTGCGCTTCATCCACAATCAGCAGTGCCTCCGCTTCGTCTGCCACATCAAAAATCTCCCGATCACAAAGCATCCCGCTCATCGAATAGACCCCCTCTACGGCAATGATCTTGCGTTTCACATCGGCAGCGGCAAGTTTTTGGCGCAGATCATCAGGGTCATTATGGCGAAATCGCACCACACGCTCACCCAAAAGCTTTGTTGCCATCATCCCGCTGGCATGGTACTCCTCATCGATAAAGAGCATATCGTTTTTGCGTACCAATGCCTCTATCAGCGAGAGATTTGCCAGAAACCCGGATCCAACAACAACCCCCTCTTCAAATCCGTTAAGCATACAGAGTGTCTGTTCAAAGACTTCATGGATCTCATGATAGCCGTTGACCAGCATGCTCGCTTTGGGCGCATGGGTCTCATACTCACTCATCAGGAGACAGGCTTTCTGCAGCTGTTTACTGTTTTCGGCCAATCCAAGATAGTCATTGCTTGCCAGATCGATCAGACGCGGATCATGAAGCTCTCTTTGTCTGAAACGCCCGGCACGTTTCAGTGCGGCAAGCTCTTTCGTGTACATTTATCCAATTCCTTGGAAAATTTCTTTTCTATGATATTCAAGATACTTTTCTCTTTTATCTATAGGTAAATGAGTTATTAATTTGTTATCGGAAATACCAAGTTTAGAGTATGTCATTTTTGACAAAAATGGAGACAACATTGTTCTTTTGTCATCCGAGAAAGAGAGGTAACCACGATCAAACAGATAATCAAATGTTGGTGTAAACATAAAGCCATTATAGGGGTCTATTTTTTCTTTTTCATCAGATTTTGACCATGGTTTGATGTGACTTGCAATTAATATTCGTTCATCAGAAACCATTGTTATAGGACAATAAGGGCATTGATGCAATAATGCTTCTCTATATTTTCCTTGTCCTATCCTTGCTTTAGCATAAAGAGACATTTGTGTACTCTGTTCCAAAAAGCTTGCTTCTTTCTCTTCTTCCCGCTTTAGATAAGGGTGCACAACATCCCCAAAATAGTCTGCAAAAAGTTTAAAATAGTAGACTATCTCACCTGTAATTCCTCGTAGCTTCACTATTGTGATATAGGTAATGTTTGGCAAAGAAAGTTCTCTTATGAGAGAATAAGCATTATCCAAAGATTTAACGTAAACACGCTCCCCTGCTATTTGTGTTTGCTCTGAAACTTCAAACCAAATCACATCAGGGAGTTGCTTGATCTTTTCCATTCTTTCTATCCAAAAATCAGGCATCTTTTCCTTGTAAATATAAGGCTGCTCAGGTTTACTATATTCAATTTTTGTTTCTTCGAGATACGCAATAAGATCTTTTTTGAGCAAAAAACACTTAAGTCTAAATCCTGTAGGTCCAAAAAAATCTCTCAACTCTTTATTGTTATTTCCGATATATAGTTTTGCCTCTCCATTGCCACTTCCTATCTTGTTTTGTCTTACAACAAAAGAGTCCGCAATAGTGACTTTTTCTTTGGTATCGACGACATCATAAGGCTGGTTGCCTATTTTAATTTGCATCTTCTACTCCAAACCTTGAAATATCCATTTGTTTTAATATTGCTATCAATACATCCACAACGATGCTGTTGCCCGCCTGTCTATACATTTGCGTATCGCTAACAACTTGTTTGAAATCATCTCCAAATCCCATTAAGCGCAAACACTCCCTTGGTGTCAACTTGCGAATACGTCCTTTATTATGCGTCACATAGTTGTCGACCCCCGCACGATGCATTTTATGCATACTCTGTAGCAGTGGTCTTGCTACCGTTAAGTCTGTTTTTGTGGAAGTTCGAAACTTTTTGGTTCCAGCTGCAAGTACATACGCTTCAACTTTTGTAGATAAATAATATTTCTCCTCAACGTCTCTAACATCAAATACAAATTCGGAGCATTCAGCACCAGTATCTTCATACACAAAGTCCCCATGCCAGTTAAACTGTTGGTTTGCTTTTTGACATAACGCAATGTCACCATTTATTTGTGTATAGCGTTTTTTTCTATTTTTGCTACTGGTGACAAACTTTACGCCTTTATCTTTAAGATAATATTTTGAAGCTGTGTAGTCCTCTAAAAAATCTTGCATTGTATGCTCAAGCTCAATAGGTTCAGGAAAGGTGAAATCAACAGAATGGTCTTTAAAGCCTACAATAAATATACGTTCTCTATGTTGTGGAATACCATAATCTTTTGCATTAAGTATCTTATAAAAATAGTGATACCCCAGTTCATCAAATGTTGCTTTTACTACCTCAAATGTCTTGCCTTTATCATGATTCACAAGTCCCTTGACATTTTCATAAATAAAGACTTTGGGCTGACTCTCCTTTACAACTCTTGCAAACTCATAAAAGAGTGTTCCTCTTGCATCTTCCAGCCCTCTTCGTTTACCTACCATCGAAAAAGACTGACAAGGACTTCCACCAACAAGTAAATCTATTTTTCCAATATATTTACTACCATCTATTTTATGAACATCATCATACCAATGGTCTTCTTTTATAGGATAATTGGCAAAATAACTCTCTTTAACAAATTTGTCATTGTCAGATGCAAAAACTATTTCAGTTTTTAATTTAAGCCTTTTTAATGCAAACTCTATTGCACCAATTCCAGAAAACATGGTTGCCAATCGAATCGTTGCCGAGGGACGAGACAATCTCTTTTGATACCACGGTTCTTGGGTATCATGAGAATAGTTTTGGTACTGTAGTGTCATAGATAGCTGCCTCAAATTTTGATTTATAATTGCCATAATTATATCCTTTTTCAACGAGATATAATAATGTTATCCTATAAACAAACTCTCTCCATAAAATATGTCAAATTGTTGCTTTTTGAATCCACGGCAGCAGGATCTCTACCTGCAGTCCCATCGCGGTACTCTCATAACCCTTCACTTCACGGATATATTTTTTGCAAAAGCCCTCCACCATGCAGCCTCCGGCTTTGCCTTTCCAGAGTCCGCTCTGTAGATAATGCTCCAGATCCGCTGCATCAAACGGTGCAAAACGGTAGTGTGTCGCCGACGTATCGACAAAGAGAAAGTTCCGGCATTTGAAGTGTACAGAAGAGACGATAGCGACCTGAGCACCACTTTGAAGCATCAGGATACGTCTGGCATCCTCGACATCTCCGGGTTTGCGCAGTATCTTCCCCTCCGCTGTAGCGATGACACTGTCTGCTGTCAGCAGCGGTGCCTCCAGCCCATAACATTTCTCGGCTGCTTCGAGCTTCCCTTTACTTGCAAGATAGACAAATCTGCCAGCATCCTCTGTATCGATCTGCTCTTCGTCAAAGTCGACTGCCTTTTGTACAAAGGGGATACCGAAGCGCTCCAGAAGATGGGCACGGCTTGGAGACTGGGAACAGAGATAGATCATAAAGGTTTAGAGCCCTCTAAGCAGGACACCCATCCAGAGTGCGACGATACCCAGCACGATATTGATCGGCAGAAGCAGGTTGGGGATCAGCGCTACCTGTGCTTTGGCTGCCTTGATCTCATCTGATTCAAAGAGTCGCCACGCTTTGGCACGCTGGTAATACATATAGCCGTAGTTGAGCGTCATGACAGTCCAGATGATCTCCTTGGAGAGAAAGAGTGGTTTTTGTGCCCCGTGATGCCCATCCATTGCGATCGCCATCGTCAGACCCGTGATAAAAAGCGTAAGGATAAAAGGCATCACCAGATTGAAAAGTCTGCCTGTAATCTGCAGTGTGATTCCCAGACGCTGCCTGGGTGTGAGGATATCTCCTACCCTGTCACTCTGCAGCATCTGCGCGGCAGTGATACCCCCTCGGGAGACTACCGGATGTACCGCCACACGTACAGCGATCATCCCGCCTATCCAGATCACTGCCGAGATCACATGCAAAAAAATGATCAACGCTCCATAATTTCCAAAAAATTCACTCATCCTACCTGCTCCTTGATATATGCCATTGCTGCCGCTTTCGCTTCCTCTATCTTGGAAGCATCTTTGCCGCCTGCCTGAGCAAAGTCAGCACGACCTCCCCCGCCGCCGCCGAGTATCGGAGCGATCTGCTTGATCCAGTCACCCGCTTTGATCGGTGTCTCTTTGCTTCCCGCAGCAAGCAGTACCTTCTCGCCCTTTTTCTGGAAGAGCATGATCGCCACATTTGGGTATTTGTTCTTCGCTTCATCGATCAGGGACTTGATATCTCCTGTCTCCACCTCATCGATGATCACATTGATATCCCCTATCTGGGTAGGTGTGAGACTTTTTTTGCTTGCGTTTTGTGCTGCTTTGAGCTCGTTTTTGAGGCTTTTGATCTCCTCTTTGAGCTTGTTGACACCCGCAAGCGGATCATTATTCTTAAGCGCAGCCGTAAGTGCTTTGCGCTCCTCTCTCAGCGATTTGACCGCTTCGATCGCTGCGTTACCGCAGATCGCTTCTATACGCCTCACTCCGGCACTTACACCGCTCTCTTTGGTGATCATAAAGAGTCCTATCTGTGATACATTGTCGACATGGGTACCGCCGCAGAGCTCCACAGAGGCATCCCCGAAACGCACCACACGTACCTCATCACCATACTTCTCCCCAAAGAGCGCCATCGCTCCACTCTTTTTCGCCTCTTCGATACCCATCAGCTCCGTTTTTCGAGGTATTGCACGGCTGATCTTGTCGTTGACCCAATCCTCTACCTGCTGCAGCTCTTCATGTGTAAGCGCCTTGGGGTGAGAGAAGTCAAAACGCAGACGTTTGTCATCATTGAGAGAGCCTGCCTGAGCAATATGCTCTCCCAGCACAGCCCGCAATCCTGCATGCAGCAGGTGTGTCGCCGAATGGTGCTTCTCGATCTCCGCACGGCTCTGATCCACCTCTGCCTCTACCTCATCCCCTACAGAGAGTTTACCCTCCACTTCAGACAAATTCATATCAAGAAACTTCTTGGTATCCAATACTGCAACTTCTAATTTCTCATTTCTAATTTCTAATTTCCCACGGTCACCGACCTGTCCGCCCGACTCTGCATAAAAAGGTGTCTCTTCAAGCATCACCCAGCCTCTGCCGTCAATCGCCTCGACCTGCTTGAAGTTCTCATCCAGAAGTGCCAATACTTTGGTCGATGTCTTGGTACGGTCATACCCAACAAATCTATTTTCCCCGAACTGCTCCTTGAGTGCCTTGAAGTCACCGGTAGCTGCGGCGTCTCCGGTACCTTTCCAGTTGGCTTTGGATTTGGCTTTCTGCTCTGCCATCTTCGCTTCAAAGCCTGCCATATCCAGTGCGATCCCCTTCTCTCTGAGCATATCCTGCGTCAGATCGAGAGGGAAGCCGTAGGTATCGTAGAGTTTGAACGCTACTTCACCGTCAAAGAGATCGGTAGTTTTGGCAAGCTCTTCGTTAAAGAGCTTGATCCCCGCCTCAATCGTATCGAAGAAGCGCTCCTCTTCGAGTTTCATCGCCGTTTTGATCGCTTCAGCGCGTTTAGGCAGATAGTCATACTGCTCACCCATCAGATCGACAAGCGTATCGACCAGTTTGTACATAAAAGGCTCTCGCAGTCCAAGCAGATAGCCGTGACGGATCGCACGACGCATAATGCGGCGCAGTACATACCCACGCCCCTCTTTATCGAAGTTCACACCCTGCACAAGCAGAAAACTCGTAGAGCGCAGATGATCCGCGATGACACGGTAACTGGCACTCTGCGGTGCTTCATAGTCATAGGGCTTGCCCACCAGCTCGCCGATCTTCTCCAAAAACGGCATAAAGAGCGAAGAGTGGTAGTTGTTGAGCACACCCTCTTTGATCGCTACAACACGCTCCAGCCCCATACCCGTATCGATACTTGGCTTGGGCAGCGGTGTCAGTGTGCCGCTCTCGTCACGCTCATACTGCATAAAGACGAGGTTCCATATCTCGAGGAAACGGTCTCCCTCGCCGCCCATCACATCCTCTGGACTATTGAAGTGCTCCTCTCCCTGATCATAGAAGATCTCCGAGCACGGCCCGCACGGCCCGGTGTCACCCATCTGCCAAAAGTTGTCTTTGTCCCCGAAACGCATGATGCGCTCAGGCGCGATATGTTTCTCCCATATCTTGGCAGCTTCATCATCGCTCTCATGCACGGTCACCCAGAGTTTCTCTACAGGCAGCCCCAGATACTCCGGTGAGGTGATGAACTCCCAGGCGTAGGCGATCGCCTCCTCTTTGAAGTAGTCAGCAAAAGAGAAGTTGCCCAGCATCTCAAAGAGTGTGTGGTGACGCGCGGTATATCCGACATTGTCAAGGTCGTTGTGTTTTCCTCCGGCTCTCAGGCAGGTCTGCGAGCTTGTCGCTCTGGGAGGATTGGGGATAGGCGCTTCACCGGTAAAGATGTTCTTGAACTGTACCATACCCGCATTGGTAAACATCAGTGTCGGGTCATCGGGTACCAGAGGAGAGCTTGGCACCAGTTTGTGCCCTTTGCTTTGAAAAAAGTCCAGAAATGATTTTCTAATATCCATACGTAAAATATCCTAAAAAAGGAGCCGAAGCTCCGCTTAATAAATTGGAGATATTTTACCCAATATGTGGTTAAATGGCGGTTGGCTACAGATAAAGCGTACAGATGTCTCCGTTACTGACACTGTTGAGATATGCCGGATCAAAGATAAACATACCGTTGGTATCGGTAATACCGCTCCATCCCGAAGCACAATCATAAGGGACATCACCTACTGCATAACTGCCGCTTGGTGTAGCACTGATATAGAGCCTGTCGTACTCATAGGAGACTGTGTCATCCAGATCATAGAAGCGGCAGGAGTCGCCGTCATACAGGCTGAAAGCACCTCTGCTGTCTGTATATCCTACGATATCCCTACCGCACTCATAATAGACATCAGCGACCCCTTCATAGCGTCCGGTCACATCATCATAACTCTGCAGATAATAGGTGATCTCCGGCTCGTCATAGTAACTGATCACGCCACCCCCGCACCCGTTCAATAAAAAGAGTGCTGCCACAGCACCCGCTATTGCTATCATTTTTTTCATATTCCTATCCTTCAATGTTTTATTGAAAATTCTATAGGAAAATTGTGTCTATTTAGTGGTGAAATTGTGGGGAAATTGTGTTATGGGCACCTCTAATAACCCTAGGCGCTCATAATGGGTTTTGCAGATGTGAGATTTTGCAAGAGGCTTTCAAGTCCTAGCCAAAGCTAAGGTGAAGGAAGCATCTTGTGCACCACAGGCATTTCCTTCGGTCAAAGATCGCGTCTGCAAAGCCCACCCTTCGGGCAATGCCAGTTTTGCCCTATGCGGCGTTACACTTTTTCGACTTAGCTACGGCTAGGTCTGTAAAGTGTGCCTTGCCTAGAACAAAACTGGCAATGTTATGAGCATCTAGGGTTATTAGAGGTGCCCATATTTGAACAGCAGAGGGCAAACCCGGCTCATAAGCTACGCAAAAGCGATGCGATCTGCCTGCTGCCGTCTCTTTCGATGAGCTGCATCAGCCCTTCGCTTTTGGGCTGCATATCCTCTTGCATCAATGCAAGTACCTTATCACCTTCGAGATCCTCCTCTCGCATCAGCCATGCCAGCTCTTTCTCTACGAGGAATTTTGCATTGTAGTACTGATGATCCCCCGCCGCATAGGGATAGGGGACAAAGAGTGTCGGCAGTGCCGTGGCACTCAGCTCCCAGAGTGTCGAAGCCCCCGCTCTTGCGATCGCAAAATCGGCCTCTTTCATCAGTGCTGCGATCTGATCACTGAAGCCAAAGACCTCCGCTTCGATCCCAAGTCGCTCATAGGCACGTCGTACCTCTTCGATGTTACGCTCACCAGCCTGATGGATGATGCGTATACCTCTCTCGTGTAACTGTGGAGCGATCTGCAGTGCCAGTTTGTTGATCGCCTGTGCACCCTGAGAGCCTCCAAGGAAGATGACACTCCTCACCTCCTTGCGTATCCGTGCATTCTCAAAAAAGATCTCTTTGACCGGATAGGCTTTGACCGGGCTATCCTCATCATAAGAGGAGATGAAGTATTTTGCATAAGGTTTGAGCAGTTTATTGAGCGAGCCGATGGCAGCGTTTTGTTCATGGATCACCAGCGGTGTGCCCGTAAGCTTGGCTGCAAATGCCATCGGTGCCGCAGAAAAACCCCCTACCGAAAAGACCACCTTCGCTTTGTGCGCACGCAATATCTTGATAGAACGCAGTGTGGCTTTTGCCATCATGAACAAGGATTTGATTTTACCCAAAGCTCCCTGATCGACCACACCTCGCGTCTCAAAGAAGTACTTCTCTGCGAAATCCTCATCCTCCCCAAACCATGCCTTGTCCTGCCCTTTGGTAGAGCCCACATAGACCAATGCTTCACTGCTCCCTGCTCCCTGCGCTTCACTCCCTGCAATCAACGCTTCCTTGACTGCACGTATGATCGCCAGATGTCCGCCGGTACCGCCGCCTGTCATAATGATACTCATAGTATCCTCCCGTCTGCCCCTCTTGGCACTTTTTTTGAGATCATCAGCACCATCCCTATCGCAACAGAGAGTGCCAAAATGTGTGATCCTCCATAGCTTAGGAACGGTACAGCAATCCCTTTGATCGGTGTAATACCGGAGATCCCGTAAGCGTTGAGGATAAATGCGAAGGCGATCAGCAGTCCGACACCGATGGAAAAGAGATAGTACATCGGATTTTCTACCTTGGAGGCGATCTTAAATATCCTGAAGATAATAAAGAGTATAGTCAAAACCACAAGTGAAAGCCCCAAAAAGCCGAACTCCTCAGTGATCCCTGCAAGGATAAAGTCTGTATGTACCTCCGAGAGGTACCCCAGTTTGAACTGTCCGTTGCCCAGCCCCTGACCGAAAAAACCGCCGTTATGGATCGCATTGAGCGAGTTGGAGATCTGCCACGGCTCTTTGACACTCGATTCGACACGCAGACGCTGAAGCGATTCGAACGGAAAGAGCGAGAGGATGCTGTCCTGTACCGTCACCCACCAGCTCTTGATACGTGCCATCCGGTGCGGTGCGAGAAGGATCAATGCGACAAATGCGACAAAAACACCCGACATCATCGTAAAAAAGAATTTCAGCGAACTACCCACAAAGAGGAAGAGCACCATGAGTGTTGCCCCCAGTACCACCACCTGACCCAAATCTTTTTGAAAAATAGCGATCAGCATCACAGCTATCAAAAAGAGACCAAGATAGGGAGCAAAGGCTTTCAGCTCTTCCCAAAACCTCATATTTCTTCGATCAAGCAGCTTGCGTGAAAAACTCCAGGCAAGAAAGAAGACAAAACCTACCTTGAAGAATTCCACAGGTGCAATAGACATCGGACCGAGCTTGATCCATCGCTTTGCACCGCCGACCTCATTGACCAGTGAGGAGGGCAGAAACTGCATCGCTATCATCGCAAGGAACGATAGAACAAAGATGGTCAGCCCCAAAGGGACGAACCAGCGGTCAGGATCAAGCTTGCTGAGTATCACCATCGCCGTAAAGCCGATCGCAATTGAGATCGCCTGTCTGATAAAAAAGTGAAAATCATCATAGCCAAAGTAGAGTACCGTGTAGGCAGAGAGCGAATAGCTCATCACCATCGAGAGTATCAACAATGCGATCACGGCACCCAAAAGCGGTTTATCTATCATTCTTTAGTTCCCTGATTATATTAAATACTAATTGAACCCTCTGAATAATTACCAACAGAGGTTTCACTCGATGGCGACAAAGGAGTGCCTAACCCCTGAAAGGGGCGCTTGCGTTCACGACTGCCAGAGCTATCGAGTGAAACCGGTGATTTTTCAGAGAACTCAATTGTTATATTAAATAGTATTTTACCCAGTTTATAGCTAAACTTGTATAAAATTAGGGACTTTTTATTGGGGAAAAGATGAACAAAAAGAGACAGAATAGCGCCATCCATCAACGTACATCCAAAATCAGTGTACTCTTTTTGCTCATTATCGTCGGTATGATGATTTTTCTCTTTTCTGTACTCAAGACCATTACGACAGAGCGCCGCATCCCCTCACACAACACCACGATCTATGACCGCTCTTTCCGCGGCAGTATCATCTCCGCGGATGGCTACACACTCAGCGCCTCACAGAAGAGCTACAAAGCTGTAGTGCGGGGTGCGAGTATTGTACCCCAAAAGAGAGAGGTATTCATCAAACTCTTCAGTATCTACAGCGGTATCCCAGAAAAGGAGATACGCAAGCAGTTCAAAGACAAAAAAGGGCACCTGAAACAAGGCAACATCATCCTCTCCAAGCATCTCGATTTTCAGGCGGCATCCCAGCTCAAATCCCTCGCCTACAAACTGCGCAAGCTCGGTGTCTTCCGATCGATCAAAACACGCTCTGGTATCGAAGTGCTCTACGGTCTGGATATCATAGAGATTGGTGAAAGCAGACGCTTCCCCAAGCATGACATCATGAGCCCGATACTCGGATATGTCAGTAAAAAAGAGGAGAAGAACTATGTACGCCCCAAAGGGCAAAAGGGACTTGAGAAGCGCTACGAATCGCACATCACCTCCAAAAAGGACGGTTACTTCAGAGGCAAACGCGATGTCATAGGTGCAGTGATCCATGACAAAAACTCGATCAATATCAAACGTGTCGACGGTCTTGATCTGCATCTCAATATCCCGCTCTCACTCCAGCGTCGTATCGAACGGATGATCGACAGTATGAAGCAAAAGATCGATGCGGATGAGATCCTCATCGGTATTATGGAGAGTCATACAGGCAAAGTCCTGGCTCTCGCATCGACCGAACGCTACGATCCGGACCATATCAGACAGAGGGACATCCCCGCACTCAACCCGAAGTTTTCCGAGTATCCCTATGAGCCTGGATCGGTCATGAAGCCTATCACCCTGGCGGTTGCCCTTGATCATAAGGTTGTTACACCCAACACCTGGTTCAAGACCGGCTATCATAAGTTTCAGATAGGCAAAAAACGCTTTATTACCGATGATGATTTTTTCGAGTCCCAAAATGCGACGGATATCATCGTACACTCCTCCAACATCGGTATCTCCCAGATAGCATGGAGACTCACCGGCAAGGAGTATCGCGAAGGGCTCTTGAAATTCGGCTTTGCCAAGCCCACAGGGATCGATCTCTCCCGGGATCTCCCCGGACAGCTCAAACCACTCCATCTGCTCAACAACCAGATGCACCGTGCCAACAGCTCTTACGGCTATGGGATGATGGCAACCTTCGCCCAGCTTTTCAAAGCCTACTCCGCTTTCAACAACGACGGTATCGCGGTTACACCCCGTATCGTAGACTACCTGCAGGATGCCAAAGGCAACCGCTACACACTTGACCCCAAGATCGGTGATATGCGGGCTGTCGGCAAAAAAGCAGCGAGGGATATACACAAGATCCTGCTCGAAGTGGTCAAGCGGGGTACCGGTGTCAAAGCGCAGTATCCGGGTCTTGAGGTAGGAGGCAAGACAGGAACAGCCCACATCGCCAAACACGGGCACTATGTACGGGAGTACCACAGCAGCTTTTATGGCTTTGCCAATGATAAAAAGGGGCACAAATATACCATCGGCGTACTGGTCATCCGTGCCAAGAAGTATCACAAATATTTTGCTTCCCAATCAGCTGTGCCTACTTTCAAAAATGCAGTACGTATCTTGGTCGATCAGGGCTATCTCATCCCCGATCCGGCAGAGGTTGCCAAAGCCGAAGCCCAAAAAGAGGAGCCGCTCTATGGACAGAAAGCCCCTCAAAAAAGCACAGCCCCCAAACCAAACCCTGTCAAAACACTTTTCAAGTTTGACAAAGAAACCAAAAAGAGACAGGACACAACCAAACAGCCTAAACCCAAGCCGCAAAAAACCAAAAAGATACACAAAAAACAACCGGAGAAACCCATCCCCTACCGCAAAAGGACAAAGCCTGCCTCAAAACAGTCTGCCCATGAGCTTTTTGAGGATCTCTTTTAGATCCAGATATTGTCAATCAAACGCGTCTTACCTACCCATGCAGCAACAAGAATGATCGTATTGCCTATCTCTACCTCTTCTATCGCATTGAAATCACGATCGACAATCGCCGCATAATCAACACGGTCAGTCTCTTTAAGGATATCCAACATCTCTTTTTTGATCGTTTCAGTGTTGTGTTCACCTGCCATGACCAGCTTGGTTGCACGCTTGAGAGCGCGTGAGAGTGCAAGGGCGCGCTCTTTCTCTTCGCTGCTTAGGTAGGCATTGCGTGAGCTGAGTGCCAGCCCTTTTTCATCACGTACGATCTCGCAGGGGACGATCTCAACGCCCATAAAATAGTTACGCACCATTTGGGTAATGAGAGAGAGCTGCTGGGCATCCTTCTTGCCGAAGTAGGCTCTGTCAGCACCGCTGAGATTGAGCAGTTTCATCACCACCTGAAGCATCCCGTCAAAGTGTCCGGGACGCTTCTGCCCCTCGAGGATGTAGCCGCGCACCGCAGGTGCCCCGATAGAGAGCTCGTCAGACTCATACATCTGATCAATGCTCGGCATAAAGAGGATATCCACACCCGCACGCTCACAGATCATCCGATCTGCCTCTTCACGTCTGGGGTAGGCATCGAGATCCTCTCCTTCAAGAAACTGTGTCGGGTTGACAAAAACTGAGACGATCAGATGATCGTTCTGCTCTCTTGCCCTCTGGATCAATGAGAGATGCCCCTGATGCAGCGCTCCCATCGTCGGTACAAATCCGATACTGCCTTGCAATCCCTCTTTTGCTTTTTGTAGTTCCTCTATCGTACGTGCGATAACCATTGCTAACCCTCTGCTTTGCTACTTTTTGGTAAAATCATACCAAAATTACATGAGGAATTAGGAATTAGGAATTAGGAATGTGTGTATGCAATGCGATTGCATTGCTTTTTTAATGAATATCTTAACAAACATACACTCCTACCTCCTACTTCCTACCTCCTCACTTGAAAAAGGAACTTTTTCACGTGGATACATACGAATACGGCGAACTGCTCAAATCGCTCTCGACCAAAATGGAAAATATCACCAATATTGTCAAACCTGATGCGCTCAGGGCGAGACTCAAAGAGATCGAAGAGATGCAGCAGGATCCCAACTTCTGGAATGATGCTGCCAATGCGGGCAAAATCTCGCAAGAGAAGACCAAAACAGAGCGCATCCTTGCGACCTATGACAATGCCTACAATGCCGTTCAGGATGCCATAGAGTACTTCGAGCTGGCAAAGTCCGAAAAAGATGAAGAGACGCTTGAGATGCTCTTTGAGGATGCGGAGAGTCTGCAGGAGAGTATCAAAGCGCTTGAGGTGCAGATGATGCTCAGCGGTGAGCACGACAGCAACAACGCCATCGTCTCCATCCATCCAGGAGCTGGCGGTACTGAGAGTCAGGACTGGGCGAGCATGCTCTACCGTATGTATCTGCGCTGGGCGGAGCGCCACGGCTTCAAAGTCGAAGTGCTTGACTACCAGCCCGGTGAAGAGGCGGGGATCAAAGATGTCTCCTTTATCGTCAAAGGCGAAAATGCCTACGGTTATCTCAAAGTCGAAAACGGCATCCACCGTCTGGTGCGCATCAGCCCCTTTGACTCCAACGCCAAACGCCACACCTCCTTCAGCTCCGTCATGGTCTCTCCAGAGATCGATAATGATATCGACATTGAGGTAGAGGAGAAGGATATCCGTATCGATACCTACCGATCCAGCGGTGCAGGCGGACAGCACGTCAACACCACCGACTCGGCGATCCGTATCACCCACATCCCTACCGGTAT
>JALWKQ010000035.1 GCA_027081395.1 Sulfurovum sp. | reverse complement strand
TGGAGAGGGCAGCGGCAGTGGTGAGCTCCAGACCTATCTCTCTGCCGACAGCTTTTTCAATCTGCTTAAAATTGCGAGATATCATCGCGTAGGCTTCGGGATCTTCGATGACCAGTACCTCTGCCATGTTGTCAAAGGCATCGAGCAGGATCGCACCCGCTTTTTGGAAGGCGAGGGCAGGATCATCCTCAACGATCAGCAGGCCGCAGCGCTTGTGTGCTTTGTCAAATCGGATGAGCCCGGCACACTTTTGGGAGATGAGATCTTCGACCGTATCCCTGTTCTCTGCCTTGTCACCATAGTAGTAGGCGACAAACTTCTCTTCGATATCGGGGATGGTGATATTGTCGAAGCTTGGCTTCTCAGTGCTTTTGGGTGCAGGTGCCTTTGGGGCGGATGTGAAGCGTGCTTTGATCATATCGAGCAGTGAGGGTGCATCGATCTCATGCTTCTGTTTTGCCATCGATTTGAGTGCCTCGATGGCACCGGTATGATCCTGGGCATTGAAAAGGTTGTTGTCATATTCGCAGTCAAAGAGTCCTGACTCTACCTCTGTGATCGCTTTGAGTATCTCGGCTTTGTGCGGGTTGCCTTCGCTGATCATTTTGTGTGCGAGCAGCAGTATTGCATCTCCGATGTACTCTTTGCGATAATTGGAGGTCTCGGAAGCGTAGTGCAGGGCATAGAGCGTTTTGTAGTATTTCAGATCCGACTCATCGGCATAGGGCTCAAGGAGGCTGTAGCTCTGCATGAAGTCCGCATCGTTGATCTTGAGTCCGTTGAGACTTCGGTAAGTAGTGACGGGGTCGATCTGCAGATCAGTGCCGAGGTGCTCTACGACTGCCTTGAGAGGCTGCTTGGCTTCGACAACCCAGCCGTTGATATGACAGACAAGTTTCTGTTTGGGGAAACTGAAGTTCTCGTTCTGCTCCTGTATCGCAAAGAGCAGATCCTTGACTGTTGCATCCTCGTCGATGGTGATACGAAACGGCTTGTAGTAGGGAAGGTAGTCTGTTTTGGCATTGAAGAAAAAGGCTCTGGTATTGAGTTTGATAGACATGGGTACTCCTGCGGATTTATTGGGATTAGTATAACTTATCTTTCGTATAGAGTGACTGCTTTGAGCTTTTATAATAAGAAAACAATGGAACTATGTTACAATTTTGCCAACATAATGCTACTGATGAAAGCTTCGTGTTGGCTCGATAGCTCTGGCAGTCGCAAACATGAGAAGCGTAAGCAAAAGACAACTGCTTGTCTTTTGTAGCTTCGGAACCGAAACGATCGGAGCGAATGCGAAGCCGTGGAGGCAAGTCCACTTCATGGGTTGGGTGCTCCTTTGTCGCCATCGAGCCAACACGATCAGTGACATTACACAGATGGTTCAAAAGAGAAAGAATAGACAGGAAAACAATGGATAAAGAAGCCTACCTGATCAGTCAGATGCGCTCAAGCTATATCGGTGATGATGCGGCGCTTGTAGATGAGATGCTCTACAGTATGGATGCCTTTTTTGAGAATGTGCATTTCAAGCGGGAGTGGATGAGTATGGCACAGATAGGGCGCAAGGCGATGCTGGTCAACCTCTCTGATGCTGTGGCGATGAATGCCAAGCCAAAGTATGCGCTGGTAACTCTCTCTATCCCTGCTGATCTCTGCGAAGCGGAGATAGCCGAACTGAGCCGTGCACTCCAAGAGACAGCAGCAGAGTATGGCTGCGAGATCATCGGCGGCGATACGATCGGGGGAGAGAAGCTGCATCTGAGCATCGCCCTTGTCTCCCAGAGTGATGTACCGCTGCTGCGCAAAGGGGTCAAACCGGGTGATCTGCTGGCATATACAGGTACCCTTGGAGCGAGCAAGCGTGATCTGGAGGCACTGATGCGGGGCGAGAAGATCGCAGCTGATTCACGCTTCTATGAGCCGCAGCTTCGTGCCAAGTTTGTCGCCAAAGCACGCCCATACCTGCATGCAGGGATGGATATCTCCGACGGACTTTTTTGTGACACTAACAAACTGCTTGACATCAACAGCCTCGGCATGGAGATATTAGAAAATATCAACGAAGATATCGGGCTAAGCGGGGAGGAGTATGAGATGCTTGTGGCATTTAGTGCAGAGAATCTGAAGGCGGTTGAACAGGTCGCCAGAGAGTCGGGCACGACGTTCAATGTCTTTGCAAAAGCTGTGAAGAACAACAAACGCTTTCCCTGTAAAAGTCATCATTTTTCGTAGAAGTGTTCAGGGTCAGCGTTCAGTGCTCAGAATTTTACGTTTGTTCCCACGCAGAGCATGGGAACAAGAAGGAATATATGATTTAGCCTTGCTTCGTAAGATTACGTTTGTTATACTCCACGATCATCCCATGAAAACGGGCATAATGTAAAGCAAGATCTTCTTTGGGATAATGGCTTTGCAGGCTCTCCTGCAGGTAGGCTTTGTATGCGGCATAGTTTTTCAGTTCGATGCCATGGGTTTTGAGCAGCCGTTTGGTGTAGGTATCGACCACCATCTCATCTCTATAGCAGGCGTAATTGAGGATACTGTCTGCTGTCTCTTCACCTATCCCTTTTTGTGTCAGCAGCCAGCTGCGCGTAACCTCTTTTTGGAAGGTCTCAAAGGTGCCGAACTCTGACTTGATATTTTTTGCTATGATATGCAGTCTCGGGGCTTTTTGGTTGTAAAAGCCGGTGGATTTTATGCGCGCTTTGAACTCTGTCTCGTCAAGCTGCAGGAAGCTCTCAAGGGTGGTATAACCCCGCAGATTTGCAAGGGATTTCTCAACATTTTTCCATGTGGTATTTTGCGTCAGCACCGCACCGATGACCACCTCAAATGTCCCTGCATTGGGCCACCACCACCGGGGTCTGTGTGTGAGCAGATCGAGATGTTGGAGGTTTTGGTAGAGGGTGTGGCTGTCAGGGAGGGGATTTGATGGGGTATTGAGTTTTTTCATATTGATTTAATGCCTACAATACTATAATGTAAAACTAATCATAAGAACTCTGCCTATGTTTGAAGTCTGTCACTACAACAATAACCTTATCCTCTTCTATCAAGTAAAACAGCCTATAATTTCCAAGCCTATATCTATAATATCCTTCAAATTTACCTTTGAGCTTTTTGATATTCGTGCCAAAGTAGGGGTTTGATCTAAGTTGCGGATAGACGATATTGATGATTTTGTCATAGATTTTTGTATCGATCGTCTTTTTGATCTTTTGAAAGTTTTTTGTCTCTGCTATCTGGAAATCATACAATATTATAATCTCCGTTTTTAGCTTCTTGCAAACCAATCTCCAAGTTTTTGACCAACTCTTTGTCATTTAATATCTCATTCATCTCGTTGTCGCTTACATATTGAGATGAAGTGAGATACTGAAGCGTTGCATACTCGATAAAGTTGGAGATATTTCTTCTCTGACCGTCTGCAGCTGCTTTGATCATCTGATAGATCTTATCATCTACTCTCATGGTTACCGTTTTCATAGAGTACTCCTTGAATATAATTATTTATATTATATTCAAAAATATTCATATTGTAAAGAATTGAAGTATAGTATATTGTGAAAGTGATTTTATAACGACTGAGTTAAGAAATATTAGATATTATAAAACCTGCATAACAGTTACCTAACTTTTTAGACACTATATTACAGTAGTTGAAATATTTTTTTGCCTCATTAACTGACATTTTTGAAGTACCTGGATAGCATAGTGATATATAAAAAATTGTTTCTTCCGCAAAAAGAGCAGTTCTAGAAAGGAATTTTTTTGCTATCTGATCTGCTCGATGCTTGTCTAGCTCTACCACGATTATAAAATTTTGTACTTTACCATATATATCTACAGCATCTTTGAAATCTGTTTTTGGTTTATATTCTAATTTCCATTTTACTTTAGGTATTTTATTAGATAATTCAAAAAATAAATCGTTTTGAAAAGTTGTTACAATCTTTTTCTGTTCAATTTGTGAGTTTTTAATTAAATTTTTAAAATAGATTTCAGCATCAAATTCTGTAATTATAGAAATTACTTTTTCATATAGACTATTGTTGCACTCACATGCTTCAATCAATTTTGGCTTCACTTATGTATTCCTTTGTAATTTAACGGGGGCGCAGGTGAACGGCTATCAAAAATGAAATCTGTTTTTCAGATTTGGCAGATCGTTTCTCCCGCTGGTTGCTTGGCGCAAAGCGCCGGGCAACTGTTTATTCAAGGAACATTATAGGCAGATAACTCTTAAAATAGATGATTAGTAGAATATTGTACGCGTTTCCATTCACAACACCCATTCACAGCAAAAGAAGAAGTTTGAAGCCACAACTAACCCAAAGGCACACACCGCCGTGCAAGCGCAGCAGGATACTCTCTACTTAGGGCGATCTGCTCTGCAAGGGTGCCAAGCTCTGTTTCATCTATACTCTCAAAGTAAGGGTAGTGTGGATCGAAGTGCTCATTGTCTATCTGTGCATAGTTTTGGAGATCATCGACGATGGCGCTGCACATATCCACTACCGAAGAGACCTTGACGATCTCGGCTCTGGCGTAGCGTGGGGCGGGGAAGGCGACTTCTGCGACGCGGAGTGTCGGGTCGCTGCCTGGGATCTGCTGTGCACCAAAGAGCGGCTTGGAGCCTACTGTCGCTGTGGCAAAGGAGGGGATGAAGCGGGCGAGGTGTCTGATGGCACTTTGGGTGCGTGTACGGGTCTCCTCTTCGCTCCAGCTTTTGAGGATCTTCTCCATGAGATTTTGCGGCAGCTGCGGCTGGCAGCTCTGCGGGGTGTTGGCGACGAGCCCCTCTTCGTAGAGGGTGATCTCTTTGGTCATGCCGTGAAGCTGGAAGTAGCCCTGAGGGTAGGGGGTGAACTGACCCATGCCGCGCGGTGTGCCACGCTCCCCGTGAAAGACGATCTCCGGCCAGAGGTGTTCACGCTCTCTCTTCCAGTGGCTGACATAGGCGGCTTTGAACTCCACCATGCGCTCACACGGTACACCGATCATATCGTCTATCTTGCCAGTGAGAAATCCTGCGGCGTTGATCAGGTAGTCAAAGCGCTCTTGGTTTGGCTGCTCGTTTTGGGTGGCGGTAATCTTCCATTCATTATCGCTCTTTTCTATCTGTGTGACTTCTGTCTCAAGTCTCAGATCGACATTGGGTATTTGGGATAGAGCGAGCATCTCTCCTGCACCGATGCGAAAGAGGTTGAGCCCGTACTCCTGCACGAGGATGACAGGAAACTGTATGGTATCCAGATCGACCTCATGGGCAAAGGGGATCATCCACTCATCGGGTGTCTGCGGATGGGGTACGATCGGGTGTTTTTTGAGTGACTCTATCGTCGTTTTGTCGTAGAGTCTGAAGTAGTGCTCAGGTTTTCCGAGCACTTCGTTGGCTGGATCCTTGGCTATGAGCGTACGGTAGTGTGCCGTGAGCTTCTCCAGGCGCGGCAAAAGATGTGCTGTAGAGCGGGAGCAGTAGGCAGGCAGGGCAGTGATGGTAGGGCGGTGATCTACACCATACGGATAGAGTCTGGCAAAGGCGATGGACTGCTCAAGGAGTTTGAGACACTGCTCGTCACTGATCTCCGGATAGAGGTTGCCTCCGGCATGCAGGTGACAAAAGGGCGGACCGCTGACAAGGCTGGAGGCTTTCTCGTAGAGTGTGATCTGCGCACCTGTACGAGAGAGCAGCAGCGCTGCCGTAGAGCCTGCGATGCCGCCGCCGATGATCGCTATCTTTGTTTGTGTACCGGACATTTGTTTCCTTTTTCCATCGGGGTACAAATACCCTACAGGATATTTAATAACGCTTTGAAATTATCTATAACAACACTGGGTTGATGTACTCTGATATCCTCACCATAATTATACCCATAGGTCACACCTACCGAGTCCATGCCGCAGGCATTGGCGGCGAGGATGTCGTTTTTGGAGTCGCCTACCATGACAGTTTCGCCAACCCCGTATCCCAAGGTGTTGCAGACATGCAGCAGGGGGGAGGGATCTGGCTTTTTGAGCGGCAGCGAGTCTCCGCCGACAGTGTAGTCAAAGAGCTCCCAGAGGGAGAGCTTCTCAAGGATCGGCGCTACGAAGCCGTAGGGCTTGTTGGTGACGATGGCAAGAGTGTAGCCCTCTGCCTTGAGTCTGGCAAGTGTCTCGGGTACTCCCTCATAGGCATAGGTCTCTTCGCAGAGGTGCTCACGATAATACGTCATAAACGCTGAGAGTGCCTTCTCAAAGAGTCCGCTATCGATACTCTCATCCTCTACGTCACGCTTGCCAAGCAGTGCACGCTTGACCAGCATCTGCGCACCGTTGCCCACCCAGTGGTGGATCGTCTCAAGATCGTAGGGTTCGAGCCCAAAGGTCTCAAGCATCCTGTTGACCGCATATGCCAGATCGGGGGCAGAGTCTATCAGTGTGCCGTCCAGATCAAAGAGTATCAAATCTTTATTGTCAAATTTCATGTTTCGGATTATACAGATTTAAGGTAAAATGTCAATCATAAACAATCGAATCCTCTGAAAAACATTCG
>JALWKQ010000034.1 GCA_027081395.1 Sulfurovum sp. | reverse complement strand
TCATCCACCAGTGCTTTGAAGCGTGCCTCCTCGATACTGAACTCTCCTTCGCCTTCAAGCTTGGCGGCTTTGAGGGGGAGCGGCTTGAATGTGTCGTGCAGCATCGCTTCTATCTCATCAAATGCCTCCTGCATAGAGGGGTCGTTGAGTATTAGGGTAAGCTTGGCGCTTTTGTGGGAGTAGGCGATGATGATCTTGGGACGCACCAGATCGAGGTCGGGTGTCTGGAGCGGATCGTGGAGTGCGTCCATGACATCATCAAGCACAGGTTCGAAGACCTTGACCATATCATAAGCGATAAATCCGATAAAGCCGTCAACAAATGAGAAGCCTAGCTCCTGTGAGAGTGCTTTGTATTTCGCTTTGTCCACAGAGGCATAATAGGATTTGAGAAAGCTGAAAGGGTCTTCGGTGAGAGTACGTGTATTGCCCTCTTCATCCGTATAGCGGGTCTGTTTGTCCTGATACCTGATACGCTCTTTACTGCCGATAGTGATAAAGGAGAAGTTGCCGTCGCTGGTATTGACCACACTCTCAAAGAGCATCGTGATCTCATCGGGGAACTTCTGTTTGATCTCTCCATAGAGCGCTACAGGGGTAAGCTGGTCAAAAAGGATAGTCTTGTGCATCTATACTACTTTTTGACGACAAAGGCGCTTTTGTTGATACGGTCACGTACACGCACAAGTGCGGTATCTGCCTGTGCCCGTGTGCTGTAGGGACCTATGAGCAGCTTCTTGCTGCCTGATGCATTGGGAGGGGTGATCGTGTAGTCAAAACCGCTTTTTTTGATGATGGAGAGGAAGCGGCTGCTTGGTGTCTGGGTAAAAGAGCCGACCTGGATATAGTAGGATGTCTGTACTGCCTGTTTGGCGGCTGCCTCTCGCTTTAGGCGTTCTTGACGTTCCTTCTCGGCTGCGATTCTCTCCTCTTTGAGCGCTGCCTCTTTCTCCATAGCCTCTTTCCGAAGCTTCTCTTCGAGTGCCTTTTGTGCAGCGATCTTCTCCTTTTCCAGAGCCAGACGCGCCTGCTCGGCTTTCTCTTCTGCCTTTTTTTGTTCGGCACTGTTTGCTTTCTCTTGTGAAGATAGAGATGATACAGTCGGTTCTATCACTGTAGGTTGAGTAGGAGCAGTTTCTTTGGCAGGGGTATGCAAAGCAAGATCCTGCGAACTTTCGCTCTCTTTGGCAGGTGTATCTGTCTTGGACGTAGAAGGCTGCAGAGTAAGTTCCGGACTGATCATCTCAGTGTCACTCTCATCCAGTACCAGCTTCTCATTGGGATCTTTCAAGACGATTTTGGTGAGGATGATTGCAACAATAAGTACAACGATAGCCAAAGCTATAATCGTCAAAAAGCTTTTGGTTTTACTGGTTTTAGGATCGATATTATCTATGATAAGGTCATCAAGATTGTGGTCATTCATGGTGGTGAAATCTCCCATCTGTATTTTGGTATCAATTATATCATATTTGTATATATTAACACTTTACCACTTTCTTGGTACGGCTCTTTTTTGGGGAGAGTAAAAGTAAAAAAGATGTATCATTGGATAGAAAACGCTACTGTTCCATGGATCACCCAATGTATGAGGAGGAAAAGCGTATGAGCCTTTCAAATGCAGAAATAGCCAAATATTTTGAGAAACTTGCACAGTATGTTGAGCTTGCGGATGAGAACCCTTTTCGAGTGCGTGCCTATGAAAATGCGGCACGCATCATCGCAACCTATCCCCGGAGTATCGAGGAGATGGTACGAGCAGGCGAGGATCTGACCAAGCTGCCGCATATTGGAGAGAAGATTGCCAAGAAGATAGAAGAGATTGTCACCACAGGACGCATGAGTGCATTGGAAAAGTATCAAAAAAAGTTCCCCAAAGGACTTTTGGAGATACTGGCGATACCGGGGTTGGGGCCAAAGCGTGTCAGAGAGTTGTATGAGATGCTGGGGATCGATTCACTTGATGCATTGCGAGAGGCAGCACAGCAGCACAAGATCAGAGAACTTCCCGGTTTTAGCGAGAAGCTTGAAGCGCGTATACTTGAGGGTGTGATGATGCGCAAACAGGAGGGACGCCGTTTTCTCTATGTGGATGCAGAGCCCTATGCAGAGGATTTTGTCGCCTATATGGAGCGCTCGCCGGCAGTCAAGAAAGCGATCATTGCAGGAAGTTATCGTCGCCGCAAAGAGACAGTCGGGGATCTGGATATGGTGGTTGTGACTACCTCTCCAGAGGAGGTAGCCAAACAGTTTGTCGCGTATGAAAAATGCAAGGAGGTGATCGTAGAAGGTCAGAGCCGGACAACCATCGTACTGGAAAATGACCTGCAGGTTGACCTCAAAACAGCACGTCCTTCAGACTACGGCACGACGCTTGACTACTTTACCGGGTCGCGTGCCCATACGCTTGCTCTGCGCAAGATGGCAAAAGAGCGCGGATGGAAAGTCAATGAATACGGCATTTTTGATGAAAACGGTGTAGATATCTCCGGGCGTACCGAAAAGTCTTTTTATAAGGCGTTCGGACTCGATTATATCGAACCCGAACTGCGTGAAATGCGGGGTGAGCTGGAGGCTGCGAAGAACCATACATTGCCCAAACTGATCAAGCTTAGGCATATCCGGGGCGATCTGCATATGCATACCCACTATAGCGACGGCAGCAACAGCGTTGCCGAGATGGCAGATGCGGCACGCGCCAAAGGGTATGAGTATATCGTCATCTCAGATCACTCCTATCATATACCGCTGCTGCACGGTATGACCCCGGAGAAGACATATCAGCAGTTTGAGGAGATCGATGCCTACAATCAGGTACACCCGGACTTTACGATCCTCAAAGGGATGGAGGTCGATATCCTTGAGGATGGCTCTTTGGCGATGGAGGATGAAATACTCCGGCAGCTTGATGTTGTGATCGTCTCGGTGCATGACCATTTCAATCTGACGAAAAAGGCGCAGACCAAGCGCATCATTAAGGCGATCTCAAACCCCTATGTGCATATCCTCGGACACCCTACAGGCAGACTGATAGGCAAACGTCCCGCCTATGAAGCGGATATGGAGAAGATATTTGATGCAGCATACGAGTATGGTACTGTGATGGAGATCGATGCCCAGCCCAAACGTCTTGACCTAAACGATATCTATACCAAGAGAGCCAGAGACAAAGGGCTCAAATTTGCTATTGACAGTGATGCGCACCGTACCTACTGTCTTGACTTCATGAAATACGGTGTCTATCAGGCACGCAGAGGCTGGCTGGAGAAATCGGATGTTATCAATACCTATTCCCTGAAAAAACTGAAAAAGTTTTTGAAACGGTAGGAACTATAGCACCTTATAAGGCAGGGTGACGATATTGTATGCTTCTGGTAGATTCATAGAGGGGAGGCATTTCCATTTTTTTGTCATCTTTTGTTTGAGGGCACTTGATAGCTCATCCAGTTTGGCATCTGCCTCTTCAAGAGAAATGGAGGGTACCTTGACAAAGACCTGTATCCGTTCTTCATCTTTGCCCTGATAGATATGATACTCAGTGATATCCAGTGTTGCAAAAAGATGTTTGATCAGATGGTAGAAACGCTGATACTCATCCCCTTTGTACTCGATGACAAGATACTCTGTTAGCCCCTCTTTGAGCAGGGGGACGGCGATGGTGTACTGTTTGTCAAGATGCTGCTGCCAGAGCAGAGGGGTCAGCGGTTCATCGATACGCTCAAATTTGGCGTAGAAGGTACGGTTGTCGAACTGTATCTGGTCGACAACCCTTGGGCGCTTGATATAGTAGTGGTCGGTATCGAACGCTAAATCAAAGACTTTCAATGTTAGTAGATCGACTTCTCATAGATCACGAAATTGGAAGCGAGCTCTTTCATCTCCTCTTTGATCTTCGCATGCAGCCCACTGTCGTTGATATTGTCAAGCACATCGGCGATCTTGTTGGCGATAATCTCAAACTCTGCTTCTTTCATACCGCGGCTTGTGAGTGCAGGCGAACCGATACGGATACCGGAGGTGACAAACGGACTGCGTGTCTCACCCGGAACAGTGTTTTTGTTGACAGTAATGCCTGCTGCACCGAGTGCTGCATCGGCATCTTTGCCTGAGAATTCTTTATCGAGGAAGCTGACAAGTACAAGGTGATTGTCGGTACCGCCTGAGACGACATCGTAGCCGCGTTTCATCAAGATATCCGCAAGGACAGAAGCGTTTTTCTTGACCTGCTTGGCATAGACTTTCCATGCGTCTGAGAGGTTGTGCTTGAAGCCTACCGCTTTGGCAGCGATCACATGTACCAGAGGACCGCCCTGAAGTCCCGGGAAGATGGCTGAGTTGATCTTCTTGGCGATATCCTCGTCATTGGTCATGATCATCCCGCCTCTTGGTCCTGCGAGTGTTTTGTGTGTGGTGGTCGTGACGACATCTGCATAAGGGAACGGGCTTGGGTGTTCACCGGCACAGACAAGACCTGCAATGTGTGCGATATCGGCAAAAAGGATCGCACCCACTTCATCGGCGATCTCTCTAAACTTCTTGAAGTCGATCTCTCTGGCATAGGCAGAAGCGCCGCAGACGATGATCTTGGGCTGTACGGTCTTTGCAATTTCCATGACTTTGTCGTAGTTGATGCGTCCGTCAAGCTCTACACCGTAGGTAAAGCTCTGGTAGTTCTTGCCTGAGAAACTTGGTTTTGAGCCGTGTGTGAGGTGTCCGCCGTGGCTGAGATCCATACCGAGGATCTTGTCATAGGGCTTAAGGAGTGCTGCATATACCGCGCCGTTTGCCTGAGATCCTGAATGGGGCTGTACATTGGCATAGTCACAGCAGAAGAGTTCGCAGGCACGGTCGATAGCAAGCTGCTCTACCTGGTCCGCAAACTCACATCCGCCATAATACCGTTTGCCCGGATACCCTTCTGCATATTTGTTGGTAAAGACTGAGCCCATCGCCTCCATCACAGCAGGTAGTGTGAAGTTTTCAGATGCGATCATCTCCAGATGGTCAGTCTGTCTCTGGCGCTCATTTTCAATTGCTTCAAAGATCTCGGGGTCAAATGATTCTAGTGCATAACTCATAGTGTTCCTTTTTGCTTTCTTGTTGGATTTATATCCAATTTTTACTTTTTTTGACCTTGCTCACGTTTTTTACACGCCGCCGCATCGATACAGAAGAACCCTTTGCCTTTTTTGGCAGGTTTGAGCTCCTCTTCGTTGGTGTTACCGCACTTTTTGCAGGCGTTTTTGGGTCTCTCTTCGAGTGCCGCTTCTGGTTTCATGGCAGGAAAGAGGATCACATCACGGATGGAGTGGTTGTTGGTCAGCATCATCACCAGACGGTCGATACCGATACCCTCTCCGGCTGTGGGTGTCATACCGTGTCCGAGTGCACGTACAAAGTCGAGATCCATGTGCATTGCTTCTTCATCGCCTGTAGCCTCTTTTGCCTCTGCCTGTGCTTTGAAACGCTCGAACTGATCGATAGGGTCGTTGAGCTCGTTAAATCCGTTGGCGATCTCCTTACCTGCCATAAAGAGCTCGAAACGCTCTGCAATTTCAGGATTTTCGTCACTTCTTCTTGAAAGTGGTGAGATATCGATAGGGTAATCTGTGATAAAGGTTGGGTTGATCAGTTTCCCTTCGACAAATTCATCAAAGAGTTCTGCCTGTACATAGCCGAGTGTGAGGTTCTCATTGACTTCGACACCGTGCTCTTTGAGATAGGCAAGTCCTTTTTCACGATCAGTGGCAACGTCAGCCGGTACACCGCCGATGGTGGTCAGTGCCTCAACGAACGGTACTTTGGCAAATGGTGTAGTGAAGTTGATCTCCATCTCACCGTAGGTGAGTGTTTTGGGCAGCTGCAGCTCGGCAAAGATGTAGTCGAAAAGATCCTCTGTGAGCTTCATAAGGTCATGGTAGTTGTGGTATGCCCAGTAGAACTCGATAGAGGTAAACTCCGGGTTGTGCGTCTGATCCATCCCCTCGTTACGGAAATTCCGGTTGATCTCAAAGACCGCCTCCATACCGCCGACAGTCAGACGCTTGAGGTAGAGCTCAGGGGCGATACGCAGGTATCGGTCAACACCAAGTGCATTGTGGTGGGTGATGAAAGGTTTGGCATTGGCACCGCCGGGGATAGGGTGCATCATCGGTGTTTCGACTTCAAGGAAACCGTGGTCTTCAAAAAAGCGTCGGATGAGTGAGACGATTTTTGAACGCATCACAAAGGTCTCTTTGACCTCCGGGTTCATGATCATATCCAGGTAGCGCTGGCGGTAGCGGATCTCCTGATCGGTTAGTCCATGGAACTTCTCTGGAAGCGGCATGATCGCTTTGGAGACGATCTTGATATCTTTGCAGTGCAGCGTCAGCTCACCAGTCTGTGTGACGAAGGGATAGCCAGTCGCCTCAATAATGTCACCGACTTCAAAGAGTTTCTTGGCAATGTTGTTGTAGTAGCCTTCCGGAAGGTCGTCACGGTTGTAGTAGATCTGTACAAGACCATCGTTGTCCTCTATCTTGGCAAATGCGGCTTTTCCCATAATACGGATGAATTTGATAC
>JALWKQ010000033.1 GCA_027081395.1 Sulfurovum sp. | reverse complement strand
ACGATGAAGTCCGCCAGCTCTACAAGTATCCGGCTTGCCGCCTTGGGACCGATACCCGGTACACGCTTGAGCATACTGACATCTTTGGAAGCGACCACTTTGGCGAAGGTTTCAGGCGTAAAAGTCGAACAGATCGCCAATCCCACCTTGGGGCCTACCCCGTTGATCTTGAGTACAGTATCAAACATCTTCTTCTCGTTGTGATCGATAAAGCCGTAGAGAGCATTGGTATCCTCTCTGATGATCTGAGTGACATTGAGTTTGACCTTTTTATCTTTTATAGCGTTGGAGGTATTGATCGAGATGTGTACCTCGTAGATCAAACCGCCGACGTTGATATGTACATAGGTGGGATCTTTTTTCTCCACTGTGCCTTCGATACCGACAATCATAGCCTATCCTTTATATCGTTTTATAGCGGCAGTATAGCCTGCATCTCTCTTCGACCGCTAAAATATGTCATATTGTAATATTTTTATCTCAAATCAACATTACGCTAAAATATGCACAACCTAACACCAAAGAGTATCATGCGGCTACGATCGATCTTTACCAACAGTTTCGGTATCCTCCTCTCACGGATCACAGGCTTGGGGCGTGATGTCCTGATGGCATCCGCGCTGGGTGCTTCGGTCTGGTCAGATATGTTCTTTGTGGCATTCAAGCTGCCAAACCTCTTTCGCCGCATCTTTGCAGAGGGCGCCTTCACTCAGGCGTTTATGCCCTCTTTTATCGCAAGTCGCCACAAAGGGGTCTTTGCCACGGCGATCTTTTTGAGGTTTCTGCTTTTTCTGGCAGCATTCTCTCTGCTCATCACACTCTTTCCAGAGCCTATCACCAAACTCCTCGCCTGGGGATGGGATGAGAAGCTCATCGCCCAAACAGCGCCGCTGACTGCCATCAACTTCTGGTATCTCGATCTGATCTTTATCGTGACCTTCCTCGCTACGATACTTCAGTACAAAGAGCACTTTGCAACGACAGCACTCTCTACAGCCTTGCTCAATATCTCAATGATCAGTGCACTTTGGATCTATATGAAGTCCGACCCCAAAACGGTCGCCTATGCGCTCAGCTATGCCGTATTTATCGGCGGCATACTACAGGTCGTTGCACACCTTGTCGCGATCAAAAAGCTCAAACTTCATCGCATACTTCTGGGAGGATGGCAATACCGTCATAAAAAAGATGTCAAAGAGGAGATCAGCCACTTCAACACCCTTTTTCTGCCCGGCATACTGGGCAATGCAACACCCCAGATATCAGCCTTTATCGATACGATGCTCGCCACATTCCTCGCTACCGGATCGGTCTCCTATCTCTTCTATGCCAACCGTGTTTTCCAACTCCCTCTTGCGATCATCGCGATCGCTACGGCAACAGTACTCTTCCCCTCGGTATCCAAAGCACTCAAAAAGAGCGATGAGCAGGCTGCCTACCGCCATCTGCACGAGGCTTTCTGGCTGCTTGCCTTTCTCCTCTCTCTTGCAATGCTTGGAGGCATACTCCTTGCAGAACCTATCGTCTGGCTGCTTTTTGAACGGGGCAAGTTTGGCTCCGTGCAGACACTTGAGACCGCCAAAGTGCTACAGATGTACATGATAGGGCTGCTGCCTTTCGGACTAGCAAAGCTCTTTTCACTCTTTCTCTACGCCTCACACCGCCACAAAAGAGCTGCCAAGATCGCACTCTACTCTCTCATCACATCGGTCTCAGCATCCCTGCTACTCATGCATCCACTCGGTGCAGCAGGGCTAGCACTCGCAGGCAGTATCGGAGGCTGGGTACTCTTTTTCTTTACCGTCAAAGCAGTCGGCTTTGACCGTCTACAAACGATCCTCTACGACAAAAAACTGCTCTATTTCGTCCTGCTGATGCTTCTCGCTGCCCTGCTCTTTGCCCGGGTCAATACCCAACTGCTCACCTGGATACGATAACCATAAAAGGATTTTGGCTATAATCACAACAATAATCACTAAAGGGCTATCAATCACTATGCAACTCTACGACTCAGTCAAAAAGGCAAAAGTACCTTTCGAACCTATCAAAGAGAAGGAGGTCTCCATCTATGTCTGCGGTCCGACTGTCTATGACGATGCCCACCTTGGACATGCCCGGAGTGCACTGGCGTTTGACATGCTTTCGCGTACCTTGAAGGCATTGGGCTACCGCGTGACCCTGTGCAAAAACTTTACCGATATTGATGACAAGATCATCAAAAAGGTCGAAGAGACGGGCAAAAGTCTTGAAGAGATCACGCAGTACTACATAGAGCGCTACCTCGAGGAGATGCATAGACTCGGTATACAAAGAGCTGATATCGAACCCAAAGCGACCGAGTCTATGGATGCGATAGAGCATATGATAGAGAAACTGATCGATAAGGATTGTGCCTATGTCGTCAGCAACGGTGATGTCTATTTCGACACCTCCAAAGACCCGCACTACGGAGAGATCTCACACAAAGTCCATGACGATGAAGAGAACCTAAGCCGTGTTGAACACAACAGCGAAAAGCGCAACCCCAAAGATTTTGCTCTATGGAAAGCCTGCAAGGGGGGAGAGGATATCTGTTTTGACGCGCCGTTTTCCAAAGGACGCCCGGGCTGGCATATCGAATGTTCGGCAATGATAGAAAAGCACTTTGAAGGCAACGGCACCTACAGCATCGACATCCACGGCGGCGGTGCTGATCTGCTCTTCCCGCATCATGAAAACGAAGCTGCTCAGAGCCGCTGTGCAACCGGACATGAACTTGCCAAGTACTGGATGCACAACGGATTTGTACAGATCGACGGCGAGAAGATGAGCAAAAGTCTGGGCAACAGCTTTTTCCTCAAAGATGCCCTCAAGGTCTATGACGGAGAGGTGCTGCGCTACTATCTCAACTCAGTACACTACCGCAACGACTTCAACTTCAACGAAGAGGATCTGCTCACTGCCAAAAAGCGCCTGGACAAACTCTACCGCCTCAAAAAGCGTCTGCTGCCCGGCAAAGCATCCTCTGTCAACAAAGATTTCAAAGCAGCCCTGCTTGAGGCAATGGCAGACGACCTCAACATCTCCGTAGCTCTTGCACACATCGACGAGATGGTCGCCAATGCCAACGAACAGCTCGATACAAACCCCAAAGACAAAGCGCTCAAAAAAGAGACCCTCGCCAATCTCGAGTTTGTCGATACCCTTCTCGGCTTTGGCGGCAAAGAGCCCTACAGCTACTTTCAGATCGGCGTCGATGAAGATCTTAAAGCCCAGATCGAAGAGAAGCTTCAAAAGCGTGCAAGCGCCAAAGCTGCCAAAGATTTCGCCACCTCCGATGCCATCCGTGACGAACTTACCGCTATGGGAATCGCCATCATGGATACCCCAGAGGGTACCGTATGGGAAAAGATCTAAAATGAAAGCGCTGCTCAAACAGTATCTGCCCTATTTGGCAGGATACAAAAAAGAGTTTTTTATCGCCATCCTCGGTATGATCGCTGTAGCAGCAGGAACAGCCGGCAGTGCCCAGCTCATCAAACCGGTACTCGATGAAGTCTTTATTAACAAAGACAGAGAGATGCTCAACCTTATTCCTTTTCTGCTTGTGGCTGTCTTCGCACTAAAAGGGATAGGAAGATATGTACAGACCTATTATACCTCCTATATCGGACAGGATGTTGTGCGCAAGCTCAGAGACAGACTTGTAAGCCATCTAACCTATCTTGATATTGACTTTTTCCGCACCATGCACAGTGGAGAGATACTTTCGCGTGTGACCAACGATATCATGCGTATCCAGACAGTCGTTGCGACGATCATCCCAAACCTGATCAGAGAGACCATGGTCATCATCGCCTTGACAGCGTATGTGATCTATGAGAGTCCCAAGCTGGCATTTTATTTCCTGATCATCATGCCTCTTGCACTTCTGCCCCTCTCCCGCCTTGCCAAACGTATGCGTAAATACTCCAGGCTCTCGCAGGAGAGTACGGCAGATATGACCAGCCGACTGGGTGAGATCCTCTCCAACATAGAGGTGATCAAATCCAACTCTTCCCAGACCTATGAGGCGGAACGCTTTGCCAAAGAGAACCGCAATGTCTTTCACTTCATCATGAAACAGATCAAAACCAACGCACTTATCTCACCCGTGATGGAGCTTCTGGGTGCAGTAGCGATCGGTGTTGTGATCTATATCGGCGGTACAGAGGTGATTGAAGGGAGAATGACAGTGGGTTCGTTCTTCGCATTTGCCACGGCGCTTTTCATGCTCTATGATCCCATCAAACGTCTCTCAACACTCTACAATCAGGCACAAGATGCTATCAGTGCTAACAAACGGATGCAGGAGCTCCTCGAAACGACCCCGAAAATCCTCTCCGGAGAGAGAGCGCTTGACGAGACCATATGCAATGTCACCTTCGATCATGTCTCCCTCTCATATGACGGCACACCCGCACTTACTGATATCTCTATAGAAGCTAAACGGGGTGAAAATATTGCGCTTGTAGGTGACAGCGGCGCGGGCAAAAGCTCATTTGTCAATCTTCTGGTGCGCTTCTACGATCCTACATCAGGGAAGATCCTGATAAACGGCAGGGATTACCGCAGTTTTATATTGGCGTCTATTCACAAAAAAATTGCCTACGTCACCCAAAGAATATACATCTTCAACGACTCCATCGCTGCCAATGTCGCTTATGGTGAAGAGATCGATGAGACAAGAGTCGTTGAAGCACTCCAAAAAGCCTATGCAATGGAGTTTATAGACAAACTTGAAGAGGGTATCCATACCAGACTCGCACAAAACGGTGACAACCTCTCAGGCGGACAGCGGCAGCGTATCGCTTTGGCACGCGCACTCTACAAGAACCCGGATATCCTGATCCTGGATGAAGCCACTTCCGCACTCGACAACAAAAGCGAGGCACTGATCCAAAAGGCACTGCACGCACTGAAACCGGAGATGATCACTTTTACTGTCGCACATCGTCTCAGTACGATCGAGGATGCCGATAGAATATTGGTCTTTGAGGAGGGAAAGATCATCTGTCAGGGACGACATAAAGCACTTCTTGAGAACTGTGAAACCTATCAAAAACTTGCCAAAAAGCTCTAATAGCTACCAATAAGAGATCCTTAACACAATTGGTGCTATGATTCTTCTAATTATTTAGCGGAGAAATAGAATGTCAAGAGTTATCTTTCTCTTTATCTGTACATATACCTTTCTTTTCAGTGCAATTGTCGAGGAATTCCCCTTTATCGGGGTAACAGTCACCACCCAAACGATAGATCTGAAAAAAAGCAGTACGATCAAAGAGACCACAACAGCCATCCAGTACGGCAAACAGACAGTGGATCTTCGTACCACTTTCAGCTATGAATTTTCCGGGAGCTACAGCAGCTTCAATCTTGAGATCGACAAAATACTCTTAGATGAGCTCTTTGGCAGCCCAAAATACAGACTCTATGCCGGTATGGTAGTGGGTACAGTCAATTATGATGACAATACCTTGAACGATGACAGCGGATACTACTACGGTGCAGCACTGGGGCTAATCCTTTATGCGACCGACACTGTAGATGCTGATCTTTCATACCACTACTACAAGGTAGAGGGTTTTGAGGATATCGACACCATCAAGGGAGCTACTGTCGCCCTGCACTACTTTTATTAGAAATTGGCTATAATCGCGTAATTTATTACGGAGATTATAGTGTCTGTCCTTACCTACAAAAATCTAAAAAAAATCCTTTTCAAGCTTGATCCTGAGACTGCACACACAGTTGCCTCTTTGGGACTGAGAGCTGTCTCGCCGTGTCTGCCGATCCTGCGTATGCTCAAAAATCGCTATTTTGTTACACAACCTATACTCGAACAGAGATTCTTTGACCGTACCTTCAAAAACCCCGTTGGACTTGGGGCGGGTTTTGACAAGAACGGAGAGTATATCATGGCGACACCGACACTGGGGTTCGGATTTACTGAGATCGGTACTGTTACACCCCGTCCTCAGCCGGGTAATCCCAAGCCGAGACTCTTCAGACTTGTCGATGAAGCATCGATCCAGAATGCCATGGGCTTCAACAACAAAGGTGCACACTATATGATCCGACAGCTCAAAAAGCTCTACTTTTTTGACTACCCCATCGGCATCAATATCGGCAAAAACAAAAATACACCGGAGAATGAAGCACTCGATGACTATGAAACCCTCTTCAAAGCGTTCAAACATTACGGAGACTATATCGTCATCAATATCTCCTCCCCCAATACCCCGGGTCTGAGAGATCTTCAAAACGAGTCGTTCATCCATGCTGTCTTTACGATGGCAAAAGAGATCACAGACAAACCGGTACTGCTCAAGATCGCACCCGACATGCTCCCAGAAGATGCCGTGGCACTCTGTAAAAGTGCCGTAGATGCAGGTGCGGCGGGGATCATCGCTACCAATACAACGATCGACTATACGATCACCGACAGCCCTTACAAAAAAGATTTTGGAGGCATCTCCGGTGCACTGCTTAGGGAAAAATCCTATCAGCTCTTTAGAGCCATAGGCAAAGAGCTCTACGGCAA
>JALWKQ010000032.1 GCA_027081395.1 Sulfurovum sp. | reverse complement strand
GCGCGCAGATAGCCAAAACCGAAAGACTCAAAAAAGGGTTGATGCAGAAGCTCTTGAGTGAGGGCATCGGGCATTCGGAGTTCAAGGATAGTGAGATTGGGAGGATACCGAAGGAGTGGGAGGTTGTGAAGCTTGAGGATATTTCTGATTTTATAACAAAAGGCTCAACCCCAACAACATATGGTTTTGAATGGCAGGAATCAGGTATACCATTTTTGAGAAGTGAATGTGTATCTGATAATGGTTTAGATTTAAGTGCAGCTATGTATATAAGTGCTAAAGCGAATGAATATATGAACAGAAGTCAAATTCAAGCTGGGGATCTCCTTATGACGATTACTGGAAATGTTGGAAGAGTGGTTTTGTTAGATCATACATTCGGCTCAGGTAACATAAATCAACACATTGCTCGAATTAGATTGAGTAATAAAAATATTTATAATGAATTTGTTTTTCAATACCTATTACAGGACAAGTATCGACTCAATTATTATAAAATCACAACAGGACAAGCATATCCACAAATTAGTCTTAAGCAGGTTAGGAATTCACTTATTCCACTCCCACCCCTCCCCGAACAAAAACAAATCGCAAAAATCCTCTCCACCGCCGATGACAAACTCGACACCCTACGAGCCAAAAAAGAGAAATACGAAAGACTCAAAAAAGGCTTGATGCAGAAACTGCTGACGGGGGAAGTGAGGGTAAAGGTATGATAGATGAGATTGAAAAAACATTGAAAGGTTTAGGATGAGCGAATACACCCAGTCCGAACTCCCAGCCATCGAGCTCCTCAAGAAGCTCCGCTACGAACACCTCGATGCCAAAGGGGCGATGAGCGAAGTCGTGCTCCAAGAGCGGCTCGAGAGCGCCCTGATGCGTCTCAACCCATGGCTGAGTGAAAACAACCTCCATAAGGTCATCAAAAAGATCCGATCTGCAAACGGCAGCAGCCTGATGGAGACCAACGCCGCCATCCACCAGCTCATCACCCGAGCCGACGCTTTCACACTCAAGCCCACGCCGGACGAGCACCCTGTTCCCGTCAAGTTCATCGACTTCGACAACATCGAAAATAATGACTTCCTTGTGGTAAACCAGATGAAGTTCAAAGGCGAGCGAGCCAACTCCATCCCCGACATCGTGCTCTTTGTCAACGGGCTGCCGCTGGTGCTCATCGAAGCCAAGAACCAGACGGTGGACATCACCGACATCCCTGACCTGCTCTACTACCAGGAGAACTCACCCCGACTCTTCTACTACAATCAGGTCTGCGCCGCCATCAACCGCGTCAACGCCCTCTACGGCACCATAGAGAGCCCGATGGAGTTCTACTCCAAGTTCAACGAAGCACCCAACGATGAGCTGAAATCCTTGATAACAGACAGGGAGATCACCCCGCAGGATATCATGCTCTACAACCTCTTCAAGCCAGAGAAGTTCTTCGACATCATCAAATACTTCGTCATCTTTGAAGTGGTCGAGGGCAAGACCATCAAGAAGCTGCCGCGCTACCAGCAGCTCAGAGCGGTCAACAAGATCGTCCATCGTCTCAAGACCGAGGAGAAAGGCGGGGTCGTCTGGCATACACAGGGCTCAGGCAAGTCCATCACGATGATCTACCTCGCTACCAAGCTTAGAGCGCAGAACAGTGGGTTTGACAACCCGACCATCTTGGTCGTCACCGACCGGATAGACCTCGACAATCAGATCAGCTCCACCTTCAGACGCACGGGCTTCCCCAACCCCATACAGACAAGCTCCATTTCACACCTCAAAAACCTGCTCAAAGACAGCTACGGCAAGACGCTGATGACGACCATCCACAAATTTCAGGAGAGAGCTGAAGCGCAGAGAGAGCCGGAGGTACTCAGTGACAAGGAGAACATCTTTGTCCTCATCGATGAGGCGCACCGAAGCCAGTACGGACTGACGGCTGCCTATATGCGTCAGGCACTCCCCAACGCCAAATTCATCGCCTTTACGGGTACGCCGATAGACAAAGAGAGCAAGTCAACACTCAGGGAGTTCTACGGCGGTGACTACATCGACAAATATACCATCAAGCAGTCCGTAGCTGATGGTAATACCCTGCCGATCCTCTACGAGACAGGACTGCCCAAGCTCTTCATCGAAAAAGAACAGATGGATGAAGTCTTCGGCAAGGTCTTCGAAGGTGTCAGCGAAGAGAAGCAGGGATACCTCAAAAAGAAATCAACTTCGCTTGATGTCATACTGCTGGCGGAGCAACGGGTCAAAGAGATAGCCAAGCACATCGTAGAGCACTATAGTAAGAAAATCTACCCGGACGGATTTAAGGCGATGATCGTCTGTCACAACCGAAAGCAGGCGATCGCCTACAAAAAAGCGCTTGACGCACTGACAGAGCTCGGACTCAACCCCTACACCTCCAAAGTGATCATGAGCTTCGATACCAAGAAAGACCCCAAGGAGTACTTCGAGCTGGCGACGCCGCAAGAGGAGATCAAGCAGACCATCGAGGAGTTCAAACTGCCCTTTGGGGATGAGAGCGACAAGAGCAGAGCCGGACGCAAACAGTATGACAACACCGCCTTTTTGATCGTGAGTGATATGCTGCTCACAGGCTATGACGCGCCGATACTCCAAACCCTCTATCTGGACAAGGTACTCAAAGAGCACAATCTCCTGCAAGCCATCGCCAGGGTCAACAGGGTGCGCAAAGGCAAGTATGCGGGGTATGTGGTCGACTATGTAGGGATCACCAAGCATCTGGTCGAGGCGCTGGAGATCTTCTCGGGTGATCTTGAGCCAAGCGATGTGATGAAAGATATCGAAACAGAAAAGACCGTGCTGGAGAACAGGCACACCAAGCTGGTCAACTTCTTCAAGAAGATCAAATATGACAGGCACACACAAAGAGATGACTTCATCCTCAAAGCGATCGAGTATCTCCAACCGCAGGATATCAAGGAGAAGTTCAAAGAGTTGCTGCGTGATTTCAACAAGTCGATGGATATCGTCCTACCTGACGCGTTTGCCACACGTTTCGAGTACGACTTCACCCTCTTCAACGAGATCAAGCTGATGATACGGGATGAAAAGGAGAAGATCACCAAAGAGGAGAGCCGGAAGCTTCAGATGATCATCGATGAGCATCTGCGAAGCAAAGGCATCGAATACCTGCTGGATGAGCCTATCGATATCTCCGACTACAGGCAGTTCAGAGATGAGCTTACAAAAGCTGGCAGCCACTCACCGCTGGACAAAGCCAAAGCCATCATCAAAGCCAACGAAAAGGAGCACCCCGAACTGGCGCTGGCACTTTCTCAGCTGCTGGAGAAGATACTCCAAGAGCGCAAGAGTGACAGGAAACAGGCGGCAGCGGATCTGCTAAGCCAGATGGAGGAGCTCATCAAGCGGCACAAAGAGCGATATACAAAAGCGGGGCTGAGAGATGAAAGCCAACTGGTCGTCTATAACATCGTCGAGCCCCTCTGCGATAAGCCTACGGAGCTGACACTTGAGATCTACGAAGTGCTCGACGAGTTCCTCGCCAGTCCTGCCGTCTATACCAAAAGCACTGCACAAAAAGAGATGCGCAACAAGATCAAACCGCTATTGGCACAGCATAGCATCGACAAGAAGCTCTCCAAAGAGATCGTCCAAAAACTGGTGGAGGCATAAGTGTATAGTGTAGAGTACGGTACACAGACCATAGCGTACGACATCGTTCGCAAACCCACCCTCAAAAACACCTATATCCATGTCGATAGAGAGGGTGTGACCGTCAAAGCCGGCAACGAAGTCACTGAAAGAGAGATAGAAGCCTTTGTACTCAAAAAATCCGCTTGGATACTCAAACATCTGCAATCCTTCAAAGCCAGAGCGGAAGAAGGAGAGATGCAGACTGGTTCACGGCTCTACTATCTGGGCAAAAGCTACTATGTAGAACTCCTCAAAGAGGAACGCCGTAATATCGAAGTGAAGTTCACCCACGCGAAGTTCATCATCAAAGCTCCCAAAAAAGTCTCTCAGACAGCACTCTATGGGGCAATCGATGCCTTCTACAAAAAGAGAGCTGCCGACAAGATCCTGCCGTTGGCAAAGAAGTGGTCAGAAGAGATGCAGCTCTCCCCTGCCCATATCTCTTTTAGAAAAGCAAATAAGCGCTGGGGATCTTGCTCCCCAACAAACCGCATATCATTCAACTATCAGCTGATGAAGCTTCCCACTGCGTGCATAGAGTATGTAATCGTTCATGAGCTTGCGCACATCTATTGCAAAAACCACTCTCCTAAATTTTGGTCTTTGGTGCAGAAATATATGCCTGAGTATCAAAAGATAGAGGAGCAGATCAAGAGCTTTGAAAAGAAGTTTTAATCTTTTGCTACAAAACGCACACTTTTCTTTCACTTTTGGGCATATAATGACGTTATATGATTAGATCAACAAAAGGATATCTCATGCAGGAAAAACCACTAAAAAAACTCGTCATTATAGGATCAGGTTTTGCGGGACTTCGAGCGCTCTATCGTCTGAGTGACTACAGCTATCACTTCGAAGTGACTATGGTGGATCGTCACGACTACTCGCTCGAGCGTCCTGCTCTGCCGGAAGTCGCACTCGAAGATAAACCCCTTGAAGAGGTGCATATCGAGACACCGCCGCAGTTTCGCAAACATGAGGCAGGATTTGCCTGGGGAGAAGTGGTAGAGATAGATACCGAAAACAAAAAAGTGATCTTGGATGACGGCACAAAACTATCCTATGACTACCTGATCATCGCCAGCGGCGCGGTCAAAGACTATGACGCGATCAAAGGCTACCGCGAGTATGGCTACTCCGTCTGTGACGATACCGAAGCGGCACGCCTCCATGAAAGGCTCAAGAGCTTCGAAGGAGGCGATATCGTCACAGGTGCGGCACGCAGTGAATTTGGGCACCGCGTGGATGCACCGGAGCTCAAAGCACCCTGTGAAGGGCCTATCGGCGAAGTGATGTTCATGCTGGATCACCGCCTGCGCGAAGAGGGCAAACGGGACAAAAGTACGATCAGCGTATTTTCTCCCTCCGAGACCTTTTTTGAAGATGTTGGGGACAATGCACGGGAAACTGTCGCCAAACTGATGCAGGAGCGGGGTATCACGCTTCATAGAGGTAAGGAGCTTACAGAGATCACTAAAGACAGCGTGATCTTCTCTGACGGTTCGGCACTGCCGTGTGATCTGGCGATCATCATCCCGCCCTACAAAGCCCCGGAGTATATCGCCAAAAGCGGACTGGGCGATGACAAAGGATGGATACCGACGGACAAAACGATGAAGCATCTCGACCATGATGAGATCTATGCTGTCGGAGACATCAATGCCCTCGCCCAGCCAAAGCTTGGACATATAGCGATCAATCAGGCGGATGTCGCCGTCTCAGCCATACTCCGCCGTGAGGGGTTTAGTGCTGAGGAGGTACCTTTCACACCTGAAGTCTTCTGTATTATGAATATGGGCGGACATGAAGCGATCCTCATCTACTCCAACGCACTCTACGGCGGAGAGTACGACATAGCATGGCACTCCCCTATCGCCAAGCTGATGAAACTTGGCTTCGATGAAGAGTACCACTATACCCATGGGCACATGCCGCCGGATACTGTAGTCGAAGCACTGGAAGGTGTGATCCGAAAATTTGCCAAACAGAAAAAATAGAGGGATGCACCTATAGTTGCATTGTCACAATAGAAAATTGGGTTATAATGTTTTAAAATGAATACAAGGAGAAAAGCATGGTAGAGTTTATCAAAAAAATGATGGAGTGGGCACTGGAGAAAGAGGAAGAGGCGGCAAAAGAGTGTCATGTCTCTCCCAAAGAGGTCGATGAGCAGATCGCCAAAGTAGAAGAGAAGAAAGAGGCGCTCCAGAAAAAGTGCAAAGAGGAGCTCGATGAGATCCAGAAGATCCTCGACAGACTCGAAAAGATCAAGGAAGAGAGCCTCAAGTGCTCTACACAGAAGGATAAATAGATGAATATCTTTCTCAAGAAGATGATGGAGTGGGTACTGGAGAAAGAGGAAGAGGCAGCAAAAGCGTGCCACGCCTCACCCGATGAGATCTCCGAACAGATCAGAAAAATGCTCTTGAAGAAAAAAGAGATCCAGGAGCAGTGTCAGGAGCAGACCAAAGAGCTGGAGCATATCCTCGACAAGCTTCACTGGATCAAAGCCGAAGCGATCCGATGTGAACGCAAACTTGAAGAAGAGCTCAAAGAGGATTAGCAATCAATGCAACAACACAGGAAGAGTCTTGGGCTCAAAGAGCTTATCGCTATCGCTGTCGGCGGCATGGTCGGCGGCGGGATCTTTACTATCTTGGGCATTGCTGTCTCTATGGTCGGTTTCCTTGCCCCTTTTGCCATCGCGCTGGGTGGTGTGGTGGCGCTTTTTGCCGCCTACTCCTATGTCAAACTCGGAGTCTACTACAAAGATGAGGGAGCAACCTACGCTTTCTTCAAGCGTACCTACCCCGACTCTGACCTTGCGGCATCATTTATCGGATGGTATACGATATTTGGCTATATCTCTACACTTGCACTCTACGCCTATACCTTCTCCTCCTATGCGATCAGTGGTTCTGAGTGGGCGCATGACGAGTGGGTACGCAAGGGGGTCGCGATGG
>JALWKQ010000031.1 GCA_027081395.1 Sulfurovum sp. | reverse complement strand
AGATGGATAGAGAGGTTTCGGTCAATTGTGTCAAGAATATCGTCAGTGATCTTCGCAAAAAACTCCCCAAAGAGAGTATCAAAAGTGTTTACGGCAAGGGGTATATGCTGCAGTAGGATGTAGATACACTCTATTTTACTTTTCCCTCTATCCTTTCTTACACTCTCTTACACTCTTATGCCATACTATGAAAAACAACACAAAGGACAAATCATGAAAAAGAAAATCTTAACACTGGGTTTGGCGGCGGTGAGTGCATTGGCATTGATCGGGTGTGGTAACGGCTTGGAGACAAAGAGAGATGCTGCTTTCTATAAAAAAGCATATGCAAACTACACTTCGATAAAGTCGTTGCATACGGACAAAACAACACTTTTCACCCTGGATGCACTGCAAAAGTCATTGGATGATTTTAATATCACGACAACGACACAAGAGAGCAGGGCATACAAGATGCGCTTTGTAGAACAATTTAAAGCGAACCTTGAGAGTAAGGTAGCTAACGACAACACCAACGTTTTAGGCAATAAGTCAGCAATTTTGATTCCCAATGATGAGAACGGTACTCCTGACATAAATGGCAATAAGTCGATGGACTTGCTTGGTGAGCTTACGGATACATTTAGACAAGTTGGTCCACCACCTGCGCCACCGTGTTGTGAAGGTGGCATCTCGGATATTATCATAGTTAGTTTTATTACCCATCTTGATGACAACTCTGACGTAGATGAAAATAACGACAGCCAACCGTTTGTAGCAGTACTGCCTGAAGCGCCTAAAGAGATACAAGAGCTAAAAGACAAAGTAGCACTCGATGATTACTTCTATGGCGGAAGTTTAGTAGCTGTTCCAAAACTAAGAGAAGATTTTGGTAAAGCGGTAGATGCAACGATAAAGTGAGGGCATGAAAATGGCAGAGTTGTTACGCATGCAGGTGATACGACCTGCAGAATCGCTACCACCGAAAAAGAGAGATGCTATTGCACATATTACACATAAAGCACCAATAGTGTCAGAACGCTACAAGCGGTGGAAAAAGCTTGCCAAGCGCCACAAGGCAAAAAAACTTTATGCGGCTATAGAGCAATTTGTCAACGAAAAATCCATACCTAAGCGTATCGATGAGTTTCCAAAGCCCTTTATGGAAATATTGCAATATGCCGATTGTAGCGGATATGACTTTAGCGTAGATGGATTTAAACGATATGCAACGCAAGAGCGACTGACGAAGCTTTTTGGTAAGAAATTTGTAGGCGGGGAATTCTCTTCGCCAACATTGTATGTAAAATTGCGATGCATGCTGGAAGATGTTTTGCTTGCACAGGCGGTGCTGGATCAAAAGATATCGTTAGCATATAGTGCAACATATGCCCTGCTGACACTAGAGTTTTGCAAAAAACTTTTGTTTGCCTCAAAGAAGAGGGAGATGCATCTTAATGTGCAAAAACATTTTGAAACACCCATAGTACTGAATGCCGCTGCGATATTGTTTGACCCTTGCAATATTGTTGTGCCAAACAATGTTCCAAAACAAAACGTAGCCCTCTCCCTAAAACAGCAAAAGCATAAAACGGGTATGTGTGTATGCCTCTGCGAGGATGACTGTGTCGCACAAAGCAGATGCTGCGATGAAGATATAGTGCCTTATTTGGCAGAGCTGTTTGTGGTCAAGGATGAAGTAGAGGGGTATGAACCAGGTGAAATCTCATACATAGAAAACATTATGAAAGATGAGATCAGGGTTCGCAAACATCGGCATCTTCAGCGTGAAGAGATCTATACAGAGCAGGAAAAAAAGGTCAATACTTTCAAGGAAAAAGAGTTTCAGACAGACGAAAAGTTCTCCGTCCACAAAGAAATAGACAAAATGGTAGAGCAAGAACTTGCAATGAATGCCGGGGCAAGCTATGATTTAACAACGCAGGGGCAAGTGCCAACCCCCATAGGAACTCTTAATGTAACCACCACTTTTGGCACAGAGTTTAATATAAGCAATAAAACTGTTAAGAAAGAGGCAAGAAAACTTGTGCAAGAGAGTTCCAAAGAGATCATAGAAAAAGCGATCTCTCGCGTCGAAAAGAATGTTCGTACTTTGGCAACCAGAAAAGTTATTGATGAGACAGAAGAGAAAAACAAACATGTTTTTGGCGGTGATACCGGTGCCTCATCCGATATGTCACGGCAGTTTTACTATGTCAATCAGGTAAGAAAGGCGCAGATATACAGCTATGGAGTACGAGAGATTATCGATCTTACGATTCCTGAGCCGGCCGCTTTGTATAAGCATTTGCTTAAAATTCCGTTTGAAGAAAAAGACCCCGGTAAATTTACTTTGGTTGAGCCAAACTGTAGTAAAATAAACCCAAAAAATTATAAGGAGTACGGTAAAAAGTACGGTGTATCGTTACCATCGCCGCCTGCTAAGAAAACATGTTCACAAATAGTCAGAAACGTAGACAAGACAAACGTTGGGAAAAATGAACAAATCTATATGGTGCATGTCCAAATTCCAAAGGGATGTGTGGCAAAGAGAATGTATGTCTCTGAAATGGATATTGATGATGAGAGAAAAAAAGACAGGAGCCTGTGGATTGACTTTCAAGGAGCTGTCATAGGATGGAGAAAAACCAGCAATAAACCAGAAGACCTTGAAGCTGTCGATGAGGCATTTTTAAATATCGGTGAAGGGGAATATGAGATTAAACTAACTGCAACAAATTTGCGTAGCTTTACTACAAGATTTGCCATTGTGCTTGAGGGGATTGAGTCTGATTTGACAGAGTGGAGACAAGAAGTATGCGATTTGCTTATCGAAGCTTATGATAAAAAGAAGGAGGTGCACCGCCTTGCTGTAGAGGCGTATGAGAAAGCCAAAGAGGCACACAAAAAGCAGCAGCAGGAGCTAAAAGATGCAAAGTACAACCAGCATCCTTTTGTCATGTCGGAGATTATAAGAGAGCAGCTCCAACAGGCTGTTATCTCTTATATTGCCTGTCAGTTTTTCGACAGCAATCATACGATGAAACACAGGGTTGAACCGTGTGGATTCCCCCAAATGGATATCGCAGAAGCAAAAAAAGAGGGTGAATTTGTACGTTTTTTTGAAAACGCATTTGAGTGGAAGTTTATGAACTATGTATTTTATCCCTCCTTTTGGGGTAGAAAGTGCACCTGGAAAGAAAAGGCGCAAGAGAAGGGTTCAAACAATAAGCTCTTTAACAAATTTTTAGAAGCAGGTTCGGCAAGGGTAAGTATTGCGGTGCGCTCCGGGTTCGAGGAGCTTGTAAATTACTATCTGAAGTTTAGAAGAGTATGGGGGTATGACGGTACAATACCGACAGCAGGTTTGGGGTTTTTGCCGATTATACAGGAGATCAAGGAGGACAAGGAGAATTTTAATACCGAAAGGGACGGATACCTTGTTTGGAATGGAAGTTTAGGCAGGAGGGATCAGCTTGTGCTGCATGGCAACGATGATTACTTCGTAGATGAGATAGATCCAAATACACAGTTGCCTACGGGAAATACTATATTTGATCCGAGTATAGATATCAATAGGGAAATCACGATAGAAAGCGTCACATACCGTATAGTTGCCATCGAAGAAATTGACGGTGATATTGTGATTACACTTGACAGGGATCCGGAAGAGATGTGTTCCAAAAGTTTTGAGGCGCTTTATGAGAACAGGCATTTGCCGTGGTCTACAGGCGCACTTTTTGTGGGCAGCGCGTGGAAATACAAAGTGCCTACCTCTTTGGTGTGGCTAAGGGAAGAGAGTAGATGTCTTCCATGCTCATACCCGATAAAGTGCGAAGAGTAGATCATGAGCGGTTATTTTGATGAGGCGTATCCACCCCCTGCTTCACAGAGCGAAAAGAACCCTCCTCTTATCACTATTAAGCAATCCAACGGCGTAGCCCATTGGTCAAAAGAGGAGAGAAGAGGATGTGAAAATGGTCATCTTATAATTGCCCGGACAGATAAGATCAAAGTCCAAGTGTATGACGGTGACGGGCCGATAAGAATTGCAAGCAGGATCGCTAAGGAAACAGGCATAGAGCTTCATTGGCTTTATGATATTGTGCTGCAAAATCCGCAATATTTTGCATCTAACACCAATTTTCGAGAAAATGGCAACTTGAAAGAAGGCGATATATTAACAATATCATGGGTAACTATTATTGCCCAAAAAGATCCAAGTTGCGTAGCACAGACTCAAAATTATTTGTCTGATGATACACCACCTCCTGTAGATACAACACAATCTTTGGTTCATTCCTTTGATGATTATAAGATTGGGGTTAAGGGTGATTTTTCAGGGTATGCAAAATTGTCGTTTATGATCGGTGTTGATGCAGCCAATATTGAAGCCGGTATTGACTTGAAAGCAAGTGGAGTCATTGATAGTGATCCGGATACCCCACTATATGATGCTTCAAATATATCCTATTTTGGAAAGGGGCAGACTGAGGCGGATATACTTGGGTGGAGATATAAACTAGAAGCGGGAGTCAGATATTATATAGTGGGAAACAAAGAGGGTGAATTTGAATTTTTTACATCAAGCAATATAAGCCGAGATGCAAAATTTACGCAGGGTGGAGATCTGAGGGAGAGTCGTCATACCGTAGTCTTACGAGATATAAATTACAATTTCCAGACAAATGAGACAACATTGATTATTGCTTATAAGTTTTCAGGAGCTGTCTCCGAAAGTGCTAGGCTGTATCCTGCACTTTGGGTAAATTTTGAGGTAGGGGGAGCTGTAGAGGGGGCTGCGTATGTTGTGATCAAGGGAAACCCATTGGGACTAAAAAAGCAGCAAAACAGTTTCCCTTTGGATAAAAATAAAATGTAGTCATGCAACTACTTCACCTTAACCCCCTCCTAACCAATATTTGGATATAATCGCGAAATTATATACGAAGAGGTACCTGCGTGACAAAAAGAGTATTGGTGAAATTTTCCGGTGAGGCATTGGCGGGCGAAGAGGGGTATGGGATCGACACAAAGATCCTCAACTTCATTGCAAGTGAGATTAAAGAGCTTGTCGACAATGGTATAGAAGTTGCCGTCGTTGTCGGAGGCGGGAATATCATCCGTGGAGTGACAGCAGCAGCGGACGGGATCATCAAGCGAACTTCGGGAGACTATATGGGAATGCTGGCAACTGTGATCAACGGTGTAGCGATCCAGGAGGCTTTGGAGCATGCTGGTGTGACAGCGCGTCTGCAGTCTGCGATCGATATGCAGGAGATCGGAGAGGCCTTTATCGTACGTCGTGCGCGCAGACACCTTGAGAAGGGCAGAGTCGTTGTCTTTGCCGGCGGTACGGGCAACCCCTACTTTACGACCGATACGGCAGCGACACTCAGAGCCAGCGAGATCGAAGCGGACCTGCTTATCAAAGCGACCAAAGTAGACGGTGTCTATGACAAAGATCCCAACAAATTCGATGATGCAAAGAAGCTTGAGACGCTCAGCTATGACCAAGCGCTCACAGACCATATCAAAGTGATGGATGATACCTCTATCGCATTGGCAAAAGAGAACGGGCTGCCGATCGTCGTATGCAATATGTTTGAGAAAGGCAATCTTCTCTCTATTGTCAAAGGTGATACCAGCCTTTGCTCTATCGTAAAATAAAAGCACATAAAAGGAAACACTATGAGAACAGAACAACTTACCGCAAAAGCACTTGAAAAAGTAGACTATGATAAATACCTCCTGGCAAATGCCGTGGGCAAACGTGCCAAAGAGATCGCCAAGGGTGCAGAGATCCTTGTCGATATCGATACGACCGATCTGAAATATACCGATATCGCACTTGCTGAGATAGCAGAAGGTAAGATCACTGTAAGCCTCGAGGGATAAAACCCTTGGACGCTTTTCTCGCCAAAGCGAAAGATATCCGTACTGTAGGAGAGGCAAAAGCACTCCTCTATGAACAGCTCGACTCCCCAGACCCCCTTACACAAAAAGCCTTTGACCTTGCATTGACCGCACATGACGGACAGTTCCGTAAAAGCGGTGAACCCTATATCGTACATCCTATACTCGTGGCTGCTATCACTGCATGGATCAGCAATGACGAAACGATGGTACAGGCAGCACTCCTGCATGATGTCGTGGAAGATACGGACTTTACGATTGAGGAGCTTAAAGAGATTTTCGGTGATGATGTGGCACACATGGTCGAAGGATTGACAAAGATCGTGGAGATCCGGGATGAAGAGCTCGCGCCCTCCGGATCGGATGAGCGTTTGATCAACTCGGCGTTGACGTTTCGCAAGATGCTGATCGCTTCTATCAAGGATGTGCGGGTACTGGTGATCAAGCTTTGTGACAGACTGCACAATATGTTGACCCTTGAGGCACTCCGTCCCGAAAAACAGCGCCGAATCGCGGAAGAGACACTGGTGGTCTATGCCCCTATCGCACACCGCTTGGGTATCTCCAAACTCAAAAACCATCTGGAGGATCTGAGCTTTTACTACATCTATCCCGAAGATTACCGGATGATCGACAGCTATATTCAAAACAATGCGCAAAATCTTCAGATGAAGCTCAACGCCTTTATTCAGAAGATCAAGGATCGGATGCACAAAGACGGCTTTGCTCCCGATTCGTTTGAGATTATCGGACGGGTGAAACACTACTACTCGATCTACCTCAAGATGC
>JALWKQ010000030.1 GCA_027081395.1 Sulfurovum sp. | reverse complement strand
AGAAGATGCATATCTACGATGTACCCGAAATACTTATGCTGCCTGTCACTGACGGCAATGAAGCCTACCTCAAATGGATAGAGACCGAAACAGCGACACCCGCAGATCTCTGTGAACCGAAACAGCCGACCGCTCCTGAACAAGCGATTTAGCTTCTCTTTTAAATATGTTATACTGAAGAAGAACCATAGCGTACTCTTTTACGCTGCATAAGGAGCCTCTGATGATAGAAAATGATTTCAGTAAAGCGATGGATTTCAGACATGCCTGCAAGCGCTTTGACGAGACAAAGAAACTGAGTGACGAAGAGCTGCACTTCATCCTTGAAGCGGGACGCAAATCCCCCTCCTCCTTCGGTATGGAGCCCTGGAAATTTGTCGTGATCTCCAACGATACACTCAAAGAGAAACTCCGCCCTGTATGCTGGAACCAGCAGCAGGTAACGACATGCTCACATCTTGTTGTCATCCTCGCTGCTATCGAGAGCGTCAAGCCCCAGTCGGGTATCCCCGCCAAACGCTTTGGCAGACGTCATCTCCCGCCTGAACAGATTGAAGGCTATATCAAACTCTACAGTGAATTTATGGCGGAAACTTTCAGCAGTGATGAGAAGACCTTTTGCTGGACAGCGAGACAGACCTATATCGCACTTGCCAATATGATGACAGGCGCTGCGAGTATCCAGATAGATTCATGTCCGTTGGAGGGCTTCGAAAAAGAGAAGGTCGAGGAGATCCTCGGTATCGATCCTGCAAAGTGGCAAGTTTCGGTCATCGTAGCGTTTGGACACCGTGTAGACCCTCAGCCAAAACAGATCAGGCTCCCTCTTGAAGAGATCGTGACTTTTATCGATTAGTACTCGCGGATACTGTTTTGACACAGCGTACCCAGAGCTTTTTTTTCAGATCTTCATCGTTGGTGCAGCCGCTGCCGAAATAGACACTTTTGGCTTTCTCTCCATTGCGTTGGGCAGTCCAGTAGTCTTCGGATAGTACCGCTTTGAAAGTAGGATAGATCGCAGGGTCGATCACCATAAAATCCACAATGCTCAGAAGCTCCTCCTCTGTAGGTAGACGCCACCCCCTAATCCCCTCTATCTCCAGATTGGCACAATAGGCTTTGGCTTCATGCCACTCTCTTGCATTTTTGGCAACCGCATCGGTATCCTGCCAGAGAAGATGATGTGTCGTATCTCTAACATACCCCTTTTCATGGATAAAACGCCCGGCAGGCTCTGCTGATACTGCAATGGCAAAGATCATCAAAAAAAGAAAATTGCGGATCATCCATTTTCCTTGAGCGGCATATAGATCTCTGTCACCAGCTCTTCACGTCTGGTGCGGTGCGGATCATTGGGATAAAACTCGTACCCCACAGGTTTTTTGGCTGTAGCGATCTTCTGATAGCGTGCAAACTGCATCGCTGTCGTCCATGCATTGCCAAGATGCTCGTAGGCACCCTTGTGCATAGTCTTCAGCCCTTTGCCTCCGGGAAGCTCACCAATGACCCATCTTTTGGGAAGTACCATCTCCTCTTCAAGAGGGATCGCCGCGATATACTCTGTGGTACCGCGGGGGATATCAAATGCTTCATACACTGCAAAGGGAATACGATCGGCAGAGAGACCGTTCTCCTGCATGAAATCATAGAGTGTGTCAAAATCTCTGCGCATGACAACACTGAGATCCTCGATCGCGCAGCTGCGTGCAATACCGGTATAACGCCCCTCAGGCAGAGGCAGGACACCTTCAATATGGACAAATGAATCGACTTTCCCCGTTTCGATATACTCTTTGAGCATCAAAAGTCCCCGCCTGTAATCCATACCGATATATGCTTTCAGTCTCGATTGCATCCAAAACATAAAAAAGGGAATATTGCCATCCATCTTCCAGATGACTTCGACCCCCTCTTCGCTGCTTGCGAGATCGAAACGGACGATAGCTGAAGATTTGAACGGCTTTCGAAAATTGAGCTCTATTTTCAAACACGTATCATGCACCTCGATAAGCTCCATACTCCCGGCTCCTACCAAGTGTCCTGCCCATGCATAGGTCGCCCCCACCTGCCCCTGTCTATCGGTATAGGTCAATACCGCATCAGGCTCCATCACCAGCCACGGTGACCATTTCGGCCACTGCCGAAAATCCCTGAGCGTATCATTGATCTCTTTTAGCGGGGCATTGATCGTGATCGATCTTTCTACGTGGTATGCAGGCATGAAAGCTCCTTTGAAATTGGACTCTACAGAGATCTATTGTAGCATAATTTCAAAACAGCGAATATGTTATAATACCTTCAAAGAAAAAAAGAGGGTTTTTAATATGACCGGTGAAGAGATCGCTAAAGAGAGAATAGCCCACTGCAAAAAGCATCGGCTTCCCTACCTCGATCTTCGAGGGCTTGGACTCACTTCTATTCCCAAAGAGCTTGCCGAGCTGACATGGCTCGAGCGTCTCTCGCTCTCTGAGAACAAACTCTGCTGTATTGACCTTCTCAAAGCCCTGACCCGTATCCACAAACTCGCGTTTTCACACAACAATATCAAAGATCTCAGCCCGCTTCAAAGCAATACTAGGCTAAAATTTCTTTTTATGAAACATAACTGTGTTGAAGATATTTCCGTTTTGGGAGGTATTGATACATTGAAAAAGATAGAAGCACATCATAACGATATCAAAGAGGTAGAGCCACTTGCAAAGCTGCCGCATCTTGTCTACCTCGATCTCTCAGACAACCATCTCTGCGATGCAGCCGCGGTCAAGGAGATCACTACCCTGCGCTGGCTCTCACTCAAGAACAATCCGCTTGACAAGCAGGGTATCCTCCAGATCAAACGGGCACTGCACCATATGGTCTTTTTCGCCTATTGATCAGACCAACGGTACCGACCACTTGCGATAGTAAGCAACGATACGAAGTGCCACCCCCAACACAAAAACCGCAGTGATCGTATAGAGATTCATCCATCCGAACTTCTCCAGCAGATAGAGTACTACTCCTGCCAGGAGCGAGACCGTACCGTAAAATCCTGTCTTGAAAACGAAAGGAACTTCGTTGATGATGATATCTCTGGCGATCCCGCCACCCACTGCCGTCACAAATGAGAGTGCGAGTACACCGGTAATGTTCAGTCCCGCATCGAGTGCGACCAATGCGCCCCCGATACTGAAGGATACCAGCCCGATCGAATCGCTCAGGATAAACCAGGGGCGGTTCTCGACACTCTCTTTTTTGTGCAGCCTAAAAAGGATCATCAGAAGCATCAGGGTAAAGACGATCACCGCCGGTGCATCATGGGAAAAGGTATAGGGGGTTTTGTTGACGATGACATCACGCATCACCCCTCCGCCAAATGCTGTAAGAAAGACAGACACAAGCGTACCGAGAAGATCGAGATGGTTGCGTGCCGCGACAAAAAAGCCGCTCATCGCAAAGGCAACGATACCGATATACTCTGCTGTCTCGAACATCACTTTCCCTACAGGTCTATTGCATACTGTTTCAATGTCTCCAGATCGACCAGATCAAGCATACGCTCATGGGTCGCATGGATAAAGATCTTGGGTGCCATCCCGTCTTTGATCGCCTTGAGGAAGCTATATCCTCCCAGACACCAGCTCTCACCCGGCTTCACCCCTGCAAAATTGTACTGGGGCATCGGAGTAGAGAGATCATTGCCCACCCTTTTGGAGTACTCCAAAAACTCCTCTGTCGCATAGATACAGACAGCATGTACTGCCTGGTTGTTCGACAAAGAGGTGCAGGTTCCGTCACGGTAAAATCCCGTCAGAGGATTGAGACTGCACGGCTCGAGCGGACCTCCAAGAACATTTTTGGCATCAGGATCGATTCGTCTCATAGATGCTCCTTGCTTTAGTTTGTCATATTCTATCACAGCCCGTGAGTATTGTTCCTATCCATTGCTAAATCCCACTCAAATCCGCAATGCTGTTACCTTTTGCCATACTACTCTTCCGCGATAAGATCGAGGATATCAAAAAAAGCTTCGGGCTCTTGATACCCGTAAAAATTCTCATCTTTGAGTTCATTGCCCTCACGATCAAAAAAGACAAAAGAGGGAGGCCCATAGATCTTGAACTTTTTACGTATCGCCTGACTCTTTTTGTCATTGAGATCGGTCATATTGACCTTGAGCGCTACATAATGCTTTTTGAGTACTTCTCGTACACGCGGATCGATCAGTGTGGTCGCTTTGAGCTTCTTGCACACAGGACACCAGTCTGTATAGAAGAAGATAACCATCGGTTTCTTCTCTCTTATCGCCTGCTGTCTTTTAGCCGCAAGTTCTTCCAGACTCCCCACTGTCTCAAACGGTATCCCATCTTCTGCCGCACTCTTTGGGGTCGTGGTGCTCTGGATGACCTGCTGCTTTGGCAGCGGATGGAAAATATCCTGCTGACCATAAGAGGCACCGATGAGCAGCATCACACCCCAGATCAACAATACCGTCCCCACTCCTTTGGCAAAGACCTTCCAGCCGCTCACACTCTCAGGCAGCGACTGTGTCGCCCCCAGATAGACTGCGATGATCACCAGATAGATACCCCACAGCAGCAGTTCCGGTACCAGCCCCAATGTCGAAAATATCCAGATAGCAACCCCGAGCAGCACTGTCCCAAAGAAGTATTTGACCATATCCATCCATGCCCCGGCTTTGGGGAGCAGATGCCCCGCGCCAAGCCCGACAACGATCAGCGGTACACCCATCCCCAGTGCCAGTGCAAACATCGTCAGTGCACCAAGCAGCAGATCACTCGTAGCGATCGCCACACTCAAAAAGGAGATCAGTATCGGAGAGACACATGCACCCAATATCAATGCCGAGATCGCGCCAAGCACAAAGACCATCACGATATTGCCGCCTTTGATACCCTGTGAGCCTGCATTGATTCGTGACTGTATAAAGGCAGGCAGTTGGATCGTATAGAGTCCGAACATCGAAAGTGCCATCGCCACAAAGATCAGTGCCATCACACCGATCACCCAGACATTCTGGAAATATGCCTGAAGCTGCTCACCCGTCGCACCTGCCACCGCCCCCATAGCCGCATAGGTTACAGCCGTACCCAAGACATACGACAGAGATAGGAAAAAGGCTTTGGTCTTGGTAATCCCTTCCCCCTCACCTGCAATGATACTCGAGATAATAGGTATCATCGGCAATACACAAGGGGTAAAGGTCAGCAGTATCCCCGAGACAAACGCCCCCGCAAGGATACTCGCCGTAGACTGCGCGACAAACTCCGGATTTGCCGCACATAGATAAAGTGTCACTGACAAGAAAAGTCCTGCTACACGAAAAAGTTTGCTACGCATCGATCACTCCTTTGATTATTTCTCACAGTGTAGTGATTTTATATGCACTCTTTGTGCAATGACTCTTCTAAAAAAGCGTATCCTTCACCTCATCCAACCCCTCAAGCTGAGGCGGTTCATGGTGTTTGCGGATATACTCCTGCAACCTGCCCTCCTCTGCCATATTTTTCGCCCAGTTTTTGAGGCTTTTGCGCTCTTTTTGATACTTCATATAGGGGACACTCATCCCACAGCTTGTTTCAACCGCATAGATATCAAAAAGAAAGAGCCGTCTGACCACACTGCTACCCACACCGAAATGGCTCAGATACCCCTCAAAGCGCTCATCGCTTTTCTCTATAGGCTCTGCTTTACAAAAAATACGGAGGATATTCGCAGCGCCTTCAAAAGCATTGAATACCAGTGTAAACTCCCCTCCATTTACCGCATCTCTATAGGTACGGTTGCCCGATCCGGGATAATCAAGATAGAGCAATGTCAACTTGTCAAGCACCCGGATACTATCATACCCTTTAGGTGAAAGATTGACCTCCTTATCACTGCAGCTTGCAAGATAAAAGAGTTTTTGCTGTTTGATAAAATCGATATCTTTCTGCCTCAAGGCTCGATACTGTTTACCCATTTAGATCCTTTTGATGTTTTTTCAATATTTTCAATACCTCTAGATAGACCCCGATATACTTCTCTTTCTCTTTGCGCCGATACTGCATCACCCATCTTGGATGCGGCAGTACCTCTATAGCGTCAAAGAAGCCATAGCGCTTGTTCAGTTCCTTGAGATAGGCAAGGTTTTTACCCTGCCCTACCGTTGCGATACATCGGCTGACATTGGGGTATGCCATCTGCTTTCGAATACTCTCGACAATAAGCGGTTCAAAATAGTGTAGCGTCTCTTTGTCATCATAGTAGTTGTAGTTTTTGCCATTGCGAAGCAGTCCAAAGGGTAGCACTGTGGTAAAGAGAAAATCACTGTAAAATACATCGGGTCCGCCATAGGCATCGACCACTTCACAGATGAAGTTAGCACTGAGTTCGCTGCGCTTTTCAAGCGTGTTTACGATACCACACTTCTCCTCCATCAAAATAGGATCAGTAAAGCCCACGCCTGTCAGCCCCGCACCGTGTCTGCCGGGATTGATCCCAAAGAGCAGTGTGCGCGGGCGGGTATCGTTGTAGTATTTGGTATAAAATGCCTCCATCACTCTGCGTGTCTCGGGTTGATCGTAGGGGTAAATGATCTTTACCCCGTTTGGAGGGCTGAAGGCTTTTGGTAGAGAGAAGTAGAAGTCGAGTATTTGTTCTAAGAGCTGCATGAAGATATCTATAGATGCCGCTCTATCTGCTTAGCAAAGGTCATAAAATCCTCTAAGCTATCCAAAAACCGATAAAGTTCCGCATCATC
>JALWKQ010000029.1 GCA_027081395.1 Sulfurovum sp. | reverse complement strand
TAATCGATGTGGACTTCACAGACTATCTGCCGGAGATCAATGAAGCGTTGGAGACAACTTTCACAGTAGACGGCAAAGAGCATAAGCTGGTTTTGGAAGTAGCGGCACAACTCGGTGACAACAGAGTAAGAACGATCGCTATGGATATGAGTGAGGGGTGTGTGAGAGGTCAAGAGGTTATTGCAACCGGTGCACCGATCAAAGTGCCTGTAGGTGAGGAAGTACTTGGACGTATTTTCAACGTCATCGGTGAAACAATCGATGACAATGGTCCTTGTGATGCCAAAGAGCACTGGTCTATCCACAGAGCACCGCCTCCGTTTGATGAGCAGAGTACCAAGACTGAGATCTTTGAAACAGGTATCAAGGTCGTTGACCTGCTCGCACCGTATGCAAAAGGTGGTAAAGTCGGACTCTTCGGTGGTGCAGGTGTCGGTAAGACCGTCATCATTATGGAGCTGATCAACAACGTTGCGATGAAGCACAGTGGTTACTCTGTCTTTGCGGGTGTCGGTGAAAGAACACGTGAAGGTAACGACCTCTACTTCGAGATGAAAGAGTCAAACGTCCTTGACAAAGTTGCGCTCTGCTACGGTCAGATGAGTGAGCCTCCGGGAGCACGTAACCGTATCGCACTGACAGGTCTGACAATGGCGGAGTATTTCCGTGATGAGATGGGTCTGGATGTTTTGATGTTCATCGACAACATCTTCCGTTTTGCACAGTCAGGTGCAGAGATGTCAGCACTCCTTGGACGTATTCCTTCTGCGGTTGGTTATCAGCCGACACTGGCAAGTGAGATGGGTAAACTCCAGGAGCGTATTACTTCTACGACTAAAGGATCTATTACTTCTGTCCAGGCTGTTTACGTACCTGCGGATGACTTGACTGACCCTGCACCGGCATCTGTATTTGCACACCTTGATGCAACGACAGTATTGAACAGATCTATTGCTGAAAAAGGTATCTATCCTGCGGTAGATCCACTTGACTCTACATCAAGAATGCTTGACCCTCAGATCATTGGTGAAGAGCACTACAATGTAGCACGTGGTGTACAGCAGATCCTTCAGAAGTACAAAGATCTTCAGGATATCATTGCAATTCTTGGTATGGATGAGCTTTCAGAAGATGACAAACTTGTTGTTGAAAGAGCAAGAAAGATCGAAAAATTCCTTTCTCAGCCGTTCCACGTTGCTGAAGTATTTACCGGAAGCCCTGGGGTATATGTCTCACTCGAAGATACTATCGAAGGATTCAAAGAGCTTCTTGAAGGTAAATATGACCATATGAATGAAGCAGCATTCTACATGGTAGGAAATATGGCTGAGGCAGTTGCCAAAAACGAAAAGATCAATGCAAAATAAGCAGGGTCTTAAAGGATAACTATGGAACTCTTTAAGCTGGAAATCGTTACACCCACCGGTGTAATATTTGATAATGAAGTAAAGCAGGTTACACTGCCGGGTGCCGAAGGGGAATTTGGTGTTCTCCCAAGACACGCGGCATTGGTTTCTCTGCTTGAGACCGGTGTCATCGTCATCGACAAAGCTGACGGCAGTGAGGTTGCGGTAGCGATCAACTCCGGATATGTCAAAGTGGAAGAAGAGAAGACAACCTGTATCGTTGATGGTGCAGTAGCAATCTCCGGTGATGACAGCGATCTGGCAAAAGCGATAGAAGAAGCCAAAAAACTTCTCGAAAGTGCCAAAGCTTCAAGTACGGTCATCGCAACAGCAGTAAGCAAGATCGAGCGTGTAGGAAAAGCATAGCTTTGGGCTCTCTCTTTAATTATTTCACCCACGGCAGTGCGATCACTACGATCGTGCTGTTATGGCTCTCACTCTATTTCATCGCAACATTTTGGATATTTCTTGACAGATATGTTGTTTTGAATTCACGCATCAGATCAGAAGCACAATCTCTCAAATCTCTCTATACAGGTCAGTCAAAAGCAGTCTCTGCCAAGTCACTTCTTTTTACTTATCTCTCAAGAGTCGAAAGACCGAACAAAGCGATCCTTGAAGCTGCGGCATCGGATGCGATACGTGTCTCTACCAAAGGACTGACATGGCTTGCGATCATTGCATCGACCTCACCTTTCATTGGGCTCTTTGGTACGGTTATCGGTATTTTGGAGACCTTCTCAAGACTGGGTGCGCAGAGCAGTGCATCACTCAGCGTGGTCGCACCTGCCATTTCAGAGGCGTTGATCGCAACAGCTGCGGGTATTGCTGTTGCTATCTTCGCCTATACCTTCCATCTCATACTCAAACGCAAGGCGTATGAGCTCTCCTCACTGCTTGAGTCACAATCTGAAGTGATTCTCTCCGGGGAAGCGGAGGTATAGTGATGTCCAAAGGTTTCTCCTGGGATGACACGCCGGATCTCAACATTACCCCTCTGGTAGATGTGATGCTGGTGCTTATGGCTATTTTGATGGTCACAGCTCCTACTATTACCTTCCAAGAGCAGATTACACTGCCGCAGGGCTCCAAAACGGTCAAAGTGGAAAAGCCAAAGACACTGACTATACGTATGGACAAAAACCAGAAGATATATCTTGGCAAAGAGACGTATACGCTTGATACCTTTGCAGATGATTTCGTCAATCAATCAGCCAAGTATGACAAAAATTCAGATGTCTATATACGAGCAGATGAACGTCTGAAATATAAAGATGTGATCTATCTGCTCAAGAGTGTCAAAGCGGCCGGTTTTGAGAAGGTCTCTCTTATAACACTATGATCAAAGACAATCCGTTCAAACTGATCTGGGGTGCCTGGGCGATCGCCATATATGTTGCGATCATAGGTCTTTTGCTGATCTACTTCAACACGCGCAGTGATGATAAAAGCAAACATTTTGTCAAAAAGGATGAACACCGTATCCAGGTCGCCCTTTCTGCACCCCAAAAGGCTGCAAAACCCAAACAAACAACCCCGACACGAAAACCTAAAATCAAACCCAAAATCAAACAGAAACCCAAGCATAAAAAAAGATCTAAAAAGCCTGTCAAAAAAGAGCGCATCAAAAAGAAAGCGGTCAAAAAACGGATCAAAAAAGAGGATCAAAACCGTACACGTCCAAAAAAAGAAAAACTCTCCAATCTTTTTGCCAATGTCAAGCCACACAAAAAGAGTATGATAGAGGTGACAGATAAGCCGGTTACTACCGACAGGAAAAGTGACCTGATCAAAGTTACCGAGAAGCCGATGAGTGCCAGTCAACGCATCAGCAGTTCACTCAAAATACAAAAGAGCAGTGACAGTGGTATAGAAAATGCCTATTTTGCCAAAGTGGAAGAGAAGCTCAAAGGGTGGCCTGCACAGAGTGACTATGCAGGCGAAAAGGCAAAAGTCTGGCTCAGGATAGCGCCAAGCGGCTATTTTGAATTTAAAGTGCTTTCTGCCTCCAACAATGAGGCTTTCAACAGCGGATTGGCCGCTTATCTGAAACAGCTGCAGCGTTTTGGCTTCGGTGCCCACAGGGGGACACGCCCCTACGAGATAGAAGTAGAGTTTATCGCTACGGAGTAGTACTACTCCTCTTCATATTTGGTCACGTGATAGACTTGTATCTCGGGGTGTTGATCCAGACAGTTGGCATCGAGCCCTGCTTTTTGGCAGAGTGATGCAAAAAAGAGATCAAAATCCGGCAGTTGTTCCCATACCTGTGGGAGATATGTTGCCTGGTGTGAGCCGAGTTTGAGTACGACCCCATCTTTATATGGGGTAATTTTTTTACGAAGATCCTCTTTGTCTGTATATTCAAGCGGTTTTGGCTCGGAGAGGATCGAGACCTCAATCTTGATATCTTTGAGCTCCTCAGGTGTCAGCGGCGGAAATCTGGGATCCTGCAGTGCTGCCGCCTGCGCATTTGCGATGATGTCTTTGTAGAGCGGGCGGTATGCCTGTAGGGAACCTATACAGCCTCTGAGCTGGTCATTGGGACGTTTGTTGATGGTCACAAATGCCGCTCCTGGCTCTTTGAGTTGCGGATATTTCTGAAGTGCAGCTTCAAGGTCGAAAGAGACAGGCTGGTTCAAGGCTACCAGTATGGCAGCTTTTGCCAAAGCTATGACAATATCATTCATGATTCGCTCCTTGATAGATATAGATCAATTGTAGCATATTTTTCGATTATGATACAATAACTATATAGAGTATCATCAAGAGGAAAAAGAATGGAAGATAGACTCAAAACATTTCTGTATCAGCTAATCGAAAAAGGTGGCAGTGATATTCATCTGCAGGCAGGCGGGAAAGTGCATATCCGTATCAACGGTGAGCTTGAAGTTATTAGTGAAGAGACGATGAGCAACGATGATATTGTGGGCATTGCCAGAGAAATTTTGACAACGCCTCAGTATCATGATCTGGCAGAAAAGAAGGAGCTCGATTGCTCCTACACACTTGATGAGCGGCACAGATTTCGTGTCAATTTTTTCTATCAGGTAGATGGTCTGAGTGTTGTGATGCGTGCCATTCCTCCGGAGATCCGTTCAGTCGAGGCACTCGAGTTGCCTGCTGTAGTCAATGAACTGGCAGATTTGAACCACGGACTTGTCCTGATCACCGGTGTGACGGGTGCAGGTAAGTCAACAACGATGGCGGCGATTTTGGATAGGATAAACAAACTGCGCCGTAAACATATCATCAGTATCGAAGATCCGGTAGAGTTTATTCACCGCAATGACCAATGCCTTGTCTCCCAGCGTGCTGTAGGTACCAATACCGAATCTTTTGCCAATGCACTTCGTGCAGCGATGAGAGAAGATATCGATGTGATCTTTATCGGAGAGCTCAGAGACCTGGAGACGATGCAGATCGCACTGCATGCTGCCAATACTGGGCATCTTGTATTTTCTACACTGCACACACTCGATGCCAAAGAGACCATTAGCAGGATCTTGGGGATGTTTCCGAAAGAGGAGCAGAGCCGTGTACGTATGACACTCTCGTTTGTGCTTGAGGGGATCGTCTCTCAACGGCTGGTCAAAACGACAGATGGCAGACAGGTTCCAGCTGTAGAGGTGATGCGAAAAACGAAGCGCATCTCTGAACTGATAGCGGATAACAGGGATGATGAGATTCTTGAAGCGATAGAAAAAGGAAGAGAGATATACGGATCCCAATCTTTTGACCAGTCACTGCTTGCACTCTACAAGAAGGGCAGAATCTCTCAGGAAGAGGCACTCAAAAACGCAACAAGTCCCTCCGATCTTCGTTTGGCTATGGAGGGGATCGGACAGGGAACAGGGAGAGAAAGTGCAGAGATGCTACAGCGGAAACGAGAGAGTTTTTTTGATCTGAAACGGACGAAATAGCTTCCTGTAGGAGTTCATATTAATTAATGGAGCTTTAACGCAGCCTTGATATAATACTGAATAAAACGATTGTATGAGATCGCTATCAAAGGAACACACTTGAAACAATTTTTTACAGTATTGATCTTTTTGTCGCTGGGCATACAAACACTTCTCGCTGTAGACGCGACCCTCAAAATAGAAAAAGATGTGGAGCAGCGTACACGTATTGCACTGGTAGACGGTTCAGCGGTAAAGAACGACACATTTTTCAAGATCCTGCTCTCGGACTTGAAGATATCAGGGCATTTTCTTGCAGATGAAACCTATCGCAAGGGAGATATCACATCAAACTATCTGCCGCCTGATCTGAAAAACAGTGAATATGTGCTCAAATATGCATTGACGCAGGGAAGAGGAAGCAAACTGCTGATTCGCCTTATCAAAGCATCAGACAACACAGAGATATTTAAAAAAAGCTATGCGATTCCCAATGGAGCTAAGACACCATTCTTGGCACACAAAGCTATCTATGACATCAATGCCTTGCTGAAATACCCGGATATCTCCTGGATCAACCGCTATGTAGTCTTCTCTCGTTACACTACACCGAAACACAGTGAGATTGTACTGGCAGATTATACATTTAGCTATCAAAAAGTGATTATCCGTGGAGGATTGAATCTTTTCCCAATCTGGGCAGACAAAGATCAAAAGAGTTTCTATTACAGCTCCTATCGCGGGCTGATGCCTACACTCTATAGACTCAATATCTATAACGGACATAAAGAGAAAATCATCTCTTCTGAAGGTATGCTTGTCTGCTCTGATGTAAGCCAGGATGGGCACAAACTGCTTTTGACCATGGCACCTGAGGGACAGGCTGATATCTATCAGCTCGATCTCAATACAGGCGCTAAGCTGCGCATCACACGTTTTGGGGGGATCGATGTCAGCGGCAAATATATCGAGGATGAGAGCAGGATCGTCTTTGTCTCCAACCGTTTGGGCTATGCCAACATCTTTAAAAAGTCGATTCACGGAAATGCCGCTTCTCAGGTAGTCTACCACGGCAGAAACAACAATGCAGTCGATGCACACGGAGAGAAGATCGTCTATGCGAGCCGAGAGAGCAGCAATGCGTTCGGCAACAATACCTTCAATCTCTATCTGACGACTTCGAACGGCACAGATACAAGACCGCTGACAACAACCGGGGTCAACCAGTTCCCGCGCTTTGCGACGGATGGGACGGTGGTACAGTTTATCAAACACCGTGCAAGCGGTTCATCGATCGGTTATATCAATCTGGGCACTTCTCAAAGCCTGCTGTTCCCGCTTAAGGGTAGAAAAATTCAATCAATTGATTGGTAAAGGATCTTATGATGATACAAAAAACGCTTTTTTTGACAACACTGGCAGGGCTGCTCCTGATGACAGGCTGTTCTCAGGTCGCTCCTGATCTTGACTCGCAGAAGATAGGCAAACATAATGTATCGGATGCTACGGAAATAGTGGGTGATACCGTCACGATCGATGAAAACAAATATGGACAAGAGAACGAAGGCGCAACGAGCAAGTTCAACAGCAGCAGCGACGGTTTCAAGAGCATCTACTTCAATTTCGATGAGTACACTATCTCTCCGGAGATGGAGGGGCGTATCGTACAGGATGCAGCCAGAGCCAAAGAGGTTGGTGCAAGCAGGATCAAGATCGAAGGGAACTGTGATGAGTTTGGTACGGATGAGTACAACTATGCACTTGGTCTCAAGCGTGCCAAGGCGGTCAAGGATGCCATGGCGGCTCAGGGTGTAGATGCAGGACGTATGGTCATCATCAGCTATGGTGAGAGCAATCCTGTCTGCAATGAACCTACAGATACCTGCTATGCCAGAAACAGACGAGCAGATCTTCGTCTGGCGAAATAAGCATTGAGAGGCAGGTAATGAGGGGAAGAAACAGCGTTTTATCCGCTGGGGTCTTGGTTTTATGGTTGGGGCTATCTATACTTCATGCAGAGCCGTCTGTCTATGGCTTTGATACAGGAAGCAAAACTGCCAAGGAGAACAAAAAAGCGATTGCAGCACTTAGGCGGCAGGTTGCGATGCAAAAAGAGCGCATTGACGGACTGACTACTGTGATAGAGGGGCTCAGTGCCACAATCAATGAGCTGCAGCAGCGCAGTGAAACTTCAAGCCAAGGCAGCAGCAGTGACCAGACTGCACTGCTCAAAGAACTGGGTAATATGATAGATCATATCAATGCCAACTATGTCAGTAAAGCGGAACTGAAAAAGATCCTTGCCAATGGCGGCAAGATGGATACGGCTATCTCTACAGAAGCAAAAAAAGAGAGTGTGCCTAAAGAGGATAAACATCTTGAGAAGAAGAGTGCTTCGAAACTCTATGGAGAGGGGGTGCGTCTCTTTCAGAAAAGACGCTATGATGAAGCCAAAAAACGTTTCGAGATCACCGATACGAAAGGCTACAAACCGGCTGCCTCCAACTACTATCTCGGAGAGATCGCCTACTATACCAAGCATTATGATGATGCGATCTTCTATTTCAAAAAGAGTGCTGGGCTTTATGATCAGGCGGGGTATATCGATACACTTTTGCTCCATACAGCTGTCTCCTTGGAAAAGACAGGAGATAAAAAGCAGGCAAAGCGCTTTTATGAAAATATCGTAGCAAATTATCCGGGCAGAAAAACGGCAGAGATCGCCAAGAGCAAATTGAAGAGGCTATGATCCAATGATTTATAAAACAACTTTTCTCCTTCTGCTTTCTTTTTCTCTATTGTGGGCGGAGGGTGAAGAGAGTGGAGAGTGGAAACCGTTGACCCATGAACTAATACCTATCTCCAAAACGATTTTTACTGTTGTTGATCTCAAAACAGGTGATGAACGGATCGTGGATCTTACGGGAAAGGATTTCATTCTTGTATCGGTGCGCGAAAAAGGGAGTGACGGACGTTTTTATGCAGTAGATAGAGACGGTACTGTATGGTGGAGCGGTCCGGTGACTTCCGGTGCGGCAGAGTTTCGCAGCCCTTCCGGTGTATTCCCGATCATACAGAAAAAACGCTATCATATGTCAAATGCATATCCGGATGAGAGTGGGATCAACAATATGGACTATATGATGAAGTTTACCCGCTTTGGGCATGCATTGCATAAAGGGAGTGTGGATTGGATGTCCCACGGCTGTATCCATATCGATCCAAAGGATGTGCCGGTACTTTACCGATGGTCACGCTACGGTATGCCTGTGGTTATCACCCGACACAGCTATATGCCTTTTGCGAAAGATGATCTTAGACGGATATATTTAGGAGGATAGTTTTGCTATTGTGTGCTTTGGTAGAGTAAATCACTTATATGAAAGGGAGAGAAACTATGCGCCTGATAGCAAGTGTATTGATGGCTTTGCTTCTATCTGGATGTTTGGTGTGGGGTGCTAACTATTCTACCCCAGCCGTAACACTCAAGTCTCTAAAGCTTACTGTAGATAAAACTTCTCTAAACAAAAAGGAAAACACCACCCTCAAAGTAGTGGCGACTTATCCGAACAACTCCACAAAAGAGTTCACCGACAAAGTAGAGTGGCTCAACACTCCAAAAGATGCCGTTGCCATCAAAGGCAATACCCTCACCGCGCTTAAAGATGTCAATGTAACCCTGCAAGCCAAAGTAGGCAATACCCTTTCAAACAAAGTCACCCTCGATATCTACTGGAAAGTAAACGGTCATAGACTCCCGCCTGAACCGGACCCCAAAGTCAATGACACCACCTTACTGGGAGTCGATGTGAATGGCAACGGGGTCAGGGATGATGTGGAGCGGTGGATTTATGAGAAGTATAAGGATAAACACCCTATCTATATAGATATTGCAATGCAGGCGGGGAGGGCTTATAAGCTGGTGCTGGAGCATCCTGAGAAGGCGAAGGAGATTAGGCTTAAGGTTAATGGAGCTTTGTTCTGTGGATGGTACTATCAACATGAAGCTAATGAATTCAATGACCCAATTTTGGTGCATGAACGAATAGATGTACCCGTAAAAAGTAAATACTTCAATACGAAAGTTCGAAAAGAGGTCTATTGGCAATATGATACATTATTGAGCGGTGATAGCTATGATATTCCCTGGGCAGATGAGATGAAATCTTTTTGTGACTTCAACACATCAAAGTACGATAGGGGTAAGCAATGAAAAAAATTATTTTACTCCTTGTGGTTGCAACATCTCTGGTTTTTTCAGCCATAAATGAATGCAAAACAGATGTTTACTTTGGGAATGGGATTTTGACAAAAGAAAAAGATGCAATTGATAATGCTTTGCTATTGAGAGAAACCATCAAACAAAAATTCGGCCTCGACTACTACAACAAACACATTGGTAAAGTCGATTACGCCTATAACTCCACATGGGACAGGTCGCACGATCTGCTTGAGAGCTATTTGCAGCTCGATAGGGAAGTGCCGGATTTTAGATCATTCAGTTTGGTTTAAGTTTAACCTAAAGAGAGAGAGAGAGAGCTATATGTTACAATACAGGATAACAAAACAGAGGGGAAAGAGAATGAAAACAGTCCAAATCATAAAAACAGTGCTGACTGCCGTGATACTTGTATGGATAGTGGGTGGATGCAGTTCCAAAGAGATACAACAAGAGACTATCGAGACAGAGAGTGCCAAAGAGGTGAGCTACAAAGCACCCATAGAGGCGACAAGCTATCGGTGGAGACAGCTCTCGGGTATAGAGGTGCATATCGATGATCCGAGCAGTCGTATACTTCGCTTTAGAGCGCCCAAAGTGAGCAAAGAGGAGAGACTGCGCTTTGAGCTTGAAGCTAGGCATGATGAGCGCAACATAGAGAGGATGCTGCTGAGTGTGATCGTCTCTGCCTCACCAAGCGATACAGTCGAAGATAATGCCACAAGCGATACTAACACCACCGGTGGAGACGATGGCAACGCAACAGTAGGCGAAACAGACGATAACACTACAACAGGTGCAAACAATGATGCGAACACAACCGGTGGTGGAGGAAGTGACGATAACACAACCATAGGCAGTGGAGATGATGACAACTCAACAGCCGGCGGAACAGATGACAATGTTACAACAGGCGGGGGAGATGACAACACAACTACTACACCAACAGCAACACTCACATCCCTAAACCTCACGGTAGATAAAACCTCTCTCAACAAAGATGAAAACACCACCGTTAAAGTGATCGCAACTTATTCTGATAACACCACAAAAGAGTTCACCGACAAAGTAGAGTGGCTCAACACTCCAAAAGATGCCGTTGCCATCAAAGGCAATACCCTCACTGCGCTTAAAGATGTCAATGTAACCCTGCAAGCCAAAGTAGGAAACGTTCTTTCAAACAAAGTCAATCTACATATCTACTGGGAGGTCAACGGACACCGGCTGCCGCCGGAGCCGGATCCGAAAGTAAATGATGCTACTTTGTTGGGGGTGGATGTTAATCACAATGATGTGAGGGATGATGTGGAGCGGTGGATCTATGAGGCGTATAAAGATAAGCATCCGATATACATCGATATTGCGATGCAGGCGGCAAGGGGGTATAGGCTGGTGTTGGAGCATCCTGAGAGAGCTAAGGAAATACATGATGAAGTTAGAAAGGCAGTCCAATGCGAGATGTACTATAGTCTTTTTGCAGATTTATATAACGAGCCTCTCTTGGTTAAAGAAGACATAACAAGCAAATATTTTAGGCATAAAATATATTTTAATACCAAAAAAAGAATGGAAGCCTATATTAAATATGACACTTTATTGAGCGGCGATAGCTATACGCTACCTAGCGATAGAGAGAAAAAAGCCGCTTGTGATTTTAACACAAGTAAGTATGAGGAGTAAAAGATGAAACGATTACTTTTGCTTCTTGTACTGTTGAATTCATTTGCTTTTTCTGCAATAAACGAATGTAAAATGGACATATATTTTGGAAATGGGATATTAACAGAGGATACAGATGCAGAAAAAAATGCAGGAATTATTGAAAAGGCCATCAAACAAAAATTCGGTCTCGACTACTACAACAAGCACATTGGAAATGTAGATTATGCCTACAACTCCACATGGGACAGATCGCACGATCTGCTTGAGAGCTATTTGCAGCTCGATAGGGAAGCGCCGGATTTTTTCGATAAACTCAAAAAATGGTATATGCGTTTTTTTACAGGAAATGCCATTGATAAGATTAATGATGAGATAGCGGCTGCAAAAGTCGATGAGGCGTTGGTAAGGGCGATTGAGGCAAAAGATTTGAGTTTGCAGATACAAAAATATGAACAATCGATCAGATCGGGGCATAAAGTACTTATAGTGGCACACTCTCAGGGGGCTTTGTTTGCAAACAGAGCGTTTGCATTGATTGGCAAATCAAAAAATGCTTGGATGCAGCAATATATGCTTCCTGTTTATGTCGCGCCGGCATCAAGCTATGAATTTTGGAAGAAAAATACAAGTCCGTCATTTACGTTTGATAATGATCCCGTATCCCGATTGGCACATTATTTTAAGTTTAAAATTACCAAGAATCCCAATAGGTACAAAAAACCTGTGATTAACCAATGGGGAGAAAAGAGTTTTGTGTATGATAGTAACTTTGCTTTTCATTCCTTTGCATACTATATGGGCGTACCGGTATTGATCGATGATTACGATGGACAAAGAAAGATTTCCACAGAGCTTGGTAAAAGTACGATTTTGTCTTATATGCAGGCGCAACTCAAAAAACTTGATGAAGTCCATTCCCAATGGGGCTTTGCTGGAGCAGATGCTGACAACGAAGATGATGAAGAAGAGAAGTGTATCCTAAAGTCATGTGACAATAAACGCAAGAAATTCACCCATCGGTTCGACCCTGTCAATATGAATAAACTCTTAGGCGATGCGTTGGTCTATCCTTTTGGGGATTCGCCAAGTAATAAGCTCTACTCGATAGGCACTGCCTATGTCTTTGGACCTTGTGGCGGGACAGGTATCGAACGCACACCCAAAAAAGGTGTCTGCTTTGCGCTTGAGGGGACTGATGCGATGATAGAAGGAGAGGATCTTCCTGCTAATCAAAGTATAAGAAAATCGATCTCTCCTGTCTCTACAGCACTCTCGTGGGACAAAGCAAGTGATGTAGAGATGACTGTCTCTATGAGCAAAAGTCCGGGTGGACCGCCAAGTGTCGGTGATACATACACTATGTCAGCCACAGGTAGCTTGGCAGCAGATAGCCAAATCACCGCTGAATGCCTCAAAAATGACCCCATCCATGTCATAGCCTATGTCTCAACACCCAACGACTGGGGGATCAGCAGGTACGAGATCGTAGATCCGGCACAGCTTACTATGGATCCGTACGGTATCGTTGTCATAGAAGAAGATAAGAGAGTAAACATAACAAAGATGACAGAGGTTATGGCAGAAGGTAAGAGTGGAGGGGGTGCTACTCAAGATATCATTAAGCCGCTTAGAGCGTATAACAAATGCGAAAAAGAATCAGCAACCAAAAGCTGCGATTGTGTGCCTTGCAAATATATGGTATACGGCATGCAAAGGACATCTCAATATGGACCGATCGCCGGTGGGGATGTGACGATCATAAGTGCAGCAGAGAATGAGAAGGCAAATCCTCATATACTTTATCATACAGTAACCACATCTGATCGAGATACACTAAAGAGCGGCATTATCAACATCGATCAGAATGCCATGGATCGTTTCGAAGATGACCAATACTATATCGTCAGGGTAGAAGGCGGTGTAGACATCGACAGCGATGATAACTTCATCTATGATGATTTGCCGACACAAAACCATGGTACTATCCATGCCATCATCAAAGGTGTGGAGCTAAAGAGAATGCCGTTTGTCGTCAATGTATTGACAGAGGCTATCTATCAAGTCAGCGGTGATATGATAGGAGAAGAGTATGATCCTGCTTCTTTGGAGGAGATGCTTGACCGTAGCGCCGCCAAGCTCATCAGTACAAAGCTTGACATTACCGGTATTGACAAGGAGGTCGGATATAGAGATATCTTGCTGTGGACACCGGTAGCAGACAAAGCTACACTCTATAAGCCCTATGATCTCTATGTGCAACCTATCGTAGAGAAGACCTATGCAGATATGCCAAGAAGCGATGAGAGCTATCAGCTTATCTACGGGGAGTACAATAGTACTATGCCGATCTTGGTACCTCTTTCAATTGAGATCCCGGCAGGATTGCCAAATCATACACCTATAGCAAAAGTGAGTGTGAAAAATGGCAAGAGCTACGCAGATATAGAGATAGACGGTAAATACTCAGATGCTTTTGTGGTAGGAGATGACGGTCTGATACGGATCGCAAAAACCGATCAAATCATCGAAGGTGGATACTATGATCTAAGGATGCGTGCTGTAAATAGAAATGGTGAGTATGGCAGTTGGGCAGGTCTGTTGATTCGAGTAAAAGGTACGAGCAGTATTGCAAGCAGTGCTCCGGTACTCCAGTCTGTTGAGACATACCCTTTACATGAGAATGCACCTGCAGGTACAATGGTGGCGAAAGTCGTATTTGAAAGTGTAGGACATACTGTTGTAGCATATCGCCTACAAGGGGTGCTTGGTACACTTTTTAGTATCGATAGCAATGGTGTTGTGCGTGTTGCCGGAGGTGCAGATATTGATTATGAAAGATTTTCCTCTTATAGGTTTGATATTGTAGCTGTCAATGAAGAGGGAGTGGAGAGTCTACCTTTTGAGGTAAAGTTACCCGTGATAGATGAGCTTGATACTCCTCTCTTGCCTGTACAGATGACCCGGCTCATTCACGAAAATATACCTATTGGTACAGAAGTGGCAACTATTGAGGTGCTCAAAGAGGGCAAGAGTCCTATAGAGAGTTTTGAAATACTCAGTCCAAATATGCCTTTTGCAATAAACAAGTCAGGAGTGATCTATACAACAGCTCCCATTGATTATGAATTTGACAAATCATATACTTTTATGGCAGTTGCTACCAGCAAAAACGGTGATAGCAACAAAATAAAGTGTACTATTGTGATAAAAGATATTGAGCCTGAGCCGCCCAAAGCTGCTATAGATGATGCTACTTTTAGGGTAGATGAAAATATGTCAAAAGGAAGTCGTATCGGTGCATTGAACATACATAAAAGTAGCACGCATGTTCAAAAGATCATTTTGAGCGGCAAGGATGCTTATGCTTTTGATGTGGGTAGCAATGGTACGCTTTATCTTTCAGGGACTATAGGATTGGATTATGAGAAGCAGCAAAAATATACATTTGGTGCCAAAACACTTGATGCGACAGGATATGGCAAAGAGGCAAAGATAGTTGTAGCGGTAGTCAATGTCCCAGATACACCTCCTACAATTAGTGGGTTTAGTACAAAATTATATGAGAATACGCCCTATAAAGCCCAAACCGTTCTTGGACATATTGAGATACTCGATCAGGGGGAAGGGAACATCACAAGCTATGAATTGACAGGTGAACAGAACAGTCTGTTTATCATTGATGATAATGGTACCGTAATACTCAAAGAGGATATGGTGTTTGACTATGAGACGAAAGCCCAGTATCAGATTTTTGCTACGGCAACTAACCGTGCGGGTACGAGTATGCCTGCTGCCATCACCCTCAATATAGCTGATGAAGTAGATACACCACCTGTAATCCTTGAAAGTAGACTAAGTGTCGAAGAAAATGCTTCTGTAGGAACTAAAATAGGAGTCATCGAAGTACCTTCAATATATCAACAAGACATTAATTATACTTTAGTCAAGGATCCTCTCCATGTTTTATCGATTGATAATAACGGTACTGTGTATTTGAGACAAGAGGGCGTACTGGATTATGAAAAGAGTACATATTATCTTTTTGAAGTAGCCGCTTCCAATAGATTTGGTACTTCTATTCCCGTACAGCAAAAAGTTAGAATCATTAATACCGGTACAACGCCTGTAGTTGAATCAATAGCTATTCATGTGCCGTTTGATAGAGACCTTATTGCCGGATTGTGGTTGGGAACTCTACATATAGATAGTGGTGACGGTACAATAAATGCTATTGTACTAAGAGGAGACGGATCTGAACATTTCGCAGTGGATCTTGATGGTAATATTACCTTGCAAGATGAAATTGATCCTTCTGTTAGAAGTAATTTTGATCTAAAAGTAAAGGTGAGTAATGAGTTTGGTACCAGTATCGATGCTGACCTAAACATCACGTTCGAGCCCAAACCAAACATCGATGCAGGTGATGATATGGCACTTTATGCCAATGAGGCATTTAGTCTGAATGGTACGATAGATGAGGCATATAGAGACAAAATCAAAGAGATACGATGGAGCTCTCCGCAGACTGGGAAGATCAACTGTGTCGAGACAAACACTACCCTCTGTACGATCACAGAAGGATTGTTGCCGGGTGAGTATACTGCTCTCTTTACTGTGGTTTATCAAAGTGGCTGGCAGCAGACAGACAGTCTCACAATCAAGGTAGAGCCAAATCCTTTTGACAATGTACTCAGTGTGATAGAAAAGCCGATTCTGGGGCTCAAGAAGATGCTCTTTTCTAAAGATAGAACCAAGATTTATGCGGTAGGTGACTTTGAGGGAGGAGATATCTTCAAGATTATAGATGTTTCTGATCCTCAGAATATACAGATTATCGCCTCTTTTGCATATGGCGGTACATTTGTGAAGGGAGAGGATATCGCACTTAATGCAGATGAGACAAAGGCTGCGATAGTTGCCAATGGACGATTGATAGTCTTAGATATATCTGATCCTGATTCTATTGCTATGATTGCTTCTAGATATGAATATTGGCATAAGTACACCTCTAGTGTAGAGTGGTATAGAGATAATAAGATTATTATAGCCAACTGGGATGACTTGGGAGAATATAGCGATGCTATAATTATGGATGCTGATACGTTGGACATCAATCAAACCATTCGTCTAAAAGATGGATGGATTGGCAATATTAAAGTGATCGCAGATAGGTCATTGCTTGTTTATCCTGACAATGCCGTATTGAAAATCTATGATATCAATCAGAGCAAAACAGCATATGAAGGGAATAATACGAAGGTTTATGATTTTATCACTGATAAGAATGCCACACATATCCTATACAGAGGATACAAACGTGTCTATGATCCAAAATGGGGCAGCTATAATCTTGAAAACTATTTTGGAAGTTTGGATATAAGTGATATTGATCATATTGTAGAGCGAGAAATCGGTAGTGGTGTATTGAGCGATTGGGGTGATGATATGCCTTATAGTGCGGATGCCCACTCTGTTGCATTCTTTAGCCAAAGCAGTAATTATTCTGTATTGAAAGAGTTGAATATAGATGATATGCAACACTCCTCAATTGTTCGTGTAATTCAGATCAAAGGAGATATCAAAAATGTCATTGAAGACAAGCGTAACCGAGTCATATATGCCTATACTTCGGACGGTCTGAAGGCAATATCTGAAAAGAGCAGCAGTACAGCAGCGAAGTTTGTATATAGACTTGATAGACTTCTAAATCATAGATATCTCTATCCGGTTGTTGCTAAAGATAATTTCCTCTACCTCTCCGGTGCCTATAATCTAGGTAATAATATATACGATGTTTCGAACCCATATAAACCCAAAAGAGTAGGAGCGATAGTATTGCAAAAAAGCTGCTATCCTGACTGTGGTATAGAGAATTCACCTATTCTTGGAGTAGAAAGTACGAAGATTTTGGATGATCAGATGCATGTAGTCTCTTCGGGTTCCCCAATAGATCACTGGACAATAGACTTAAGTGACAAAAATCAAACGATCTCTTTGGAGTTGCCGCAAGGATATGATTATGCATGGTCAATAGGCGAGAGTTTTGAGATGACAAAAGATAAACAATATATCTACGCAGCATATACAACAAAAGAGGCGCAAAACACAACTCTGCAAGGACTTTCTGTACTGGATATCGAGACTAAACAGCAAAATGATTTTGTGTTTGGTGACGGCTACGCATCTTTTAGCAATTTGGCTCTTGGTTTAAACGAGAAATACTTATATGCACTCTTGAGCAAAAGACTATATGGATTTGATATCCAAGAGAAAATGCATATCAAGCAGATCATGAAGACGAAAGAGGGTGCAATAAATACGTTTGTCATCTCTGAAGGCTATAACAAGATATATGCACTCTCAGATAAGGCTCTTGAAGTCTATGATATTGGGAACAACGGCGTACTTAAAGAAAGCAGCCGGATCCCTCTGCAATCAACCATACTGCCTGATTGGCAAAAAAATATCTCAATTTCACCAGATGAACAAAAATTGTTGATCACAACCAAGTATGGTCTGCGTCTCTATCTAATAGAGAACGGAGTAGTAAAAAATGATACTTATGTAGATATAAACTATCCTGATACCACAGTCAATGCCACGCGTATTGTTTGGATAGATAATGTGACGTTTGTGGCAGGCGGTTATATCGTAAGGCTAGAAAGATAAGGAGGAGGGGTAGGTAATAACCTTATTCCCCTAATGTTTCTGCTCTTTCATAAGCGGCTTGGATAGCATCGATGCAGGCCGCTCTGACATTGCCCTCTTCGAGTGCACTGTAGCCTGCAGCGGTGGTACCGCCGGGGCTCATCACTTCATCTTTGAGCAGTGCGGGATGTTTCTCCTGTACAAGCATACCGAAACCGTCAAAGAGTCCACGCATCACCTTCATCGCATCTTCCCGTCCAAGCCCTTGTTTGACAGCGCCGTCGGTGAAGGCTTCTGCAATCAGGGCGAGGTATGCCGGCCCGCTGCCGGCTAGTGCGGTAGCGATGTCTATCTCTTTCTCGGAGTTTAGCCAAAGGGTCGTTCCGATGGCATTTAGGAGGGTTGTCGCACGCTCTTTACCGCTTGGATCACCGGTAAGGGTAGTCAGTGATCTGCCAATACTTGCGGCAAGATTGGGCATACTTCTGACGATCGCTTTGGCTTTGATATGCTTTTTGATCGTCTTGATCGGAGTGCCTGCAAGTACTGAGATGAGCAGGTCTGCCTTGCCGGTAAGCTTTTTGCCTACCTCTTCGACATTGTTGGGTTTGATACAGAGGATCACCTTTTTGCCCCCGATATCAAAATCATCCATCAGGTGTTTGTCGATATGGATACCGAGCGCTTTTTCAAACGCTTCGAGTTTTTCCATATCTCTGCCTACCACTTCTATATGGTATTTGCCTCTGAGACCTTTGGCAATACTTAGTGCCATGTTTCCGTTGCCGATAAATGTCGCTGTTTGCATCCGAGCTCACTTTCTACTGCATCATTTTTGAAATATTATAGCATAAATAGTAAATAGACAGAGGCAAGATTTGGTATAATGTCGGCAATTATTGCAGATATGAGGATAGATGATGGAAGCATTTTTGAAAGAAGCAAAAGACGCCAGCAGGGCGCTCTCGACGCTGGGCGGCAGAGAGAAAAACGACATCCTGCGTCAGATGGCAGAAGCACTTAGAGAGAACCGGGAGAAGATTTTGAGGGCCAATGCGCTCGATATGGCAGATGCAGAGCAAAATGAGCTGAGCAGCGCACTCAAAGACAGATTGCTACTTGATGAGAAGCGTATAGAGGGGATGGCAAAAGCGATCGAAGAGATCGCATCACTCAAAGAGCCTGTCGGACGGGTACTTGACGGCTGGTATGCAGATGCCGGTTTCAAGATCGAGAAGGTGACAGTGCCTATCGGTGTGATCGGTGTGATCTATGAGTCGCGTCCCAATGTCACAGCCGATGTGGGTGCACTCTGTTTCAAAAGCGGCAATGTCGCGATCCTCAAAGGGGGCAAAGAGGCGCAGCACTCCAACCGTGCCATTGCTGATCTGCTCCAAACGGTACTTGTGGAAAACGGACTGCCCAAAGCAGCGATCTCCCTGCTGCCGGACAGCAGCCGTGAAGGCGTGGCGAAGCTCATCAAACAGGATGCTTATGTCGATCTGATCGTGCCAAGAGGCGGTGAGGCACTGATCCGCTATGTCTCTACCAATGCGACCGTGCCGGTGGTCAAGCATGACAAAGGTCTGTGCCATACCTACATCGATGAGGATGCAGATTTTGACAAAGCACTGAAAGTGGCTGTCAATGCAAAGTGTCGCCGCACAGGTATCTGTGGGGCACTGGAGACCCTGCTGATAGATGAAGCGATTGCAGAGGAGATATTGCCTCGCATTGGTGAGGCGTACAGGGCACAGGGTACAGAGATACGCGGATGTGAGCGGACAAGAGAGATCATCGAAGCAAATGAAGCGACAGAGGCAGACTATGAGACAGAGTATCTGGAGAATATCCTGACCATACGGGTGGTTGAAGGTGTCGAGGGTGCTATCTCACACATCGCCAGGTACGGTTCGCAACACTCTGAAGCGATCATCACTGAGAACTATACCACTGCAGAGCAATTCCTCAATGAAGTCGATGCGGCATGTGTCTATCTAAATGCCTCGACACAGTTTACTGACGGCGGCGAGTTCGGCTTTGGTGCGGAAGTGGGTATCAGTACCAACAAACTCCATGCCAGAGGTCCGATGGGCGTGAGCGAACTGACGACTTACAAATATAAAATCTACGGCAACGGAGAGACCCGCGCATAGAATCTATCGCCATTGCATGATAAAGTGGATAGCTCTAAGGCTGACTAAAGTTTGATTGGTTAGAATGGTGGCAAAATAAATATACAGGAAATACAATGAAAGTACAAAACGAAAACAGTGTAGTAGCACTGGAGTATGAAGTAAAAGATGCGGCAACAGGTGAAGTGGTAGATACAAACAAAGGTGCTCAGCCGCTGGAGTTTATTACAGGTAAAGGTCAGATCATTCCGGGTCTTGAAAAAGGTCTTGAAGGTATGGAAAAGGGCGAAAGTGCAGATATCCTTGTCAAAGCGGCAGACGCTTACGGCGAAGTCAACCCTGAAGCAAAACAGACACTGCCTATCGAGCAGTTCGAAGGTGTGGATCTCAAAGAGGGGATGACACTTTACGGACAGGGTGAAGATGGGCAGACAGTACAGGTAACAGTTGACTCTTTCAATGACAAAGAGGTTAACATCGATTTCAACCACCCACTGGCGGGAAAAGACCTGATGTTCAACGTCACTGTACTTGATACCAGAGAAGCGACACCTGAAGAGGCGGCTTCCGGTCAGGTGGGGGGACCGGCTGAGGGTGGTTCATGTGGCACAGGATGCGGCTGCCACTAATCTTTCGTCCGATTTGGCATCATCTTTGCACGAAAGATTGATGCTTCATTCGGTCACTTACTATTGTGTAAGCTCCTTCATTACACATCAACCTTTCGCACAAATTTAATACCAACTTAAACGAAATATTTTTCAGTACGCATTACTCTAAGTACTATTTTGATTGGATAGGAACTGTATAAAGTCATTAGACAGTTGTCTATACTGAAATATAGATACTTTAGTAGCATTTTGTCACTCTGGAAAAGTGCTATAATGAAGATAAGTGAAAAGGAGTCTATCCTTTGACCTGTAATTATTCAGAAGGAGTATAGAAATGGCTGATACAATTCAACTGGTACAACATGAAGATCATTATGACCTTATTTTGCCAAACGGCGAAAGATGTGAGAGGGTAGCGAGCTTTACTGAAGATGATCCAAGCAACTTTTTACAGATCGCAACAGAACGTCTCGGGCTGGTGCCAAGAGAGATGCGTGTGGTCACAGGAGGTAAGCCAAGAGAGCTTAAGAAGCGTGTACTTGCATTAACCGGACAATATCTCGTCATGGACTACATTGATCATGATGATAAACCGATCCTTCAGGTATTTGTCAATCCTGATTATGAAGAGATTATCGATGAGAGTCTCAACGACTATGTCACCGATATGAAAGATATCATCTATACCGACTATATGGCAATGGCATAAGCTGTTTGCTGATGATAGTATGACAATCTGTCATACTATCTCCCCTCTTTTGCTCCCACACGCTATACTTCCGATATGGATCACACATTTATGATACAAAACACAGAGAGTGAAGCGATCGTTGTAGGTATTCTTCTCTTTTTTGCCGCACTCTTTTTTTGGAAGCTTACTGGGCTCATGAGAAGCTATAGTGCCCATAAACTGCTGAAAAAGTCCCGAAGTATCAAACGTATCAAAAAACTGAGTTGGGAATCGTTCGAGCAGCTATGCAAGGTGTTGTTTGAGAAGCAGGGATGGCGCGTACTCGGTAATGAAAAGAAGGGTGCCGACGGTGGGGTAGATCTGTGGATGAAACGCCGTATGCGCAGTGCTATTGTACAGTGCAAACGCTATGATGATGCGATGGTGACGATCAAGGTGATCCGGGAGATGTACGGATTGATGCATGAGTATGGTGTCGATGAAGCCTATGTGGTAACAAGCAGCCGTTTTACCAAGGAGTGCTACCGTTTTGTCAAGGACAAACCTATCACCTTGATAGACGGCGACAATCTTCTTTCTTTAGTAAAGAAATATCGCTAAAAATATTTTAAATCTAACTATCATTGTAGGGTTCAAAGTCAGATTTTTTGACTCCGCAGTCCGGACACTCCCAGTCATCGGGAAGATCCTCAAAGGGGGTACCCGGAGGGATGCCGCTGTCAGGATCACCCACTGCAGGATCATAGATGTATTCGCAAACGGTGCAGATATATTTTTGTGCCATAATAGACTCCTTTTTGTGACGCTATCCTCAATATATATTTCAAGTGTGCAAAGGGTGTGTATATTTTGGGTTAAAATGGTAAAATACTCCATACTATTTTTTGAAGATAAAGGATGATGATGTCAATCAAATGTGCATTTTTGTTTCCGGGACAGGGCTCTCAGGCTATGGGTATGGGAGAGGATTTTTACAACAACTCTCAGCTTGCCAAGGAGATGGTCGCAGATGCGGGCAAGCGAACAGGTATCGACTTTGAAAAACTGCTTTTTGAAGAGAATGACGATCTTGAAAAGACAGAGTTTACCCAGCCGGCGATCCTGCTGGTCTCCGCGATCGCACATAAACTCTTTGAGAATGAGATGCCGATCAAGCCTCTCTATGCACTGGGGCATTCACTGGGGGAGTTCTCTGCGTTGACAGCAGTAGGGGCACTCGATCCGATTGATGCGGTAGAGTTGGTCAACCTGCGCGGCAAGCTGATGGCTGATGCCTGTGCAGGTGAGGATGTGGGGATGATGGTCTCTCTGGGGCTTGAGGATGGAGTGGTTGAAGAGATCTGCGAGAAGCAGAGAGAGGCAGGGATGAAAGTTTGGCCGGTGAACTACAATGCCGAAGGTCAGATCGTCATCGCCGGAGTCAAGCCCGATCTGGAGAAACTCGAGCCGATCCTCAAGGAGGCAAAAGCAAGACGGGCGATGCTGCTCAATATGTCTGTAGCGAGTCACTGTCCGCTTCTGGCATCTGCCACCCAGCCGCTTGCCCAGAAGCTCGAAGAGGTGCTCAGAGATGAGTTTACCGCACCTGTGATCTCCAATGTAACGGCAAAAGGGTATGAGACCAAAGCTGAAGCACTCGATCTTCTGCCACAGCAGCTGGTCTCTCCTGTGCGCTACAAGCAGTCTATCGCCGCGCATGACGATGATGTAGACTGCTATGTGGAGTTTGGTCACGGCGGTGTACTCAAGGGACTTAACAGACGCGCGACGAAAAAACCGCATTTTGTAGTCTCCGATATGGAGTCGCTGGCAACGGCGATCGAAGAGATCAAAAAGATGGGTGCATAGCATGGGTCAAAAGATCGCAGTGATGGGTGCGATGCCCGAAGAGATCGAGCCGATCATCGCCAAACTCGAAAATCTCAAAGTGACTGAGTATGCGGCGAACAAATACTATGAGGGTAGCTACCGGGGCAAATCACTTGTTGTGGCATACTCCAAGATCGGCAAAGTCTTCGCGACACTGACGGCAACACTGATGATCGAGAGATTCGGCTGCAAACAACTGCTCTTTTCCGGTGTGGCAGGTGCGATCAGCGATCAGCTCAAAGTGGGTGATCTGATCATTGCAGACGGTTTGTGTCAGCATGATCTGGATATCACCGCATTTGGGCATCCCTATGGCTATGTGCCCGAAGGAGAGGTCTGCATCCCGACAGATAAAAAGCTCAGAGAACTTGCAAAAAGGGTAGCCAAAGAAAAAGGGCTCATCCTCAAAGAGGGGATCATTGCTACAGGAGATCAGTTTGTCGCCAATGCAGAGCGCAAGGCATGGATAGGCGAGACCTTCAATGCCGATGCACTGGAGATGGAGGGTGCGGCTGTCGCAGTGGTCTGCAGCGCACTGAATGTTCCCTTCTTTATCCTGCGTGCCATCTCCGATGCGGCAGATATGGATGCCGGATTTGATTTTGACACGTTTCTTGAGAGTTCGGCGAAGACTTCAGCCGATTTCATCCTCTCTATGGTAGAAGAGATGGGTAAATAAATTTTTTGTCACTGAGCATTGGGTGCACAGATGCGTTGTCGCCCATATTTGCGAAGCAAGGCGACAAAAGCATCGCCTGTGCACTTGTGAAGTGACGCTTTTTTGTCTACTTTTTTCTAAAAAAAGTAGTAAATAAACTTTAAAGTGTATTCAATGATAAACAGTGACATAGCAAACAAGTATCGAAAGGAAGAGAACAAATCTATTCATATGAGCCGCAAGCTCCTCAAGGTCATCGGTAAGACCAATGCTGAGTTCAGGCTCATTGGTGAGGGCGACAAGATACTGGTGGGGCTCAGCGGCGGCAAAGATTCGCTCGCACTGGTGCATGCACTCAAACATATGCAGCGGCACGCCCCGTTTGACTTTGAGTTCGAAGCCTGTACGGTCAAGTACGGGATGCCTGATGAACACTACGACTTTCTCTCCAAGCATTGCGAAACATACGGCATCAAACACACCGTCTATGACACCAATATTTATGAGATCTCTCACGATACCATTCGTGAAAACTCCTCATTTTGCTCCTACTTCTCCCGCATGCGCCGTGGGGCTCTCTATACCTTTGC
>JALWKQ010000028.1 GCA_027081395.1 Sulfurovum sp. | reverse complement strand
AGCAGGTGCCGCAGGAAAATACTGCACATAATGATGCTGACAGCGGCTCTATGATCGAAGAGATCGAGATGAAGAGCTCCTGTATCGCTCCGGATGCGGGCGAGACCGAAGCAGCCAAAGAGAAAGACCCCTCAACCCTCCTTGAAGAGCCCATGGTCAAAACCGCTATGGAACTCTTCGATCCCAAAAAAGTGCGGATCAAGCGAAATACTTAATCCACCCAAGCCTCTGTAACGATTGCCGGATTATTGTCATAGATCTTTATCTTCTTGGCATCAATACAGCGTCCGTCATCACCAAGCTCAAAGCTGACCATCTGGAAGATCGCTTTGCATTGGTCAGGCACATCAAAATGACCGCCTAGTCCGGTAAGAAAACGTCGGATCGGTACCTCGCTCTCCATCCCTATCACACCATCCCTGCATCCGGTCAGCCCCACATCCGTCACATAGCAGCATCCATCAACAACGCTTAGATCATCTGTGGCTACGTGGGTATGGGTACCTAATATCGCAGAAACATCACTTTTAAGCATATGCAAAAGTGCCTGCTTTTCGGAGCTGGCTTCCGCATGCATATCAATAATGATATGTCTAAGCCCCTGCGCTTTGAGTGAAGCGACTACAGAAGTGATCATCGTAAAAGGATTATCCACCATCGGCATCGTATAGTGCCCCATTAGATTGAGTATGGCTACCTCGCTGCCGAGCAGTGTTGTCTGAAAGATACCTTTGCCGGGTGTTGCCTGGGGATAGTTCATCGGTCGTATCAGAGGATAGGTGTCAAAAAGGGTAAGGATCTCTTTTTTATCAAAGCTGTGATTGCCGCCGGTCATCATATCGATGCCATAACCAAGCAGTTCATCGGCATTTTTCTGTGTCAATCCAAAACCGTGCGAAGCATTCTCATAATTGCCTATCACATAATCAAGGCAATGCTCCTCGCGCAGACGTGCGAGATGCTGCTTGATCATCAAGCGTCCCGGTTTGCCTACGATGTCTCCTATAAACCCTATGCGCATAAAAACTCTTCTGAACGCTACGCGCTTAACGCTAAATGCTCTCTCCAGAGAACGGCAGCAGTGCCGAAGCCCATGTCAAACCTCCGCCGAAGGTATCAAGCAACATCAGTTCGCCTTTTTTCAGCTTGCCACTCTCCCAGAGATCATTGATCGCCATCGGAATAGAGGCAGCAGAAGTGTTACCGTACTTGTGTACCGTAAGGACGACCTGATCTTCACGCATCTTCAGTGCATCACCGACCGCTTTGATGATTCGATAATTTGCCTGATGGGGGATAAAGTGGGGGATCTCTTCTGATCTGATATTGTTCTTCTCGAGAATCTCTTTGACATCTTTTGTCAATGTCTTGACTGCGAGTTTAAAGGTTTCGTTACCCTTCATCTGTACATACTGCAAGCCCTCATCGAGGACTTTCTGACTGACCGGGTTGCGAGAACCCGGCGCAGGGGTGACAAGGAAATCGGCATAGCTTCCGTCAGCACTTGCATGGACATCGACAAAACCCTCCTCCTCATGCTCCGTCGCACTGATGACTGCCGCACCGGCTCCGTCACCAAAGAGTATACAGGTACCTCTATCTGTATAGTCCACGATCGAAGAGAACTTCTCCGCACCCACTACCAGCACATTTTTTTTCATACCTGATTCGATAAAGGCTTTCGCCAAGGAGAGTAGATAGACAAAGCCGCTGCAGGCAGCAGAAATATCAAATGCCTGTACGTTATGGATACCGAGTTTGTCAGAGATGATGCAGGCAGTCGAAGGCATATTGAAGTAGTCAGGCGTCACCGTCGCACAGAGTACCAGGTCTATCTCATCATGTGAAATACCTGAGCGTTTGATCGCAAGGTCAGCAGCTTTGGCTCCCATATCACTCGTATACTCATCCTCCGCAGCGATATGACGCTCCTTGATACCGGTACGCTTGGTGATCCATTCATCGGTTGTATCTACCATCTTTTCAAGATCTTCATTGCTCAGGATCTTTTCGGGGACATACGCCCCAATCGAGCGAAATGAAGCATATACTGGTTTGGTTGATGACATGGTTGTCCTTAACTAATAATATAAAGTCCAATATTTTACCATAATTAGATAAGTTTTGGGGGTTGATTAAGTTCTGAAAAAGTGAGCAAACGGCAGCATGCCGTTTCTAAATGGTGCTCTTTTTAGTTCTGGGAGAGAAGCTCTTCGATGCGTTTGTTGACGTCAGATTCTGTATATCTAAGTGCCTGAAAAATGGCATTTTTGATCGCTTTGGCATTGGAGCTTCCATGGGAGACGATCGCACATCCATTGATCCCAAGAAGCGGAGCGCCACCGTATTCGGCATAGTCGACCTGCTTTTTCATATTGCCAAAGACCTTCTTTTTCATCATCAACGCACCGATCTTGGCAGGCAGTGATTTACGGATATGCTGACGCATCATCGTAAAGATCGTCGAAACAACCCCCTCGCTGGTCTTAAGAAGAATATTTCCTGTAAACCCGTCTGTGACGACAACATCCGCATGACCGTTGAAGATATCGCGCCCTTCGACATTGCCAATAAAGCCGTCAAGCTCTTTGAGCAGCTTGAATGCCTCTTTGGTAAGGGCATTGCCTTTGGTGTCTTCCTCTCCATTGCTGAGAAGCCCGACACGCGGAGCTTTGATCCCCATGACACTCTGTGCATAGGCTTCACCCATAGCACCAAACTCATAAAGGTTCTGCGGTGTACAGTCTGTTACCGCTCCGACATCAAGTACCAGAGTCTTGGTCTTGCCCAGACTCGGCATCAAAGTTGCGAGTGCAGGCTTGCTGATATGCGGCAAGCGTCCGATGCGCAGTGTCGCCAGTGTCATGGTCGCACCGCTGTGCCCTGCTGAGACCACACCATCCGCCTCTTTGTTGCGTACCAACTCCACTGCTTTGTAGATAGAAGAGTCCTTGCGCTTGAGTGCATTGGTCGCCTGATCACTCATAGCGATCACATCAGCGGCTTCAACCACTTCAACTTTGTCTGCATAATATTGGGGGAGTAAGGAAAGTATCTCTTCTTTATCGCCTACGAGTATAGGGACAAATGTTTTCTCTTCGAGTGCTTGGACCACACCCTCTATGATAGGCTCGGGACCGTGATCCCCGCCCATTGCATCAATCGCGATTTTCGTCATCGATTACGCTTTTGTTTTTTTGTATTCACCGGTTGTCATATTCATGTGGTGAGGCATTCTCCATGTGCCGTCCGCATCTTTGACAGGCATTGGTAATGTCAACTTGTAGTGTGTTCTTCTCTTTGCTGCTCTTGTGTGACTCACACGTCTCTTAGGTACTGCCATGTTATATCCTTTGTATCAAATTTGTTAAAACTCTATTTCAAGCTCTTCTTCTGACCCTTCACATCCGTTACAGTAGTGAAAAGAGCCTTCGATTGCATTGATTTCGCTCTCGACGATATATGTGATATCGATCACACCGTCTAAAAACTCAATTATATCCAAATCATCTTTATCTTCAATCATCTGATCGCTGAGTGAAAAGGAGAGATCCTGAGCAATATCCAGCGTATACTGCTTCCCGCATCTATCACATATCAAATCAAGCTGACCGCCCAGTGCGGCTTTCAATGCCACACGATGATAACCGCTTTTTTCCAAAGTTCCCTCAAAATGCATACCCTCATGATCCAGGGCAAACGGTTTCGGAGTGGAACCCACCTTATCAAATAGAATTTTCATCTAAACTCCTAAATCATTTAGAAGCTCACCAATATAACTGATTGCAGAGCTTACTGCCAAAGCGCACACTGCATCAGCGCTGGAGATATGGATATGCTCCATACTCCTTTTAATTAGTAGATCTCTCTTTGTGCAAAAAAGAAGTTGATCTCTGTTTTTGCATTCTCGAGAGAGTCACTTCCATGTACCGCATTGGCATCGATGCTGTCTGCAAAATCTGCTCTGATTGTACCGGGCTCTGCCTCTGCAGGGTTGGTAGCGCCCATAAGCTCTCTGTGTCTTGCAACTGCATTCTCACCTTCGAGTACAGAGACAACGACCGGTCCGGAGATCATAAATTCAACAAGGTCGTTAAAGAAAGGTCTCTCTTTGTGAATAGCATAAAAGTTTTCTGCATCTACGCGAGAGAGTCTGGTCTTTTTCGTCGCTGCGATTCTAAGATCCGCCGCTTCAAAACGTGCAAGGATCTGCCCTACAACATTCTTCGCTACTGCATCAGGTTTAATGATTGATAGTGTTTGTTCCATCTTGTTTTCCTAGAGGATAATTTACTTCACGATGAAGTATTCGGGCGGAATTGTATCTAAAATGTTATTAAAGGGAGATTAAAATTTGAAAGGGGTAGAGCAAGAAAGCTGCTAATGCAGCTCTCTTATTGAAAGTACTCGATTAGTCTTCTACGACTGATCTATGTGCTTTTCTGTCTTCGATTGAGATATCATCTCTGTATGGCATCTCTGCATCAGGGTTTTCACATACGTATGGCTTCTCACCAAGGTAGTTGTCACCTTCACAGAAGTATGACTTGTACTCAGATGTAAACGGCATATCCCATGTGATACAATCTTCGGTAGGACAAGCCTCCGCACACGCAGGTACATCGAAGTGATCTACACACTCGACACATTTGTCAGGGTACACATAATAGTACTCCTCACCTGTTGGGTTATCATCCTCATCTACGATCGCTTCTACCGGACATTCGTCAATACAAGCTGCACAGTTGATACAAGTATCGTTAATTACTACTGCCATTATTATCTCCTTATTTAAAGTTTACAAACTATAGCAAAACTTATTTAAATTATTCTTTAATTAAATTCCAAAGAAGGCTTTTATAGCCTCTACCTTGTCCAATTTTTCCCATGTAAAGCCAAGATGCTCACGTCCGAAATGTCCATAGGCTGCTGTCTGGCGGTAGATCGGTCTAAGCAGATCGAGCTCCTTGATGATCCCCGCAGGAGTCAGATCAAAAAGTGTCTCGATACACTCTGCGATCTTATCCTCTTGGACGTGTGCCGTACCGTGTGTATTGACATAGATCGAGACCGGTTTAGCGACACCGATCGCATAGGCTACCTGCAGGGTGGCTTTATCACAGACACCCGCAGCGACGAGGTTCTTGGCGACATAGCGCGCGGCATAGGCTGCAGATCTGTCTACCTTGGTGGGATCCTTGCCCGAAAATGCACCCCCGCCGTGCGGACATGCGCCCCCGTAGGTATCGACAATGATCTTCCGACCTGTCAAGCCCGCATCTCCCTGCGGTCCGCCTATCACAAAACGTCCTGTAGGATTGATATGGTAGGTGACTGCTGTCGTATCGATATCATACTGGGCAAGCACAGGGTCGATCACCTCTTGACGCACAGCTCTTTGCACCTGCTCGAGAGAGATATTGTCATGGTGTTGCGTAGATACCACGACCGTATCTACCGCAACCGGCTGATCGTCTACATATTTGACAGAGACCTGTGCCTTGCCGTCAGGTCTGAGGAACGGCACGGTACCGTTCTTTCTGACTTCTGCCAGCTTGGCAGTGATACGGTGTGCCAGCGTGATTGGCAGCGGCATCAGCTCAGGTGTCTCCCGACATGCATAGCCGAACATCAGACCCTGATCTCCCGCACCGATCTCTCCACACGCTTTGTCCACCCCCTGATTGATATCAGGACTCTGTTCACCTATACCGTTGAGTACCCCTGCGCTGCGGTAGTCAAAGCCATACGCCGCATCGGTATAGCCTATCTCTCTGACAACCTCTCTGGCAATCTCCTGCATCGGCGCATAGCTGGTAGTCTTCAGTTCACCTGCAATCACACAAAAACCGTTACTCAGCAGCGTCTCACATGCCACTCTGGCATTGGGATCCTCTTTGATGATGTAGTCCAGAATCGCATCGGATATCTGATCTGCCATCTTGTCAGGGTGCCCTTCGGTTACTGATTCACTGGTAAAAATGTATTCGTTCATTCTTGCTCCTTCTCATCCATACTCCTTCTTCTTGAAGCTCGGCAAAGCCAATCTTCAATTCATCTCACTAAAGCTTCGCCTGCGATCCAGAACACTTCAACAAGAGATTTTTAATATTCGTCCACTGTCACTGAACTTAACTAAATCACTCAAAAGAGATTTAGTCAAACCCAGTATCGGTGCGTAGCCACACACCCTACAGCATACCAAGGCAAACGTCCAAAAATTCCTAATTCCTAATTCCTAATTCCTAATTCTATCCTCTCCGCTAACTGCTCCGGCAGCAGTCCCAGACTCTCTTCAACCAGTCTGGTATTGCCATGGGGGATAAAGCGGTCTTCATACTCAAAGCTCTCAAGTGCTACATCCCCAATACCCTCAGCTGCGAGAAACTCGAGGATCGCCGAGCCTACACCGCCTTTGGCTGCCGAGTCGGAAAAGATATACCACTTTTTATAGCGTTGGGCAAGCCTTTGCAGCATCGCCTCATCGAGCGGCTTGACAAAACGCAGGTCAAGGATCGCCGGTCTCTTATCCAGCAGCTTAGCAGTCTCAATCGCGCGTCCTACACCGTTACCGTACCCTACCAGAAGTATCTCATCCTCTCCCTCCTGGAGCAGTGCTGCCTTGCCCAGTTCATACGCTGCTACGTCACTATCTTCTGCGATAAAGGCTCCACGCGGATAGCGAAATGCACAGGGGTGGTCATAGTCTCTGGCAAATGCCATGACCTTTTTCATACTTGTCTCGTTGTATGGAGCAAGCAGCGTCATATTGGGGATCGCGCGCAGATAAGAGATATCAAACGCTCCCTGATGGGTCTCACCATCCTCACCTACAATCCCTGCACGGTCAAT
>JALWKQ010000027.1 GCA_027081395.1 Sulfurovum sp. | reverse complement strand
CGAACGGCTCTACAGGCAGTTCAAAAAGCAGGGCATACGCTTTGCCAAGGTCTATACCCATGAAGATGCAGGATTGAAACTGATGAAAGGAATGAGGGTTTAGTGAAGCGTGAGAAGGTAGGAGTGAGGAGTGTCGGTATGCTTTGCTTTGTAAAGCCTGTATTGAAAGAAGAGGAGTATTTGTATGAACGAGCAAAATGTAACAGCTCAATTGAAAGATATCAAACCGTTGATAGAGATTCCTGACAGCAGCTTTTATATCTACTGGGGGCTTATAGGCTTTGCAGTACTGCTTGGGCTTGGCATTCTCTTTTTTGTTGCCAAGAAGTTCTGGCAGATGCGCAAGCAAAATCTCGCCAAGAGCTATCTCGCTGCACTCAAAGAGATCGACTGGAAGGATACCAAGAGGTCTGCCTACGCGGCGACACATTATGGCAGACTGCTCGCTACAGATGAGCGGCGCAAAGAGCTTTTCAGTCAGCTTGAGCCGATGCTGGAGAAGTACAAATACAAAAAGGTGGTTGATGAGGTCGATGATGATACACGCAACCTCTTCAACCTCTATGTGCAGGTGAGTGATGAGTCAGTTTAGTTTTGAATATCCGTTGGCATTTGGGCTCCTCATCCTTTTTGCGATCTGTGCAAAATGGTGCAAAGAGCGCAGCCGCGCGATCTTTTTCCCGCATATTCACAATCTGATGGCACCGAGCGTGGGCAAGTCTACATGGCTTGGGCTGCTCAAGTGGCTGGGGATCGTGCTGGCGGTGACGGCGCTGGCATCTCCTGTGATCACCAAGAGCTATACCAACTCCAAAAAAGAGGGGCGTGACATCGTACTGGTACTGGACAGTTCCGACTCGATGCGCCAGCGCGGTTTTGATCCAAACGACATCATGAAGAGCAAGTTTGATGTGGTCAAAGAGGTGGTAGAGGATTTCATCCAGAAACGAAAAGATGACCGTATCGGTATGGTAACCTTCGCGGATGTGGCATTTATCGCCTCGCCGTTGACCTTTGAGAAGGAGTTTTTGACCAATATCACGAAGATGCAGCAGCTTGGCATCGCGGGGAAACGTACCGCGATCAACGATGCACTGGTGCAGGCATACAACATGCTGAGCAAATCCAAAGCCAAAAGCAAGATCGTCATCCTGCTGACCGACGGACAGGACAACATGAGTAAGATCCCTTTTGAAGAGGTCAAAAAGATGATCGAAAAGAGAGATATCAAACTCTATGCCATTGGAATCGGTGATAGCAGAGACTACAACGCGATGTACCTGCAGGCACTCGCACAGGCGGGACATGGTGCGGCATTTGGTGCGAGAAACGCGCAGATGCTCGAACAGGTCTATGCGCAGATCGACAAGCTTGAGAAGAGCAAACTCAATGACAAGAAGATCGTAGAGCACACCTATCTCTACATTTATCCATTGATTCTTGCTATTTTGAGTCTATTGTTTTTTATCTATATGAGAAATCAAAAAGGGGTGTGAATATGAGAAATGAGGAATTAGGAATGAGGAGTGAGGAACTGGAAACAGATAGAAGTGTTGTGCAGCAACACATACCAAAACTCATCACTCATCACTCATCACTCATCACTCACCTCCGAAAGGAGGTGTTCGGATGACATTTGTATATCCGCAGCTCTTTTGGGTGCTGATCGTTCCGTTTGTGATCTTTGCTTTTTTGATCGTCACCAACAAGGAGAGACTCTCCCGTATATTTGACCCGAAAGTCCTTGAGCGGCTCAGTGCCGACAGTGAGAGCCTGCCTTCACGTGTACGTAACATCATACTGCTTACGGCGATCTTTTTTATGATCGTCGCACTGGCAAGACCGGTAGTCGAAAAAGGAGAGCAGAAGGTGCAGGTCAAGGGGCTGACACTCTTGAGTGCTCTGGATATCTCCGGTTCTATGAGAAGCAGGGATCTCTATCCCAACAGGCTGGAGTTTGCCAAGAAGAAGATGGGCGAATTTTTCGATGCGATGCCAAGCGATGAGATAGGGGTGATGGCATTTGCCTACAATGCCTTTGTGCTCGCACCCTTTACGGCTGACAAAGAGACGCTGAAGATGATGGTAGACGGGGTCGATGACAGCTACATCTCGATGGGTTCGACCGACTTTGAAGCGATGGGGGAACTTGCTGCTAAACTGCTGGAGAAGAAGAAGCCCAAAGTCCTCGTGGTCTTCACCGATGGCGGGGATGAAGAGGCGATCAAAGGATTGGGTGACATCCTTGAGGAGAATGGCATCGATCTTTATGTGGTGCTGGTAGGTACCAAAAAAGGTGCGCCGGTACTGGATGACAACGGCAAGCCGATGACACTCAAGGATGGCACCATCGCCATTACCCAGCGAAACGATGCACTTGGGGAGCTCGCCAAGCGTCATGGCGGTGCCTATATCGTTGCAAGCAACGGCAAAAAGGATATAGAAGCACTCGCAAATGTGATCCACAGCAAGTATCGTGCCAAGCAGCAGGGAGAGGTCAAGGTGAAGCAGCGTGTAGAGTACTTCTACTATCCTCTCGCATTGGGGCTTTTGCTACTGCTGTTTGGATTTAGTTCTCTGCCAAGAAGAACATATCACACCGTACAAGATGGAGGTGCGCAATGAAAAAGTTTATGACATTAGCTGCTATTTACTATCTGCTATCTACTATCTTGTACGCCGGTATCACCGACTTCAAGACGATCGATGCCGCGACCAAAGCGTATGAGCAGAAAGCCTACAACAAAAGTGCCTCACTGCTGAGATCACTCAAAAAAGAGTCGCCGCAAAAAGCGTATGATCTGGGCAATGCACTCTACAAGGCGAAGCGCTACAAAGAGGCGATCAAAGCCTACGAGAACGCCAAAGGGGTAGATGAGGCTCAGCGCCTGCACAATATAGGCAACAGCTACTTCATGCAAAACAAGCTCGGTGAGGCGATCAAGAGCTATGAAGAGGCACTGAAGATCAGGGAAGATGCCGATACAAAGTACAATCTGGAGCTGGCAAAGAAGAAAAAAGAGCAGCAGAAGAAAAAGCAGCAGCAAAAAAACAAGCAAAATAAGCAGAACCAAAATCAGAAAAAGAATGATCAGCAAAAGAAGCAAAACCAAGATCAGAAGAACAAACAGAATAAAGATCAAAAAAAGAACGATCAAAAGAAAAACGATCAACAAAACAAACAAGAGAAGAACAAAAACGGACAGAAAAAGCAAGACGACAAGCAAAAGGGACAAGAGAAAAAGAAAAAGAGTGATCAGCAAAAAGAGGGTGACAAGAAAAAAGAGGATCAAAAGAAAAAAGGTGACAAGTCCAAGAGTGGCGAGCAGAAAGAGAAGAAACCGCAAGATAAAAAAGGCGATAAGTCAAGTGCTGCCGGGACACCAAAAAAGCAGAAGATGAGCAGAGAGGAGAAGCTCAAGCAGGCTGAGCTCAAGCGACTGCTCAAAAAAATGGGCGGCAAGAAAGCGCCGACGATGATGTATCAGATGGGCAGCGGAAAACCCAAGCGTCAAGAGGATATCAAGCCATGGTAATACAGATCAATATAACCGGTTTCACTCGATGACTCTGGCAGTCGCGAACGACAAGCGCCCGTTTCACGGGTTAAGCGCTCCTTTGTCGCCATCGAGTGAAACCTCTGGGAAAAAATTGTTGTAGAGCTTAATAAAGAAGAGATAGAATATACAAGGATAGAGAATGAAAAGATTACAACGCTTACTACTTACACTTTTGACAGTGGGCTCACTGGGGCTGGCGCATGCCGCTTCGGTAGAGGCGAGACTCAGCAGTCCTGAGATCGTCAAGGGCAATATGGCACAGCTGCAGATCAAAGCGATCGGTAACCGTGCGGCGTTTCCCAATATAGAGAAGATCGGGGATGCCAAAGTGCTTGGCAAGAGCGAAAGTTCCAATATCAGTGTGCAGATCATCAATAGCAAAAAGAGTGTGATCCGATCGACAACACAGACACTTACATTTGCCCCACAGCACGATATGACCATCCCGTCTTTTACGGTCAATGTAGACGGGCAACAGCTTAAGACCAAACCTCTTACACTCAAGGTGGTTGAGTCCAATGCCAAGGTACCTGCAGGTCAATCGGGAGGCAATCCGCCGTTTTATCTGAGTATGCAGAGTAACAAATTTGAAGCGATAGTTGGAGAGCCTATCCTTTTGACAGTCTATTTTGCAGTTAGAGACGGGGTGCAGATCACGCAGGATACGGAGTATAGAGCACCGAAGTTTGACGGCTTTTTTGTCAAGCCGATCACCGATCAGAAGGTCTACCGCAAAGACGGCTATCAGATTCAGGAGATTCGCTATATCCTCATCCCCCAAAAAGAGGGCAGCTTTGAGATAGAGCCGGCAGCCGCCAAGGTGGGGGTACCCGATCGAAGCAGACGCGATATGTTTGGTATGTTCTTTGGCACCAGATGGTCTCAGATCGCTTCCAATACGGCCGAGATCACAGTCACTCCCGCACCGGCGGACGCAGACCTGATCGGCAAGTTTGAGGCGCATGCTTCGCTTGACCGCAATGTCACCAAGCCAAACAAGCCGGTCAATCTTACCGTGACGATCGAAGGAGAGGGGAGTTTGGAGGATTTCGATATGGCTGACTATGAGATAGACGGTGTGACTGTCTATAGTGACGATCCGGTCGTCACCTCCCGTGTCAGTGGCGGCAAGTTGATCAGTAGTTACAAAAAACATTTTGTCTTCATCGCCGATCATGACTTCATGATCCCCTCACGGGAGTACAGCGTGCTCGATCCTCAGACCAAACAGGTAGGCACGCTCGAGATACGAGGCTTTGATGTCAAGGTAGAGGGTGCCTCTGCACAGCCCTCAGCAGCATCCGGCACTGCACCCACATCGCAGGCACCGGTCGTACATACCAACATCCAGACCGACACTGCCTCTGCTAAAGAGAGGGTCGTCACCAAAGTAGTCGAAAAGAGTAGCTGGTGGATGCTCGCCGCCGCCTTTGGTCTGGGCGGACTCACTGCTATACTCTTGACACAACTGCCATGGAGAAGATGGCTTGCCAAAGAGCGCTTCTTTAGAGAAGATGAGGCGTTGAAGATCCTCTATCCGCATATGAGCGAGGACAAAGAGGTCGAAGCGATGGTACGCAAACTCTATGCCAAAAAACGCGGAGAGAAAAGTGTCGAGATCGACAAAAAAGCACTCAAGGAGATGGTGGAGCGTTTTAGGTAGTCTCGTTATAATATCCTATGATTTATTATGTATATGAGAAGGGGTTGGAGGCGTTTGTTGATGAGGTGAAAGCACTTGGGGTGCTGCCTGAGGATATGCAGATCATTGAGATGGACGCATTTTTGGCGCAGGAGCCTGAAGTGCTGACACATTTGATCGTCAGCGGATCGCTTGTCGCGATCAAGCGGATCATTCCTGTCGCATTGGAGAGAGACATCACGCTGGGGATCATCCCCACTCCCGAGCAGAAAAACCTGATCAGAACCTTCGCACTGCCAAGTAAACCCGAAGAGGCTGTGGCATTGGCGCTGGAGCCTGCGGAGGATCGGCTCGATCTGCTCTACTGCAACGGAGAGATCGTGCTGCAGGAGGCGGTCATCGGTGAGGCACCGCCGCTGGATCAGTTCGAAAGTACGGTCGGGCAAAAGAGCTGGAGAGACAGGCTGGGGCTCTTTTGGCAGACACTCTCGCGGGTCAAACAGCTCAAGCATACGAAGATGAAGATCACTGTCGCCAACGGCAACGAGATGAAACTCTCGGCAGTCGGCGTGGTTGGCATCGAGTACAACAACAGCACCTTCGCATCCAAGCTGATCGCTTCGGAGCTCAGTGCGATGGATGGGAAGTCTACTGTTGTCATCCTCTCTCCGCAGTCCATCCTGCAGTATGTGGGGTATCTCTTCAAATCCCTTGTCTCGCATCTGGCACCGAGCAAGCTTCCGGCATCGGTCGGGTTCATCCGCAGTTCCCTGGTCGACATAGAGCCTGAGAGACCCTTGAAGATCGTCATCGACTCCCAAGAAGCAGGTGAGAGCCCCGCAAGTCTAGAGACAAAACAGGCAGTGTTGCGCCTGAAGGTCGGAGAGAAGTTCTGGGAGCGCAACAGCCGGGAGAAAAACACAAAAGAGTCGATCAAGGTCGATCATCTCCCCTCCGATGAGGAGCGCATCAGCTATCTAAGCGAAGGGATCCCTCTCTTTTCCCATGCGAGTAGAGAGCAGTATGCCGCGCTCTTTACCAACCTCAGAGAGGAGGGTCGGCTCAGCTCCACATTCCTGACACTCTTGATCCTCTCGACACTGATCGCCACCTTCGGACTCTTTATCAACTCCTCTTCGGTGATCATCGGTGCGATGCTTCTGGCACCTCTGATGCAGCCTATCATCTCGCTGAGTATGGGGGTGCTGCGTCAGGACAGTGCACTGCTTGGCAGCGGTGCCAAGACGATCGCTGTGGGGGTGCTTGCCGTACTGCTGACTGCCGCATTGACGGCACTACTGACCCCCATAGAGCGCCTCACGCCGGAGATGGCAGGTCGTCTGAGCCCGACGATACTCGATCTCTTTATCGCGATTGTTTCAGGTATCGCGGCTGCTTATGTCAAAACCAACGAGAAGATCCTCGGCTCTCTCGCCGGTGTGGCGATCGCCGTGGCATTGGTGCCGCCGATCGCCGTTTCGGGTATCGGTCTGGGATGGGGCGACTGGCATATGTTCTACAGTGCCTTCCTGCTCTTTGTGACCAACCTGGTGGGGATCGTACTTGCGGCGGCATTGACTTTCACGGTACTGGGGTACTCTCCGCTGCATCTTGCCAAAAAAGGGGTGATTATCTGGGTGATGATCGTTGCAGTTGTCGCGATCCCTCTCTACAGTTCGTTCAGGCAGATGAAAGAGGATATCGAGGTACAGCGTACCCTTACGCATCTTACATTTAATGTAGGCAACCACGAAGTGA
>JALWKQ010000026.1 GCA_027081395.1 Sulfurovum sp. | reverse complement strand
CCAAAGGCGTAAGATACCGATAAGGTGACAGTGCCTGTTTGGGGTACTGTTACCATTAGGGTCACATTTTGATCCGTTACCCTGCAAATAAGACTTCTTTACTCCGATTTACTGTGTAGATATTTAACACATTGATCAAATTACAATCATTGATAATCAAATTAACCAAATATTATTCTATCTCGGCGTATAATGTATGAACTTATTGTAAAAAGGAGTACACGTGAATATTCATGAGTATCAAGCGAAACAAATATTCCAAAAATATGGCGTACCTACACCAAGAGGTATCGTAGCAAATACACCCGATGAAGCGGTCAAGGCTGCACAGGAACTCGGCGGAGATATCTGGGTAGTCAAAGCACAGATCCACGCGGGTGGACGTGGGCTCGGCGGCGGTGTCAAGCTTGCCAAGAGCACCGATGAAGTAAGAGAACTCGCTTCTGAGATCCTGGGTATGACGCTGGTAACGCACCAGACAGGACCGGAAGGCAAACTGGTACAGAAAGTCTACATCGAAGAGGGTGCAGATATTCAGGATGAACTCTATCTCGGTGTGGTGCTTGACAGAGCCAAAGAGATGCCTGTGATCATGGCATCGACAGAGGGTGGTATGGAGATCGAGAAGGTAGCTGAAGAGTCTCCTGAGAAGATCATCAAGGTAGCGGTAGATCCTGCGATCGGCTTTCAAGGGTTCCATGGCAGAGAGCTTGTATTCGGTCTGGGGATCACAGATAAGAACGAACAGAAAAAACTGATTGATTTCGCTTCGAAACTCTACAAAGTCTATATGGATACAGATGCCGAGATGATCGAGATCAACCCGTTGATCAAAACAGGTTCGGGTGATTTCCTCGCACTTGACGGCAAGATGGGCTTCGATGACTCTGCACTCTACAGACACCCTGAGATCGAAGAGATGAGAGATATCTCAGAAGAGGATCCTGATGAGAGAGAAGCAAGCCAGTATGGATTGAGCTATGTGGCACTTGACGGTGAGATCGGCTGTATGGTCAACGGTGCGGGACTTGCGATGGGTACGATGGATACGATCAACTACATGGGCGGTACTCCTGCGAACTTCCTTGACGTAGGTGGTTCGGCAAATGCCGAGACAGTGGCAAAAGGATTTGAGATCATCCTCAAAAACCCGAAAGTCAAAGCGATCTTTGTCAACATTTTCGGCGGTATCGTACGCTGTGACCGTATCGCAAACGGTATCTTGGAAGCGACCAAAAAGGTCGATGTCAATGTACCTGTCGTTGTCAGACTCGACGGTACCAATGCAGCAGAAGCGGCAGAGATTCTCAAGAATGCAAATATCGACAATGTCATCGCAGCGACAGATCTTGCAGATGGCGCAAAAAAAGCAGTAGAAGCGGCAAAGGGAGCGTAATATGAGTATTTTAGTTAACAAAGAGACAAAAGTCATCGTACAGGGATTCACAGGCGGAGAGGGTACTTTCCATGCTGAGCAGTGTATGGATTACGGTACCAATATCGTAGGCGGTGTGACACCGGGCAAAGGCGGTCAAGAGCACCTCGGCAAGCCGGTATTCAACACCGTCAAAGAGGCGGTAGAGACTACAGGAGCTACAGTCTCTATGGTATTCGTCCCGCCTGCATTTGTTGCGGACGCGGTCATGGAAGCGGCAGATGCCGGTATTGAACTTGCTGTGATCATCACAGAGGGTGCACCGGTCAAAGATATGCAGATGGCAAAAGCCTATGCGACCAAGAACGGTATGAAAACGATCGGACCAAACTGTCCGGGTATCATCACTGCAGAAGAGTGCAAGATCGGTATCATGCCGGGCAATATCTTCAAAAAAGGCAATGTCGGTCTGATCTCCAAGTCAGGTACATTGACCTATGAAGGTGCCAATCAGGTCTGTAATGAAGGATATGGTATCACTACAGCAGTCGGTATCGGTGGTGACCCTATCATCGGACTGAGCTACAAGCAGCTTCTGCCAATGTTCGAAGCGGATCCTGAGACAGAAGCGATCGTTATGATCGGTGAGATCGGTGGGGATCTTGAGATTCAGGCAGCAGAGTTTATCAAAGAGAATATCACTAAACCTGTTGTGGCTTTCATCGCTGGGCAGACAGCACCAAAAGGCAAGCGTATGGGGCATGCCGGAGCGATCGTTAGCGGCAGTGCCGGTACAGCCAAAGAGAAGATGGATGCGCTTGAAGCAGCCGGCGTAAAAGTCGTCGTCTCTCCTGCAGAGATCGGAAAAGCGGTCAAAGAGGTACTTGAAGCCAAAAAGGCTTAATCTTTCATCATGCGCAGAGGAGTTTGACTCCTCCGCGTCACTTTTACACACACTCTACACATATTCACAATACACTTAAACAATCTTATATATTCAAGCAAAGGAATAGTGATGAAAAGGACATTTCAGGTACAAAATCTCAAGTGCGGCGGCTGTGCCAATACCCTTAGAGAGAAACTTGTAGGAGCATTTGGTGAGGTTGAAGTCAATCTGGAGGTAGAGCCCAGAGAGATCACGCTGGATATCGACGAAGAGAAGATCAGTGAGCTGGGCAGTACATTGAAGCAGTTGGGGTATCCTTTTGTCGGAGAAGAGATGGGATTTGTCGACACTGCTTCGACCAAAGCCAAGAGTTTTGTCTCCTGTGCGATAGGTAAAATGCAGAGTTAAAAAAGAGACTTTCACTCCTTTTTTGGCTGCTTCAAATGGTAACAACCGCACTTATACTCCTAATAATTAGCCCTTATTCATACACTCCTTACAAAAAGTAAGATATCCTCGTTTTAGTGAATAAGGGTATTCCCTTAGAACCTCACGAATACAATTAACGATTAAAGGGGAAAACATGGCAGTAATGGCAGCTCCAGAAAATACGCCGGTTTGGGTAAATACAGACCGCTGTAAAGCATGTGATATCTGTGTGGACGCATGTCCGGCAGGTGTTTTATCTATGAGACCGGATCCGCACTCTACTTTGGGTGCAAATATTGAGATAGTAGCAGTTGAGGCATGTATCGGATGCAACGAGTGTGAACTCTCTTGTCCGGATTTCGCAATTTATGTAGCGGAAAAAAGCGAATTTAAATTTGCAAAACTGACTGACTCGGCAAAAGCGAGACAGGAAGCGATCGAAAAGAACGGGTATAGACTACCTGAAGATTGGAAGGAGGCGTAAATATGGCAGCAGGCGGCGATAAAGTAGTAATCAATGAGGGTATGAGAGAGGTCGTAATGATCGGTAACCACCTTGCAGGACTTGCAGCGGTGGATAGCGGATGTAAACTCTTTGGCGGATACCCTATTACACCATCTTCGGAAGTGATGGAGTATCTCTCTGATGCACTTCCGGCAGTAGGCGGTGTGTGTATTCAGATGGAAGATGAGATCGCAGGTGTAGCAGTTGCTACAGGTGCGGCAATGTCAGGTGTACGTGCCATGACAGCGACATCAGGACCTGGTATCTCGCTCAAAGCAGAGAACCTTGGTCTGGCACAGATGGCGGAAGTGCCTCTGGTTGTTGTCAACGTTATGAGAGGTGGACCTTCAACCGGTCTTCCTACACGTGTTGCACAGGGTGATATCAATCAGGCGAAGAACCCGTCACACGGAGACTATAAATCAATCGCTCTGTGTGCAGGTACCCTCGCTGAGTGTTATACTGAAACTGTAAGAGCATTCAACCTTGCAGACAGATTTATGCAGCCGGTATTCGTACTGCTTGATGCGACACTGGGTCTTATGCATGCTAAAGCGATCATTCCTACAGTAGAGGACGTGAAAGCAGGTATTGTGCCTCGTAAGAAGTTTGAAGGCGATCCAAAAGACTATAAACCTTACGGTGTAGCACAAGACGAGCCGGCAGTACTGAACCCGATGTTCCAGGGGTATAGATACCACTTCACCGGACTTCACCATGATGCAATGGGATTCCCGACAGAAGAGATCGAAACCTGTAGAAAACTGATCGACAGACTCTTCAGAAAAGTAGATGAGCATAGAGATGAGATCGAAAGCAATGAAGAGTATATGCTTGACGATGCGGATATCCTTCTGATTGGTTACGGTTCTGCTTCTCTCTCTATCAAAGAAGCGGTCAACAGACTCAGAGAAGAGGGCATCAAAGCAGGTATGTTCAGACCTATCACGATCTGGCCGTCTCCTGAAGAGCGTATGAACGAACTTGGCAAGAAGTTTGACAAAGTCATGGTAATTGAGCTCAACCAGGGGCAATACCTCGAAGAGGTACAGAGATCTATGGGTAGAAGAGATATTGAGAAATTGACGAAAACAAACGGACGTCCATTCTCACCACAGGATATTATTGATAAAGTGAAGGAGGTATTCTAAGATGGCATTTAACTATGATGATTATTTGAGACTTGAAAAGATGCCAACACTCTGGTGTTGGGGATGTGGGGACGGTATTGTCCTTAAAGCGTTCGTAAGAGCGGTAGATAAACTGCAGATTCCAAAAGATGATATCTGTGTAGTATCAGGAATCGGATGTTCGGGAAGATTCTCTTCGTATGTAGATTTCAATACGATTCACACTACACACGGTAGAACCCCGGCATACGCGACAGGTGTCAAGCTTGCCAACCCGGACAAAACAGTAGTCTGTGTGACAGGTGACGGTGATGCACTGGCAATCGGTGGTAACCATACGATCCATGCGGCAAGAAGAAATATCGATATTACCTTTATCGTCATCCAGAACTTCATCTATGGTCTGACCAACTCTCAGACCAGTCCGACAACACCGCAGGGCATGTGGACAGTGACACAGAAGATCGGTAACATCGATCCGACATTTGATGCATGTAAACTGGCAGAAGCTGCCGGTGCATCGTTTGTAGCGAGAGAGTCTGTCACCAAGCCTAAAAAACTTGAGAAGATTTTTGTTGAAGCACTTAAGCACAAAGGTTTTGCCTACGTCGATGCGTTGACAAACTGTCACATCAACCTTGGACGTAAGAACAAGATGGTTTCAGCGATGGAGACACTCGACTGGATCGACAGCATCACAACGCCAAAGAGCAAGTGGGACAAGATGTCTGAAGAGGAGAGACTCAACCTCCTTCCTACAGGTATCTTGAAGCAGGATACAGAAGCTGCAGAGTATACAGATATGTACTACAACATGATCATCCCTGCGCATCAAGGTAAACGTGCGAAGATCACACAAGATGATTTCGAGAAAAAAATATAAAGGCTGAACCATGGCAAGAGACGTATTAAGATTTACAGGTGTTGGTGGTCAAGGTGTTCTATTGGCCGGAGAGATCTTCGCTTCTGCGAAGATCAACTTGGGTGGTTTTGGTGTCAAGACTGCGACGTATACTTCTCAGGTACGTGGTGGTCCGACAGTGGTTGATATTCAGCTTGACGATGAAGAGATCTGGTATCCATATGCGATCGACGGTCAGATCGACTTCATGCTTTCTGTTGCGGATGTGAGCTATCAGCAGTTCAAGAACGGGGTTAGAGAGGGTGGTACGATCGTTGTCGATCCATTCCTTGTTCATCCGACTGAAGAGGATAGAAAGAAGTGGAATATCGTTGAGATTCCTATCATTACGATCGCAAAAGAAGAGGTAAAACTCGTATTGACACAGTCAGTCGTTGCACTTGCGATTGCAAATACATATCTTGACCTTATTGATGAGAAGACATTGGTAGACACCATGCTCTCAAAGGTACCTGAGAGATTCCACAAACCAAATCTTCTGGCATACGAACTTGGTAAAAAGTATGCACTTGAAGCGATCGAAAAGGCAAAAGCAACAGCGTAAGCTGTCTGCTTTGCAATCATCTTCAACCCCTCCTTTTTTTTATCTTTTTTTAGAGTATAATACCCTAAAAAAGTATGCTTATGGACTACCAAAAAATCCTTGATGAAATCTATGACGAGATACAACCCGAACTGATGCGGGGCAAAGTGGCAGACTATATCCCTGCACTTGCAGAAGTACCCAAGGGGCAGTTTGCTATGACAGTGACACTTGAGGACGGCAGAAGCTACTCGGTAGGAGAGAGCCAAAAGCGATTTTCGATACAGAGTATCTCCAAAGTCTTTACCTTTACACAGGCACTGCATCTCTATAGCAAATCACTCTACAGCCGTGTCGGCGTAGAACCCTCGGGTAATCCGTTCAATTCGCTTGTCCAGCTCGAGTATGAAAACGGTATCCCCCGTAACCCGTTTATCAATGCGGGTGCACTGGTGATCACGGATGCACTTATTAGCCACTATGGGGATGAGTACAAAACACTTGAGACGATACTCAACTTTGTACGCAGTATCTCGGACAATCCTGAGATCACTTTTGATCCTGTCGTAGCAAAATCGGAGATGGAGCATGGGGATCGCAATATCGCCTTGGCACATCTGATGAAAAGCTTTGGCAACTTTGAGAATGATGTTGAATCGACCGTGATGACCTATTTCAAGCACTGTGCGATCACCATGAGTACAGAGGAGCTCTCAAGAGCGATGCTCTTTTTGGCATTTGGGGGCAAAGACCCGCTCACAGGGAAACTCTTTGCGACACCTTCTCAGGCTAAGCGGATCAACGCTGTGATGCTCACCTGCGGACACTACGATGCCAGTGGGGAGTTCGCCTATCATGTGGGACTGCCTGCCAAGAGTGGGGTAGGCGGCGGTATCGTCGCGACGGTACCGGGGAAGATGTCGATCGCTGTCTGGTCGCCGGCGCTGAATAAGTATGGAAACTCGCATGCGGGTACGTTGGCACTCGAACGTTTCACGACTAAAACCGGTTTGTCTATTTTTTAGGTGCCCTTTAGTCTCTGGTTTACTTTTTGCACAGCATTCTATGGTATAATCCCGCCAGGAGCGACAGGTAGTTGCTGGCAGCACTTGGTGCTGCGAGAGGAAAGTCCGGGCTGCACGCAAGGCAGGACTCCATCTAACGGATGGCCAGAGTAATCTGAGGGCAAGTGCAACAGAAAGTAGGTAGCCGCTTCGGCGGTCATAGTGAAAGGGTGAGGTAAGAGCTCACCGGTGCCTGTGGTAACAT
>JALWKQ010000025.1 GCA_027081395.1 Sulfurovum sp. | reverse complement strand
CTCTTGCGAAATATGACAAGATCAAAAAGGTAGAGTATCAACCCTCCCAGTTCCTCTATGAAGCGGGACTGATCAAAGGGGAGTTTGTCGAACCTGAGGCAAAGAGCCGGAAAAGCAAAGCCGTGAAGGAAAAACACTCTAGTATATCGATTGGTTTCACTCGATAGCTCTGGCAGTCGCAAACGCAAGCGCCCATTTCATGGGTACAATGCTCCTTTGTCGCCATCGAATGAAACCTTTGTAGTAAAAAATATTCAGAAAACCCAAGAAGGCATATCAGTGGTTCTTGTTACGCTTGTCCCTGATGCTGATCTGTTTGCTCACTTCGTCATAGGCGATATCGAAGAGGTCGATCTCTTTGATGAGATTGCTCAGTTTCTTGTAACCGTAGTTGATGGGTGAGAATGAGGTGGAGTTGTTGATGTAGGTGCCGACATCGGCGAGGTTTGCCCATCCGTACTCATCCATCGTATGATCTACGGCATTGCGCAGTACATTGACCAGCCATGTATCCTGCCGCATCTCTCTGCCGCTTTTACGTACAGGAGCCTCCGCTACTGCCGCTTCATCGGCTTTGGTCGCAGAGCTTGTCGCCATCAGCTTTTCCGTAAAGATAAACTGTGAACATGCCGCCATGAAAGGTTTGGGAGTCTTCTTCTCTCCAAAACCGAACACTTTGATCCCCTCTGCCTGTACGCGCATCACAACCGGTGTAAAGTCCGAATCACTTGTCGCAAAAGCAAATGCATCGATATCTTTGGTATGAAGCAGATCGATCGCATCGATGGTCATGAGGATATCGGTGGCATTTTTGTTTTTGGAGTAGTCGAACTGCTGTATCGGCTTGATCGCAAACTCAAGCAGTTTGTCCTCCCAGTTTTTGAGGTTTTCTTTCGTCCAGTTTCCGTATGCCTGTCGGATGTTGACCACGCCGTAGGTGCTTAGCTCATTGATGATCCCTTCGATCGCTTTGTGTGAAATGTTATCACAGTCGATGAAGAGTGCGATGTGATCCTCTTTTTTAGTACGTGCCATCTGTTTCCTTTGTCTGTGTGGGCTGATAGTAGCTGAGTGTGCTACGCCCGAATTTTTTCTTTTTTATTTTGCTGAGTGCGCCGATCCGTTCGGGCATATCAAGATTGGTCATATGTTCGATGATGACCATCTCGCACACCTCCGGTTCTATGGTTTCGATCAGTGCGATGGTCTTGTCATAGATCTCATCCATACCGTCACGGGTGGCAAAGGGAGGGTCGAAATAGAAGTAGCTCTTCTCATCACTCCGTTTGACCAGACCATAGACGGTAGCAAACTTCTCAAAGCTGTCGCCAAAAAAGAGATGTGCATGTGCCGGGTCGATCTTTTTTGCATTGTTTTCGAGACTTTTGAATGCGATCTTGTTATATTCGATAAAATAGGCATCCGCCGCACCTCTGCTAAGCGCCTCAAATCCGATAGAGCCTGATCCCGCAAAGACCTCAACGAAGTTTTTGTCCATGATCTCAA
>JALWKQ010000024.1 GCA_027081395.1 Sulfurovum sp. | reverse complement strand
AACCAGCTCTTTGCAGGGGGGATAGACTACCCGGTCATCACCTTTGCTCCGCCGTCTGTCTCGGCACTCTTGCATCCGCACCATTTACGCGCATCTAATGGAACTTATGGCAAAATCAAGATTAATTATTGGCTCATCCCAAAAGAGGGTGACCGATACTATCTCCTAAAGGATCTTGATGGCACTTACACTCCAATCACCGCTTGATATGCACCTTCATCTTCGTGATGGAGAGATGCTGCACAATATCGCCAAAGAGAGCGCACACACCTTTGCAGGCGCGCTTGTCATGCCAAACCTTGTCCCTCCCGTCACTGACAAAGCCGCACTGCTTGCCTACAAAGAGCGTATCCTTGAAGCGATTGGGGATGAACACTTCAGACCCTATATGACACTCTTTTTCAAACCTGACTACGACAGGACTTTTCTTGAAACACTCAATGAGGAGATCACTGCGATCAAACTCTACCCCGCAGGTATCACCACCAACTCTGAAGGGGGTGTAAGCGGCTTTGATGTCGAGGAGTTGCGCCCCACACTTCAAGCGATGAGCGATCTGGGGATTCCTCTCTGTATCCATGGAGAAACAAACGGCTTTGTGATGGATAGAGAGGCGGAGTTTGTCCCGATCTACGAGAAGCTTGCAAAAGCGTTTCCGAAACTCAAGATCATCATGGAGCACATCACCACCAAAGAGAGTGTCGCCGCACTCGATCGCTTCGATAACCTCTATGCGACGATCACACTGCACCACCTGCTCATCACACTTGATGATGTCGCAGGCGGCATGCTACAGCCCCATCTCTTCTGCAAACCGATCGCCAAACGCCCCGAAGATAGAGAAGCTCTGCTTGATGTAGCACTCCGTGCACACCCCAAAGTGATGTTCGGCTCCGACTCTGCACCCCACCCACGAGAGGCAAAAGAGGCGTGCGGATGTGCTGCCGGGGTCTTTACCGCGCCGATCGCACTGCAGGTACTTGCAGCGCTTTTCGAGCACCATAACGCACTCGAAAAACTCCAAGACTTTGTCAGCGGCAATGCCCAAAACATTTACGGCATTACACCTATAGCCAAACGTGTAACGCTCATCAAAGACCCCTTTACTGTACCCTCCGAATACAATGGTGTCGTACCGATGTATGCCGGCGAAACACTTGAGTACAGCATCAAGGAGGTGACAGATGGATGACAGACTCGCCCAGTTTGCCAAAGGACATGAGTCCTTCCGAAAAGTGAAGTTTTCTGAAAATCAAGCACGTTTCAAAGAGCTTGTAGAAAAAGGACAAAGTCCCAAAGCACTTTTCATCGGATGTAGTGACTCACGAGTCATGCCTGCTCTCATTACCGGTAGCAAGCCCGGTGATCTCTTCATCGTACGTAACATCGGTAATTTTGTAGCACCCTTTAAGCCTGATGCAGACTATCATGCGACCGCTTCAGCCATTGAGTATGCCGTTTCGGTACTGGAGATCTCTGACATCATCGTCTGTGGACACTCTCACTGTGGAGCAATTGCTGCACTTTACAAAGATATCCCACAAACTTCTGAGAATATCCACACCATCAAATGGCTTGAGCTCGGACATGAGGCAAAAAAAGTAGCCATGCTGACATGCAAAGAGAAAGGAGAAGAGGAGCTGCTGCGCTACACCGAAAAGCTCTCTGTGGTCTTTCAGCTTGAAAATCTCCTCACCTATCCGGCAGTTGCACGAGGGGTGGATGAAGGTAGGATCTTCCTGCACGGCTGGCACTATGATATAGAAAACGGTAACATCGAGTACTATGATGATGAGAATTTCGAATTCAAACCGCTTAGCCAAAAGTAATTAAACAGTATAATAAATTATTAATTATATAACCTATAAGGAATTTAGATGGTCGCGAACAGTATCGAGGATCTCATCGGCAATACCCCTCTGGTCAAACTCAATGCGCTCAGCGAAGAGACCGGAGCTACTATACTCGGCAAATGCGAATTTATGAACCCTACCTCATCGGTCAAAGACAGGATCGCCTACAATATGATCAACGAAGCGATGAAACGCGGAGAGATCAACAAAGATACAACGATCATCGAACCCACCAGCGGCAATACAGGTATTGGGCTCGCCGCTATCTGTGCAGCCAAAGGGCTGAGACTCATCCTCACAATGCCCGAATCGATGAGTATGGAGCGGCGCAAGCTGCTAACTCATCTGGGTGCCGAACTGGTACTCACCCCGGCACTTGAGGGTATGGGCGGCGCCATCAGCAAAGCGGTAGAACTCGAAAAGAGCCTTCCAAAAGCGATGGTACTCCAGCAGTTCAACAATCCTGACAATCCCGATATCCACCGCAAGACCACAGCATTGGAGATCCTCAAAGATACCGAAGGCAAGATCGATATCTTCGTCGCTTCTGTCGGTACCGGCGGCACCTTGACCGGTACCTCCGAAGTGCTCAAAGAGGCACATCCCGACCTTGAAGTGATCGCAGTGGAACCGACACAGTCTGCCGTGCTGCATGGACATGCTGCCGGGCCACACAAGATACAGGGGATCGGCGCGGGCTTTATCCCCGAGATCCTCAACACCGATATCTATGATGAAGTACTCGAAGTCAATGATGAAGATGCTTTTATGACAGCACGTAAAGTAGCCAAAGACGAAGGACTGCTTATCGGTATCTCATCGGGTGCCAACCTCTATGCCGCGTCACTCGTGGCAAAACGTCCGGAGAATCAGGGTAAAGTGATCGTCACCATTTTGTGTGATACCGCCGAACGCTACCTCTCTACGGAACTTTTCGAGTAGAGTCTTGGGCAATGGAGGCAACACAAACGCTCTTTCTTGAAACTATCAAGATCCATGAAGGCAGGATACGCAATCTGCCCTACCATCAAAAGCGGCTTGAGCGAACCATACGTGCACACTACCCGGGTGCGGACATCCCCGAACTCAAAACACATCTACAATCAGTCCCGACTGCAGGTATCTACAAGTGCCGAGTGCTCTATACCGATCGTCTACAGACCGTCACTTTTGAACACTATATACCCAAGCAGGTACGTACCTTTACGATCATTGAGAGTGATATAGACTACGCTTACAAATATGCCGACAGAAGTGCCTTGGAATCGCTCAAAAAAGGTGTCGACACCGATGAGATCATCATCCAAAAAGAGGGGTTGCTTACCGATACAAGCTACAGCAACCTTGCCTTCTATGACGGATCAACCTGGTTCACGCCGCACTTGCCGCTGCTTAAAGGTACCATGCGAAACAGACTAATCGAAGAGGGCAGACTCAAAGAGGCAGAGATCAGACCCGAGGATCTTGACCGTTTTTGTGACATTGCCCTGATGAATGCGATGATTGAGTTCAAAGTCCTGAAAAATGTCAGGATCTTCAACAGTGAGGGCAGACTCCTCTTCCAAAAAGAGGGATACAGCCGACGAAACAGCTACGGCGGGCTTTTACAATAGCCTTTTTTTACCTATCTTATGATAGGATGTACAGATCTAAATAATCTTAAATATGAAAGATTCTATAAGGCAGTGACCATGACCATCAATCTTTTTCAGACCGCAGAGTACCGTGCACTGATGCGGGAACATATCCTCAAGACGATCACCTACCTCTTTGACAAAGAGGCAGAGTTTGCACTTGCCTGTGAGATCAAACATCTTGACTTCAATCCACCGCTGCCAAAAGAGATCATGGAGAACTTTCAGGATACGGTACTCTTTATCCTGAGCGGCTATACTTTTGAAACAGCAACGGTCAATGAGCACTTTCTGACCTTTGAAGCGGGATTTGGCGAAGAGAATTTCGGATCGCATGTGACTGTTCCGCTGCTTGCAATCCGGCAGATATTTGTAGGAGAGAACCCTATCGTTATCAATATGGCTCAACCTGAACCCAAAATGGCAAAAAGTACAGCAAAGCGCGATCCAAGATCGGCTCCCAAAAAGAGCTCTATGGAAGCCCTGCTGAACAATCCCGAAAATAAAAAACTGTTAAAAAAGAAAAAGTAGTGTGAGGCGGGGTCTAACAGTGACCCGCCAAGATGTAGTTGACGACCTTGTCGACATAGGCATTGTGCTTGTTCTCTTTGGAGTAGACGATATAGAATTTGCGTGTCATCGTATATCCTCTCAGTCTCGCTTCAAAGAGCTCTCCATTTGCCACTTCATCGGCAATGGCATGCTTGGAGATGATAGAGACGACCGGACGCTCCGCATTTTTGTCCGCCTTTTTGATCGTCTGAAGTACTGCGGTTGTGTTGCTCACTTCACTGAGTACATTGAAGCTCTTGCATGACACGCCCAGCTCCTCAAAGACTTCTGAGACCACTTTTCTCGTATGTGACCCCTCTTCTCTACAGATCCAGTCAAAATCATACAGCTCTTCAGTTTTGAGGATTTTTGCGATCGGGGTATTGCTGACAACCACCAGCTCATCCTCTACCCACTCTCTATAGATCAGGTCAGGATCGATCACCGGTGACTCTATCAGACCTACATCGAGTTTTCTGTCTTTGAGTTTCTGGATGATATTGTCACTCACATCAATACTCAGATTGATATCGTTATTGATCGCTTCACCGATGGTGTTGAGACACTTTCCTGGTATCAGATAGGTACCGATCGTAAAAGAGGCACCCAGCTTGAATGTCATCTCTTTGTTGATGATCTTGAGTACCTCCTGCTCACAGGAGTGGATCTCTTTTTCCAGTCTTGTCGCGATCTTGTAGAGCTCTTCACCCTCATTGGTCAGCTTGATCCCGTTCTTTTTACGTTCGATGATCTTTGCGGCAAGATACTTTTCGATAAACTTGATCTGCTGCGTTACCGCCGGCTGAGAGATACCAAGCTTTGCCGAGGCTTTGGAGAAGCTTCGCTCACGTGCGACCGTCAGAAAGGTCTCTAATTTTACAAAATCTTTTAACATCTGTTGTCCTTGTTATTATCCGGCTTGATCTACAAGCCTGATCCCAAAATTAATTATAGTCATTATAGCAAGTTATACTTTAAGAGCACATAAGCTTAGCTTATTGGATAGTGTAGAAAAGGATATGATTGTGATATCACCCGGAGCACTAAATCATTCGCCTAAAACTAATCAGGAAAAGGATATAATAAATAGAATCTAAACAGCAGGCGACAACCATGGAAGATATCCTCAACAGTCTCAATCCGGCACAGCGAGAAGCGGTCGAACACATCGACGGTGCGATGCTGATACTCGCAGGGGCGGGCTCGGGCAAGACCAAGACCCTGACCACGCGGCTTGCATATCTTGTGGGTGAAGTGGGTATCGATCCTGCCAATACCCTTACGCTTACCTTTACCAACAAAGCTGCCGCCGAGATGCGTGAACGTGCCCTGAAACTGATGCCAAACAAGGTGAGCTACCCTCCTCTGCTCTGTACCTTTCATAAGTTCGGCTTATTGTTCCTCAAGTTCCATATCGAAAAACTCGGACGTCCCAACAGCTTTGTCATCATCGACAACGATGACAAAAAACGTCTCATTCGCTCCATCGCCAAAGAGCTCAAGATCGATCTCAATATCTCCTTTATCGCCTCAGAGATATCCAAATATAAGAACTCACTCTTGACACCCGAGGTCGTGACCGCCAAAGCGGAACTACCCGATTATAAAAAAGTGGCTTCGATCTATGAGAAGTATCAGGCGAACATCACTGAAAACAATCTTGTTGATTTTGACGACCTGCTGATGCTGACCCATCAGATCCTGAGCGAAAACGACGAGCTCCGCAAAGAGACCAGTGAACGCTACAAATACATCATGGTCGATGAGTATCAGGATACCAACGAACTGCAGTTTCAGCTCCTGCAGCTGCTGGCAAGCGAACATGACAACCTCTGTGTCGTCGGAGACGATGACCAGAGTATCTACGGCTGGCGGGGAGCCAATATCCGAAACATCCTTGAGTTTGCCGACAACTTCAAAAACTGTAAAACTGTCAAGCTCGAGACCAACTACCGATCCACCGAGCCCATCCTCAAAGCTGCCAATACACTCATCGAGCACAATTCACAGCGCCTTGGCAAAAAACTCGTCTCCGCCAAAGGCGAAGGACCCGATGTCAAACTGCTCCACTCTCTCGATGAATCGATGGAAGCCAAAGCGATCGCACATGAGATCAAAAAACTGCTCGATTCAGGTGTCGATCCAGATGAGATCGCCGTACTCTACCGTATCAATGCACTCTCACGTTCTCTTGAAGAGGGATTTACCAAAGAGGGGCTTGGCTTCAAACTCATCGGCGGGATGCGCTTTTATGAGCGTGCGGAGATCAAGGATATCATCTCCTACTTCCGTGTCTTTGCCAACCCCAACGATGACTTTTCTCTGCTGCGTATCATCAACAAACCCAAACGAGGTATCGGCAAAGCCTCGATAGAGAAATTGCAGAAAGCAGCCTTTGAAGCGGGGCTCTCACTGCATGACTATATCAAACAGATGATAGAGGGCAAGCAGCCTGTTGTCATCAGCAAAAAAGTAGCCAATGCGCTTGCATCTCTTCTGGAAGATATCGAACTCCTACAGAGTGAAGCACAAAACGGCCTAGGCAACTTCATCACCCTCTTTGATGAGCGTATCAAACTCAAAGATCACTATGCCGGCATGGTGGACGGTTTTGACAGACTGCTCAATATCGATGAATTTTACGGATACTTCAGGGATGCCGTCATCAAAAACCCCGATCTGACCCTCGATGAGTTCCTCAACGACATCTCTCTCCAGAGCGATCAGGATCAGATAGAGGAGGATGCCATCACCATCATGAGTATCCATGCCGCCAAAGGGCTGGAGTTTGAACACCTCTTTGTGATCGGTCTGGAAGAGGAGTTCTTCCCACTTCTTGGAGAGGGATGCAATATGGAGGAGGAGCGGCGACTGGGCTATGTCGCCATCACCCGTGCCAAGAGCGATCTCACACTCTGCTATGTAGACAGCCGTTTCTACAAAGGGCGCAGAAAGATGATCGACAAGAGCCGCTTCCTCGGAGAAGCAGGACTGATCCAGGATGCCTCGCTCAAGATCACCAAATCCTCCGCCTTCAAAAAAGGCGACCTCGTCAAACACAAGATCTTCGGTATCG
>JALWKQ010000023.1 GCA_027081395.1 Sulfurovum sp. | reverse complement strand
GCCAAATTTGACAAAGAAGGAAGGAGACTCCCCGCTACCTATGCCAACTTCCTCATCACCAACGATGCCCTGATCTACCCGACATACAGTGACAAAAATGACCAAAAAGTCGGAGAGCTGTTCAAAAGCCTCTTCCCCGACAAAGAGGTCATCCCTGTCAACTGTGAAAAACTGATTGAAGAGGGAGGCAGCCTGCACTGCTCGACGATGCAGGTAGCCTACTGACACTCCATGGATAACCTTATAGGTTATTGATGGCTTGCGAAATCCTGTGTCCAGTAGTAGTCATACTTCGACCCGTCCCTGCCGACACGTGCCATACCGAAGACCTCAAACTCAGGATTCATAATATTTTTGCAGTGCCCTGCTGACTGCAGCCAGTGCTGCATCACCTCATCCACACTGTGTGCTCCTGATTCGATATTTTCCGCGATACGTCGCCATTTGGTATAGCCGTTGTTCTCTATACGCTCTTTGAAACTGCTGCCGTGTCCCAGATGCTGTACTTTGGCTGTCCAGTCACTCGCCCCATGTGACCCCCTATGTCCAAATACTCTGCTCCGCCACATATCTCTGCTATGTTCATACGACGAGCGGTAGAGTGCATCGCTCCATCTCAACGGTGCAGCTGCCCTAAAATAACCGGCTTCACCACATCGCCGCCCCTCTGCCCGTATCTGATTGACTGCATCGACATAACGCTTAATCTGCTGTGATCCAAGAGCAGGTGCAGGATAGGGGCGTGGATAAATGCTGCTGGCTTTATATCGGTATGTTGTTGTACAGGCACTCATAATAGTTATGCATCCAATCAACAATATACGATTCACAAGCATCTTCCTTTCTCTGTACAAAAACATATCATAGCAAAACAATTAAAAAGCTATAAAAAGAGAGATTTTGCTACACTACCTTTATGAAAACAGCACTGATACAACAATATTACCAAGGCTCAAAAAAGGCAACTATCGAAGCAACTGTTTCGATGATCGAAGAGGCTGCCCGCCAGGAAGCCGAACTTGTCGTCCTGCAGGAGCTGCACCAGAGCGAATACTTCTGCCAGAGTGAAGATACCCTCTTCTTTGACTATGCAGAGTCCTTTGAAGAAGATCTGATATTTTGGAGGGATGTCGCCAAGGCAAACGGGGTAGTCCTCGTCACCTCCCTCTTTGAGAAGCGTGCCCCCGGTCTCTATCACAACACAGCTGTCGTTTTTGAAAAGGATGGCAGTATTGCCGGCAGATACCGCAAGATGCATATCCCTGATGATCCGGGCTTTTATGAGAAGTTCTATTTTACACCCGGAGATCTCGGCTTTGAACCGATCGATACCAGTGTGGGCAGACTCGGTGTCCTGATCTGCTGGGATCAGTGGTATCCCGAAGCGGCACGTATCATGGCGCTAAAAGGCGCCCAACTCCTCATCTACCCTACCGCGATCGGCTGGTTCGATGCAGACAGCGATGCGGAAAAGAGCCGACAAGTGGAGAGTTGGATCACCATACAGCGTGCACATGCTATAGCCAATGGTC
>JALWKQ010000022.1 GCA_027081395.1 Sulfurovum sp. | reverse complement strand
GGCAACAGTGCACTCAGAGCGCAGATCGCACGTTTTGACCGGTGGGAGCCTCAGAATGATGAAGAACTGATGGTCTCTACAGATATGATGGCAGCAGCATATGAAAATATCGACAGCGAACTCAGAGATGCGCTCAAGCTGGCGTACGACCGTATCGAAGCATATCACCAGAAGCTGATGCCAAAAACATGGATGGATGAAGAGCCTAACGGTACTATTCTCGGGCAGAAAGTGACCGCTGTGGATAGGGCGGGGCTCTATATCCCCGGAGGAAAGGCAGCCTATCCCTCATCACTGCTGATGAATGTCATTCCAGCACAGGTGGCGGGTGTCGAGGAGATCGTGGTCTGTACACCTGCACCCGATAATGAACTCAATGAACTTCTGCTTGCTGCCTGTCACCTCTGCGGCGTAAAGAAGGTATTCAAAGTAGGCGGTGCTTCAGCGATCGGTGCGATGGCGTATGGTACCGAGACGATCCCAAAAGTCGATGTGATCACGGGACCTGGCAATATCTTTGTTGCGACTGCCAAAAAGCTGGTCTACGGTGAAGTGAACATCGATATGATCGCAGGGCCAAGTGAGATCGGTATCCTTGCAGACAGTACAGCAAGAGAGGATTATCTTGCTATTGACCTGCTTTCACAGGCAGAGCATGACGAGATGGCAAGTTCCATCCTCATTACAACAGATGAGGCATTGGCGCAAAAAGTGAGTGACAAAGTAGAGGCATTTCTCGGTACGCTCAGTCGTGAAGAGATCGCCAGAAAGTCGATAGAGGAGCGAGGGGCGATCATCGTAACTGGAGATATGGATGAGGCGATCGATTTGATGAATGAGATCGCACCGGAGCACCTCGAGGTGGTGACCAAAGAGCCGATGGCACTGCTGGAGAAGATCAAGCATGCCGGTGCGATCTTCCTTGGCGAGAACACCCCTGAGCCTATCGGAGACTACATCGCAGGTCCCAACCATACACTCCCTACAGGGGGTACCGCAAAGTTCTATTCGCCTCTAAGTGTGGAGAACTTCCTCAAGAAATCCTCTATTATTATGATGAGCAAGCAAGGGATGCAAGAGATAGGAGAGCAGTGCGCCATGATCGCCCATACAGAGGGGCTGACGGCGCATGAGGAGAGTGTACGTATTCGATTGAAATAAACCTCTGTAGGGTGCTGTCTCCCGACAGCACCAATTAATCTATCAATAATCGACTCCAAGATGCATAAATGTTTCGCATTAGCGGTGTCGTAAGGGTACAACGCCCAATGTGATACAAAAAAATAAAATAATCCGTTTCTGTTAAGAAGTGCAAATTGTGGTAAAGAGATGATTGTTTTTGGGGATGGTGCGGACAAGAGGACTTGAACCTCCACGGGATTGCTCCCACTAGAACCTGAATCTAGCGCGTCTACCAATTCCGCCATGTCCGCATAATTGTGGATGTGTAAAAAGAAAGTGGCGCGGCGGACGAGACTCGAACTCGCGACCCCCTGCGTGACAGGCAGGTATTCTAACCAACTGAACTACCGCCGCCTATTTCTTAACATAATATTGACTACATGGTGGTCGCTACAAGACTCGAACTTGTGACATCTACCTTGTAAGGGTAGCGCTCTACCAACTGAGCTAAGCGACCAACAGTGTTGGATGGCGACCCCTAGAGGATTTGAACCTCTGTGACTACGATGAAAACGTAGCATCCTTGGCCACTAGATGAAAGGGTCATCTAGCCCATACAGTCATATATATTGCACAAAAAGAAACTCGTTTCTTGAGCCTTCTGCTGAAGAAAACCCAGTGTTAACGTAGCTGATAATGAGCTTCGCTCATTTCGCGTTCTTTTAATGGTGGTCGCTACAAGACTCGAACTTGTGACATCTACCTTGTAAGGGTAGCGCTCTACCAACTGAGCTAAGCGACCGTAAAATGCAATGTATCGGTGGTGACCCGTCTAGGATTCGAACCTAGGGCCCACTCCTTAAAAGGGAGTTGCTCTACCAACTGAGCTAACGGGTCACATAAGAAAAGAAATACATCTCTCTATAAATAAAAAGTGGCGCGGCGGACGAGACTCGAACTCGCGACCCCCTGCGTGACAGGCAGGTATTCTAACCAACTGAACTACCGCCGCACCATAACCATAAAGTAATGGCTGATAATGTAATAGTGGTGACCCGTCTAGGATTCGAACCTAGGGCCCACTCCTTAAAAGGGAGTTGCTCTACCAACTGAGCTAACGGGTCACTGTTTTGCAGGTTTTACGTGCAATAAGTGGACGGAATTATAGCCCAGAAACCTTTAATTGTCAAGAGATATTTGGAAAATTAGAGAATTTATTAAAATTTTCTAAATATCCAAAAGTTCAGCCAATTTCTCTATGGCAAAAGCAACGGACTGATCCTGTATCTGCTCTCTGTTACCATGGAAAAAACACTGGAAGACCTCTTGGGAAAAGGGTGTTTGTATACCTATGTAGACGGTACCGACCGGTTTCTGTGGTGTACCTCCGGTTGGCCCCGCGATGCCGGATACTGCGATGGCATAGTGCGCACCTGCGAGATTGATCACACCTGTTAGCATCTGTTCAACACACTGACGGCTGACAGCACCGTAGGTATCCAGTACCTCCTGGCTTACACCGAGCCAGAGATGTTTGATCTCATTGGCATAGGTGACGACCGATCCGTGAAATACAGCTGAAGCTCCCGACACTGCGGTAATAGCAGCAGCTATCCGTCCTCCGGTACAGCTTTCCGCACAGGTGATCAGCTCTCCTCTTTGAGAGAGTGTTTCGATGATTTTACTTGTAGTTTCTTGGATATCTTTCATGGCACTATTATAACTAAAACTGTTTTTGACAATTTTTTGACAAAAAACGGGTATCATGTAAAGTATAAATGATTTGAAAAAGCCAAACCTGTCGCGAGGCAGGGACGGAAAGCCACGGGACTCTAGTAGTCAGCCGGGTTGCCAAATACTGCAAGTATCTCTTTTTCTTCATTTATTCATTTTTGTGTTTCTGTTGTTTGGCTTGATCACCACAAGTGATCAGACTTGATATGCAGAAGCATACCAAGGATAAAGTATGAAAAATGTTCAGTGGATATTGCATCTCTTTTTTGTATTGATGCTCTTGCTTCTCTCCGGATGTGGAGGAGGCAGCAGTCCGTCACAGGAAGGCAGTACTTCGGCAAATGTAATGCCGGAAACAGTGGGTGCGGACAACACGGTATCGTCTGAATCTGCAGCACCTGTCTATAGCAGTGCTCTTGCATCAGAAGAGAACAAGACAGAAGTGACGCTGCTTGTCCTTTACAATGCCAAAGCTGCAGAGGCAAGCAACGGTGATATCGAGGCAAAGGTCTATCAGCATATAGCAATGTCAAACGCGATCTATCAGGAGAGTGGGGTAGAGATGTACCTGCGTGTTGTCAAAATGCAGTCATATAGTATCGACAATACGATCCCCTCTCCGGATGCACTCTCCATTGTCGCATCCGATCAAAACATTTCTCAGCTGCGTGAACAATACAAAGCGGATGAAGTGGTACTTTTTCGGGATTTTGCCGGTGACGGATTTTGCGGGGTAGCATATCAGAACAATGCTCTACAGCGTTCACTGGGGTATGCACACATCACAATAGGCTGTCCTACCTATGTTCTTGCACATGAGCTTGGTCACACCATGGGGTTGGTACATTCCAAAGATGATCCGTTTCATGGACGTACTGCCTATGCAAGAGGCTACAAAGAAGAGAATGATTTTGCGACCGTGATGGCATATACGACCGGTACAGCTGTCAAAATCAATAAATTTTCGAGTCCTGATCTTACCTGTCACTACAGCCAGTGCGGTATTGAAGCGGGTGAGACAGGAGAAGCGGATGCGGCAAGGTCACTTCGGGAGAGTATGCAGGCAGTTGCAAACTTCTATCAGTAAAGAGTGATGAAAATTTATATGCCGATAAAGTATATCTTCTGGGGCTTGCCGATGGTTGCGGCTATACTCTATTTCTGGTTTCCCTCCGAAGAGGGCAATACCATACTTTCCTGTGAGACAAAAGCGCTCATATCTCCTCTCGTTCCGAAAGATGGGGGTAGGGAAGAGATATCGACACGCAGTGGGGATATGCATAAAGAAGTACTGCAAGAGGTTACTGCCCAAAGTACAGATAGTAGCACTCGCTATGATGATGCGGTCATAGAGATAGCAATTGAGGATATTGTTGCCGAAAAAAAAGATGATCTGAGAGTAGCACCGATTTCTGCATGGCATATCGAGAGAGAAAAGATCGAAACCCTAACAGTGGGTGATACACTGGTTGTGCCGCTTGAGGGTATAGAGTATCCTCTGCAGGTTGTACATAGAGAACGAATGGGGAAAAGTACGGTTATCACTACCATGTATGAGGATGAAGGGATACGTTACCCTACGGTCATAACCATAGGAAAAGAGACACTCTTTGTCACGTTTCAGACCCCTGGCGGAGGGTATCAGTCATCACTGATCTCCTCTGAAGGATATGTCTACTCCAACGCCTCGATCGAAGCTGTATGGGTTGACCACAGCCAAAGCGATACCCTAAAAGTCACTTCTAATAGAGATTTGGATATAATCCCCCGATAATATAACACTTAAGGTATTATCGACGATGGATTACAAAGAAACCCTCCTTCTCCCCAAAACAGACTTCCCGATGCGTGGAAACCTGCCCCAAAATGAACCCAAAAAATATCAGGCATGGTTTGAGAACGGTGTCTATGAACAGATGAAAGCAAAGCGTCCCAATGCCGAAATGTTCACACTGCATGACGGTCCTCCCTATGCCAACGGTGATATCCACATCGGGCATGCACTCAACAAGATCCTCAAAGATATTATCCTTAAATACAACTACTTTCAGGGCAAAGCGGTACGCATGACGCCGGGTTGGGACTGCCACGGTCTGCCTATCGAACAGAAGGTCGAGGAGAAACTCGGCAAAGAGAAGAAAGAGGCGATGCCTACAGCGAAGTTTAGAGAGCTTTGTCGTGCCCATGCGGCGAAATTTGTCGATATCCAGAGAGAGGGATTCAAGTCTCTGGGTGTGATCGCAGACTGGGAGCATCCCTATGTAACGATGGATTTCAAGTTTGAAGCCAATATCTACCGAACACTCTGCGAAGTGGCAAAGAGAGGTCTGCTGGTCGAACGGCACAAGCCTATCTTCTGGTCATGGGCAGCGAGGACAGCACTGGCGGATGCGGAAGTGGAGTATGAAGAGAAAGAGGACTACTCGATCTATGTCCATTTTGAGCTGAGTGACGCTGCCAAAGAGAAGATCGGTGTAGAGGGCAAAGCAGGTCTGGTGATCTGGACGACGACGCCGTGGACACTGCCTGCCAATACAGGTATCTCTATCAATCCGGATGAAATGTATCTGCTCACCGATGACGGGCATATCGTTGCAGAGGCACGCTATGATGCGATGATCGAAGAGGGGGTTGTCAGTGGACATGCCTCCCGCAAGATCGCCGCGACGGAGCTTGAAGGGCTTTTGGCGATCAACCCGCTCAACGGCAGACCTTCCAAAGTGGTACTGGGTGAGCATGTCCTGATGGACGGTGGAACAGGGTGTGTCCATACCGCACCGGGTCATGGGGAAGATGACTACAAAGTAGGGCTCAAATATGGGCTGGATGTGGTCATGCCTGTCGATGAAAGAGGATGCTACGACGAATCGGTCGTTGGACTTAACCTTCTGCCCAACGCAGAGGATTTTGTAGGGATGCATATCTTCAAAGCCAATGAGCCGATCCTTGAACTGCTTGGGGAGAGCCTGCTGAAAGTGAGCAAATTCAAGCACTCCTACCCGCACTGCTGGCGAACCAAGAAGCCGCTTATCTATCGTGCGACCAATCAGTGGTTCATCTCGATCGATGATGCCCCCAAAGGCTCAAACAAGTCTCTGAGAGAGAGTGCGCTCGATGCACTGGAGGATGTCACCTTCTATCCTGCAAGTTCCAAGAACAGACTCAAACCGATGATCGAAGGCAGACCCGACTGGTGTATCTCAAGACAGCGGAGCTGGGGTGTACCCATAGCGTTTTTCAGACGCAAGAGCACCAAAGAGGTGATCCTCGATGATGCGGTACTCGAGCATATCGCCGCACTCTTTGATGAGCATGGTGCAGATGCATGGTATGAGATGAGTATCGCCCAGCTGCTGCCCGAAAACAGCCCGTATGATCCGGATGATCTGGAGAAGATCGAAGATATCCTCGATGTCTGGTTCGACAGCGGCTCAACCTGGAATGCGGTGCTGAAGTCGGGTAACTATGATGCCGGCAACTACCCTGCATCACTCTATCTCGAGGGGAGTGACCAGCATAGAGGGTGGTTCCAATCCTCACTGCTGCTAAGCAGCGCGATCAACCAGATCTCTCCCTATGAGACACTGGTCACACACGGCTTTACTGTGGATGAGAAGGGCGAGAAGATGTCCAAATCCAAAGGGAATGTCGTCGCACCGGACAAAGTGGTCAAGCAGTACGGTTCGGAGATCTTGCGTCTGTGGGTAGCACTGAGTGACTACCAGAGTGACCTGAAGATCAGTGACGGTATCCTAAAACAGACAGCGGAGCAGTACAGAAAGATACGTAACACATTCAGATTTTTACTGGCGAATGTCAATGACCTTGATGCACTGGTCTCTCCTGAAGCATATGGCGAACTGGACAGATGGATCCTTGCCAAGGCTCAGAAGGTATTTGCTTCGGTCAAAGAGAGTTTTGACAGCTATGATTTCCTCAGAGGTTTTGCGACACTCAACCACTTTATCACCAATGAGCTCAGCGGTATCTATATGGATATCACCAAAGACAGGCTCTATTGTGACGCTCCTGATGCCCAGAGCAGACGCGCGACACAGTCAGCGATGACACTGATCGCCAAATCGATGCTGGGGCTGGTCGCTCCTGTATTGACCTATACGGCGGATGAGATACTTGAGTATGCGCCGAAGATATTTAAAGGTGAGATGGAAAGTGTCTTTGATCTGCTCTATGAGCCTATCGAGGATGTGGCAGAGAGCTTTGATGACAGCGTGTTGATCGAAGCGCGTGAGAAGTTCTCTGAGGCGATCGACTCTCTCAAGAAAGAGAAGCGCATCAAAGCCACACTTGAACTTGAGATCGCCGGAGAGAGAGACCTCTTCCCGATCACTGATGAGAAAGATCTCGAGGATTGGTTCGTTGTCTCTGCGGTCAAAACAGAGAGTGAGGGTGAAGAGCTCGCCTCGTTTGAAGTCGCGGGCAAACGCTTTGGTGTACACAAAGCC
>JALWKQ010000021.1 GCA_027081395.1 Sulfurovum sp. | reverse complement strand
CGCTAATCGAAGCTGATGATATGGATGTGAGGCTTGTGGTGACACAGCCTGACCGTCCGGTAGGGCGTAAGAAGGTTTTGACTCCGCCGCCTGTGAAAGTGCTGGCACAAGCACACGGTATCCCGATTCTTCAGCCGGAGCGTCTGAGTGATGAGGGGGTAGAAGAGGCGATAAAAGCTGTAGAGCCCGACTTTATCGTTGTGGCGGCATTTGGACAGCTATTGCCAAAATCGATCCTCGATATCGCACCCTGCATCAATCTGCATGCCTCACTCCTCCCTCAGTATCGAGGGGCTTCACCGGTGCAGCAGTCGCTGCTGAGTGGAGATGAAGAGACCGGTGTCACTTCGATGCTGATGGAGGAGGGACTCGATACTGGAGATATCTTGGAGACAAAGCGTTTTCGTATCCCAAAAGAGATGCGTCTTGGGGAGCTGATGGCTCAGTTGACAGAGGATGCCTGCGAGGTGACACTCAGTACACTTCGTAACTTTGATCAGATCACACCTCTCAAACAGGATGACAAGAGGGCAACACTCTGCAAGAAGATCAAAAAGAGTGACGGAGAGATTGACTTTTTAGATGCTGAAACGATCTATAATAAATACAGGGCATTTGAAGGGTGGCCGGGTATTTTCAGTAGCGATGGTACCAAGTATGATGGACTTGCACTTTTGGATACTGAAGGTACATACCATCCGGGCGAGATTCTCGGTTTTGACGGAGATGCCATAGAGGTTGGCTGCCAAAAAGGGGTACTGAAGATCGGTACGATCCAGCCGCCGTCAAAAAAGGCAGTACCCGCAAAGGCATACTGTGTGGGAAGGGGGAAGAGGGTTGGAGATACTATCCTTTGATCAACTCCCCTCCACGCAACGTTATCTGCAAGAGGCGATAGCTGACAAAAGCCTTCGAGCACCTGTAGCGGTGATCGCTGCCGAGCAGACAGCCGGTGTGGGCAGCAGAGAGAATGAATGGGATGGCGGCAGAGGCAACTTCTTTGCTTCTGTGGCACTGCCGCTTGCGTTGCTTCCTGAGGATCTGCCGCTCTCTTCAGCCTCTATCTACTTCTCTTTTATCATGAAAAAGGTATTGCAGGCACTTGGTCAGGATATCTGGCTCAAATGGCCCAATGACTTCTATAAAAATGATGAAAAAGTAGGCGGAACGATCACACACAAAATAGACCAAACCGTTATTGTGGGTATCGGCATCAATTTAAAAAAATCGAAAAAAGGCTACAGTGCCCTGCAGTACGATATCTCTCCCCGGAAGCTCCTCGAAAAGTACCTTTTAGCACTCGAAAAATTTCCAAAATGGAAGCAGATATTTAGTGAGTATGAGATAGAATTTGAGCTAAGCAGAAAGTTTTCAGTTCATATTGAAAACGATGAAAATGAGCCGAAAGTCAGTTTGGTAGATGCGCAGTTGTGCAGTGACGGTTCGATACTATTAAAGGGAAGAAGGGTGTATAGTCTAAGATGAGTGAAGTGATCAGCATAGCCAACCAGAAAGGTGGCGTAGGAAAGACAACAACAGCGGTAAATCTCGCGGCTTCATTGGCAGAGAAAGGCAAAAAAGTTTTGCTTTTGGATATTGACCCACAGTCCAATGCGACAACCAGCCTCGGGTACAACAGAAATGACTATGAGTTCAATATCTACCATGTACTCATCGGGACAAAAAAGCTCTCTGAAGTGATCCTAAAAACCGCAATCAAGAAACTTGATATCGTCCCCTCCAACATTGGTCTTGTAGGGATAGAAAAAGAGTTTTATAACCCCAAAAAGAAGAACAGGGAACTGGTGCTCAAAGAGAAGATCAAGGAGGTCAGGGAGAAGTATGACTTTATCATCATCGACTCTCCTCCGGCACTGGGTCCTATCACTATCAATGCCTTGAGCGCTTCAGATTCGGTCATCATTCCTATCCAGTGTGAATTTTTCGCGCTTGAGGGGCTGGCACAGCTTCTCAATACAGTCAGTCTCTTGAAAAAGACGATCAATCCTAAGTTGAAGATCAAAGGGTTTCTGCCGACGATGTACTCCAAGCAGAACAACCTCTCCAAGCAGGTGCTTGCGGATCTCAGCCACCACTTCAAAGACAAACTCTTTCATGTCAAAAAAGGCAAACAGTGTATCGTCGTACCGCGCAATGTCAAGATCGCTGAGAGCCCAAGTTTCGGTAAACCGGTCACACACTATGCAAGCAGCTCCAAAGGTTCTGTCGCTTACCGTGACCTTGCCACTGTGATCGCCAGAGGTTAGTATGGCACTTGGACGCGGACTTGGAGAGATCCTCTCTGAAGTAGAAGAAGCCTACGAAAAAGATCTCAGCGACATCGACAGTTTTGAGCTTGAGGCACAGGGTGCCCATGTGGAAGCTCTGCCTGTAGAGCAGATATCGCCCAACCCGTTTCAGCCGCGTAAGCATTTTGACGAGGCGGCACTGAAGGAGTTGAGCCAGTCGATCAAAGAGCATGGACTTCTACAGCCTATCGTGGTGATCCCCAAGGGTGACGGCTATCTTCTGGTTGCGGGTGAGCGTCGTCTGCGTGCGCATAAGCTTGCGAAGCTCGATACGATCAAGGCGATCGTCGCTGATGTTGAGATCGATGATATCCGTATGCGTGAGCTGGCGCTCATCGAAAATATCCAAAGAGAGAATCTCAATGCCATCGAACTGGCACACTCCTATGCTGAACTGATCGAGGTACACAAGATCACCCATGATGAACTCTCCTCTATCGTACACAAAAGCCGTTCGCAGATCACCAATACCATGCGACTGCTCACTCTCTCTGCCTATGCGCAGGAACAGGTTGCCCAGGGCAAGATCTCGCAGGGGCATGCAAAGGTACTTGTAGGGCTGGATGATGCAAGGCAGAAAGTGATCATTGACAGTATTATCGGGCAGAAGCTCAGCGTACGTGATGCCGAAAAAATGGCAAAAGGCTACAAAGAGGGCAAGCCGACTTCACCCAAAACGATCGGGGAGGAAAAACTGCTTGAGAAATACCGTGAGGAGATCAGTCGTTCACTCCCTTTCAAACACAAGATAAAAGCCAAAAGTGTGGAGATAAGTTTCAGTGATGAAAAAGATATCGAAAACTTTTTGGCATTCCTCAAAAAAGTATAACTTTTAACCCGCTTCTCATCTGGCTAATGGTAAAATAGCGCGAAATTACATGAGGAGTTTTAATGCTTGACCTACATTTACCGTTAATGTTGTTTGTTCTCGCGTTATTCCTAATCCTGCTTGTACTTTTGAATACTATGCTGTTCCAGCCTCTGCTCAAGTTCATGGATGACAGAGACAACTCGATAGCAAAAGATTTGGAAGCTGCAAAAGGGCTTAGCAATAACAGTGAAGAACTGATTGCCAAGGCGGAAGAGATCATCAGTGAAGCGAAAAACGAAGCTGCAATGATAAGACAGAAAGCGATCGAAGAAGAGAAAAGATTGGCTGCGAGTAAAGTTGAGACAAAACTCTCTGAACTGAACCAAAGCTACAAGATTTTCCTTGAAGAGCTGGAGAGTGAGAAGAAGACATTGAAAAATGAACTGCTTTCTCAGATCCCTCTTTTCAAAGAGAGCTTAAAAGCAAAATTCAGCAAATTATAGGGAGGGGAGATGAATATGAAAAAAATCGTTTTGTTATCTCTGCTGATCCTACCTGCAATCGCACTGGCGAGCGCAGGGGAGTCTGAAGGAAGCCGATATTTCGCTCAGACAGGCAGAGAGACAGACTTTTGGCCAAGAGTCGTCAACTTTACGATCTTTGCCGCACTGCTCTACTACTTGATCGCAAACCCGATCAAGAACTTCTTTCAAGAGAGAAGAGAGAGTATTGCAAACAAACTGAAGCAGATCGAAGAGATGCTTCAGGAGGCAAAAGAGAAGAAGAAAGAGGCGCAGCTTCGTTTGGAAGAGAGTACAAAAAAAGCTGAAGAGATCATCGCAGATGCGAAGAAGGAAGCAGCACTTCTTGCCAAAAAGATCGCAGAAGCGAGTGAAAATGAACTCAAGATACTTGAGAAACAGTATGCAGAGAAGATGACAGCAGAAGAGCGTAAAGCTGCAAGAGAAGCGGTCAAAGAAGTACTCGGTGACAATATCACACCTGACGATATCGCACTCGATGCGAAAAAAGTCGTTGAGATTATTGCAAAGAAGGTGGCATAAGATGGATGAATTGATCGCAAAAAGATATGTAAAAGCGCTTTCTGAATCGACAAAAGATATTGCGACTGCTGCTGCTATTTTGAATGTTTTGGCAGAAGCGATGTCTGCTAATGAGGTCAGAGAAGTGATCGCTTCTCCACTGGTTTCAGCTGAAAAGAAAACTGAGATGATTCTTTCGGCGCTGGGCGAGAATGCAGACACAGTACTGGTAAACTTCATCAAAATACTGGGTGAGAACAAAAGACTTGATCTTATTCCTACTATTGCCAAAGTGTTGAATGCAGATCTGCAAAGAGCATCCAACAAATACGAAGGCATTGTAGAGAGTGAAGAGACACTGGATACAGATGTGATCGGCGAGCTTGAGAAAGCACTGCATCACTATACTGGTGCAGAGATCAAACTTACACAGCAAAAGAGTGATCTTGACGGGTTGCATGTGGTCGTAGATGATTTGGGTATTGAGGTAAACTTCTCTAAAAAGAGAGTTCAGGAACAACTGATTGATTTTATTGTGAAATCAATTTAGTTATCTATCATAGAAAGGAGTATCAGTGGCAGTTAAATTGCAAGCAGATGAGATAAGTTCGATTATCAAAGAGAGAATTGAGAACTTTGATATTGATGTAGACATCAATGAAGTAGGAAAAGTAGTAGGTATCGCAGACGGGATCTCAACAGTATACGGTCTGAACAACGTCATGTCAGGTGAGGTTGTCGAGTTTGAAAACGGTGCAAGAGGTCTTGTACTCAACCTTGAAGAGGCAAATGTAGGTGTTGTCGTTCTCGGTTCGAGTGAGGGTATCCGTGAAGGCATGAGCGTCAAAAGAGTGGGTGAACTGCTTAAGACACCAGTTGGTGATGCGCTTATGGGCAGAGTTGTCAATCCACTTGGCGAACCACTGGATGATAAAGGTGCAATTGAAGCAGCTGAATACAGATTTATCGAAGAGAAAGCACCTGGCATTATGGCACGTAAATCAGTGCATGAGCCGCTGCAGACAGGTATTAAGGCGATCGACGCACTCGTACCTGTTGGACGTGGACAGAGAGAGCTTATCATCGGTGACAGACAGACTGGTAAAACGACATTGGCGGTCGATACGATCATCAACCAAAAAGGTCAGGATGTCGTATGTATCTATGTTGCGATCGGTCAGAAGCAGTCTACTGTTGCATCTGTGGTCAAAAAACTTGAAGAGCATGGTGCATTGGATTACACAATCATCGTCAATGCCGGTGCGGGTGATTCATCTGCGCTGCAGTTCCTTGCTCCTTATGCAGGTGTCACTATGGCTGAGTACTTCAGAGATAACGGCAGACATGCCGTGATCTTCTATGATGATCTCTCCAAGCATGCTGTAGCATACAGAGAGATGTCACTGATCCTCAGACGTCCTCCGGGTCGTGAGGCATACCCAGGTGATGTATTCTATCTCCACTCAAGACTCCTTGAGAGAGCAGCGAAACTGAATGATGAACTGGGTGCAGGATCGATTACTGCGTTCCCTATCATTGAGACACAGGCTGGTGATGTTGCGGCGTATATCCCGACCAACGTTATCTCTATTACAGATGGTCAGATCTTCCTTGAGACGGATCTCTTCAACTCCGGTATCAGACCTGCGATCAACGTAGGACTTTCTGTATCGAGAGTTGGTGGTGCGGCACAGATCAAAGCGATCAAACAGGTATCAGGTACATTGAGACTTGACCTTGCGTCGTACAGAGAACTTCAGGCATTTGCACAGTTCGCATCAGATCTCGACGACTATACAAGAGCACAGCTTGAGCGTGGTGCAAGAATGGTAGAGGTCTTGAAGCAACCGCCATACTCACCGGTACCTGTCGAGAAGCAGGTTGTGATCATTTTTGCAGGTGTCAACGGATTCCTCGATGATATTCCGGTATCTGCAGTGACAAAGTTCGAAGCTGAACTCATGCCATTTATGGAAGCGAAGTATCCGAACATCCTTGAAAGTATCAGAACTGAGAAGAAGATCACGGATGAGACAGATGCTCTATTACGTAAAGCGATTGAAGATTTCAAAGCATCTTTTAGCGCATAAGAAAGGCTCATCATGGCTAATTTAAAAGAAATAAAGCGTAAGATCGGAAGTGTCAAGAATACGGCAAAGACGACCAACGCAATGAAACTTGTCTCTTCCGCGAAGCTCAAACGAGCAGAAGAGCTCGCCAAAAGATCGAAAGTCTATGCGGCGAAGCTGACTGAACTGCTCAACGAAATCGCGGCAAGGATGCAAAACGTCAATGTGGATGGACTGGACAATGTCTATTTCAAACCTGTTGCAAATCCGACAAAAGTGGATATCGTTTTCATCACTGCGGACAAGGGACTTTGCGGAGGCTTTAACGCACAGACGATCAAACGGGTCAATCAACTGCTTGAGGGATTTAAAGCAGATGATGTCAAAGTACGACTCAGAGCGATCGGTAGAAAAGGGATCGACTATTTCAAGTTCAACAAGATCGAACTGAATGATGCGATCATCGGACTCTCTGCCGCACCGACATACAAAGAAGCTGCAGAGTTTATTTCAGATGTGGCTGAAGGGTATGTCAACGGACAGACTGACAAGATCATTCTGGTGCACAACGGATATGTCAATATGATCACTCAGGAAGTGAGAGAGGATCAGGTACTGCCGGTAGATGCATCAAAACTTGATCTTAGTCAGGTTAGTACATCTGAGCTCGAGATAGAGCCTGAAGATGATGACACACTTTTGGATGCATTGGTCAAACGCTATGTTGAGTACTCTATGTACTATGCATTGATTGACTCACTGGCAGCAGAGCACTCTGCACGTATGCAGGCGATGGATGCGGCGACAAAAAATGCAAAAGAGATGGTCAAAGACTTGACAGTGCAATACAACAAAGCGCGACAAGAAGCGATTACTACTGAACTCATCGAGATTATCAGTGGTATGGAATCAATGAAATAATTAGAGGAGAAGTAATGACAGGTAAAGGTAAAGTAGTACAAGTCTTGGGTCCGGTAATCGATGTGGACTTCACAGACTATCTGCCGGAGATCAATGAAGCGTTGGAGACAACTTTCACAGTAGACGGCAAAGAGCATAAGCTGGTTTTGGAAGTAGCGGCACAACTCGGTGACAACAGAGT
>JALWKQ010000020.1 GCA_027081395.1 Sulfurovum sp. | reverse complement strand
AGTCCGTGATCGAGATAAGGTATCCGGCGAGATAGTAACCGAGGAAGAAAGGAAACATCAGAAGAAAAAAAGCCTGGTTGTGTGCATCGGTAAAGTAGGTCGCCACTATGGAGAGAAGCATCAGCATAATACTCAAAACAAGCAGCTCCATCCGGGTAGAGCTCTTGACTATCTTTCTAAGAAAGGGTGTAAAGAGATAGAGCCCCCAGACCATATAGAGATACCACATATGATAGTAGGGATGTCCTTTGACAATGGAGATCGTAAAATAGTCTGCGCTTGTCGGCAGTTCCAAAGAGCGGTTTTTGAGATAGAGCAAAACCAGATAGACCAGTGTCCAGAAGAAGATAGGCAAAAAGAGTCTGTTGAGCCGTCTTTTATAGAAATCGGTGAGTGAAGGGTACTCTCTCCGGCGCAAGGAGAAGTGCCCCGCTGATCATCACAAAGACCGGTACGCCCCACATACTTGCGGAGAGATAGAGATTGGCGATCCACCAGCTGGGCGGATATTCGGTACTCTCCTGATTGAAATAGGGTTGGGAGATATGGACGACAATGATCGCAATGGCAGCCAAAAAGCGCATATCATTGAGCCAAAAGAGATCTTGTTTATGTTCATGATGTTTCATAACAGCTCCTCACTCATACTCCAATATAGAGCAAGAGTGTGCACTTTTTGTGCACTTCCTATGCCCATGCTATGATGCGAAGCGTGTCAGTTCGTAGACCCACTGGTGCAGATCGAGCATATCCTCATAGATTTTGAAGTTGCGTTGGATGATCGCTTCGGAGTGGAAGGTCTCATCAGGTGGGAATGTGGTGTAGGCATAGAGGTTTCCCATACGGAAAAGCTCACTGTGACTCAGTGTCGGGTCGCAATCTCTTGGCATACGCTTGTATTTCTGTGCGGGGATTTTGTATCCCTTCTTTTGGAGGTGTTGCAGAATATGGTGGAGGGACTCCCTATGGGCATCATGTTGAATATACTCACGGTAGGCGGCGAGCAGCGGTGGCTTGAAGTTGCGTATCCCGGTGGCAACAAAGACTTCAAAAGGGTCATAGTGCATATAAAAGCTGCTGCTTTGCATCCTGTGACCTGCTCCCTGCCAAAAGATGATCCCGATACGCTCTTTGATCGGATCACTCAGATGAAAACGAGCATCTCTGTAGATACGAAAAAGGGATTTGTTGACCTTTGGGATGGCATGGATGGTCGGTACAAGTATCTGCAGATGTTCGCCCATCTCTTCGACATAGGCTTTGTTGGGTGCAACGATGAAGCGTTCATAATCCTCTTTGTGCGCATCAAGCCATGCTTTGGAGTTGTTGATAATGATCTCGGAGAGAAATCGCAAGCCCTCTTTGGGGAAACCTTTAAATGCCATCTTTGATACCTTTGAGTCCTTGCCAGAGCATCCCGATAAACTCATGAAAGCATATCGTCGATTTGCGCAGTGCATCGACTGAGAGGATACCAAGGTAATGTGGATGTTTGAGTGAGCTAAGGTGATAGGTAGGAGCGGGATAGGGATGCAACCCTTTTTTCTCGAACCAGCGCATAGCACGCGGCATATGGTAGGCAGAGGTGACAAGCGCGAGTGGTTTCTCTCCTGCGATCTTTTTTGCTGCCGCCGCTTCATCCTCGGTATCGGTCGCCTTCGGGACAAGGAGGATAGCTTTTGCAGGAATACCTAAAGCCACTGCAAGTCTCTGCTCCATACGTGCATGGCTGTTTGGATCATGCAGACCGCTGTAGCCTGAAACAATCAGTTTGGCTCTACCCTCAAGCAGACGGTAGAGACGTATACCTTCGGTAAGTCTCACAATGGACTCCGCATTGATCTGTGAAGTGATAGGCAACGATTTGTCTGTATGGTGTCCTCCTCCAAGGACATAGATATAACGGATCGATTGAGGTGGTTTGAGCATCGCGGGGTAACGATGTTCGAGTGGATGGAGCAACAGATTGGCAAGAGGATCATAGGAGAAGAGTATGAGCCATAGGATACCGGCAAGCATGAGTGCTTTGGCTGTTCTCTCTCTGCCCTGTTTCATCTTCATATATCCCAGTCCGAGAAGTATGATACCGATTGAAAAAGACATCAAAAAGAGAGAGATGAATTTTTTGAGCAGAAAAGCAGGTGTCACGTTATGCTTCTTTCACTTCGAGTGAAGCGTCTCCGTCGAGTTCCATCACCTGCCACGGCAATCCTTGTTTGTTGAGCTCTTCCATGAATGGATCTGGGTCGAACTCTTCCATGTTGTGGACACCCTCTTGGTACCATCTCTTCTCAAGCATCAGTTTGGCACCGATCATGGCAGGTACGCCTGTGGTGTAGCTGACTGCTTGGCTCATGACCTCTTCGTAACACTTCTCATGGTCGCTGACCTGATAGATGTAGACGGTTTTGGACTCACCATCTTTGATACCCTTGACAAAGACACCGATGTTGGTCTTGCCTTTGGTGCGTGGGCCAAGACTGGCAGGGTCTGGCAGCAGGGTTTTGAGAAATTCGATAGGGACGATCTTCTGCCCCTGATGCTCTACCGGTTCGATGCCAAGCATGCCGACATTCTCCAACACTCTCATGTGTGTCAGATAGCTCTCACCAAAGGTCATAAAGAAGCGGATGCGCTTGAGGTGCGGAATGTTCTTGACCAGTGACTCCATCTCTTCGTGGTAGAGTAGGTAGCTGTCTTTGGGACCCACTTCTGGGTAGTCCCACACCTGTTTGATTGCCATAGGTTCAGTCTCTATCCATTTGCCGTTTTCCCAGTAGCGCCCTTTGGCACTCACTTCTCTTAGGTTGATCTCCGGGTTGAAGTTGGTCGCAAAGGGATAGCCGTGGTCGCCGGCGTTGCAGTCGAGGATGTCGATGGTGTGGATCTCGTCAAAGTAGTGCTTCTGCGCATAGGCGACAAAGACGTTGGTTACTCCCGGGTCAAACCCGCTGCCAAGCAACCCCATGATGTGCTGCTCTCTAAAGAGCTGATCTCGTGCCCACTGCTCTTTGTACTCAAACTTCGCTTCATCGGGATGTTCGTAGTTGGCAGTATCGAGGTAGTCCACCTGACATGCCGCACATGCATCCATGATGGTCAAGTCCTGATAAGGGAGTGCCACATTGATGACGATATCCGCGTCGGTCTCTTTGATGAGTGCGATAAGCTCTTCTACACTGTCCGCATCAACCTGTGCTGTTTTGATCTCTACACCTGTTTTTGCTTTGACATTTTGGGCAATGGCATCGCACTTGCTTTTGGTACGGCTCGCAAGCGTGATCTCTCCGAATGTATCAGTATTCATCGCACACTTGAAGGCAACAACATTCCCGACACCGCCGGCACCAATAATGAGGGTTTTCTTTGACATGGAAGCTCCTTGGAAATAGTCATATTATTTTAGCATAACTGCGTTATGTTCAGATTGGTTATAGGCAGTTTATTATTAGATATATGTAGTACTTTATAACTTTCAGCTTTAGGAGAAAAAGAGGAGCTACCCAAAGCGCTTTGTCGCAAGAGATGGAAAGCATGGTATAATTGTCAGCATAAATAGGGAAAAAGAGTGAACAATGGAAACATTAAAAGCAGACATACGAAGAACATATGAGTTGACATCCGGAAATAGACTGAAACGTATCATACGATGTTACCGTACACCTGGGGTGCATGCTGTCGTGAATATACGTTTTGGTCAATGGATACAAAAGCAAAATGTTTTGGTCAAGCTCTTTTGTCTTCCCCTCTATTATCTGCAATTTCGATTTATCCGAACGAGGTGGGGGATAGATATTCCATCTACTACCCAAATAGGGAAAGGGTTTTATATCGGTCATTTTGGAGGTATTTTTATTTCGAGTGAAGCGAAAATCGGGGAGAATGTAAATATATCGCAAGGTGTCACCATAGGGGTTTCAGGACAAGGAGAGAATCGTGGCTGTCCAATGATAGGAAACAATGTCTATATCGCCCCCGGAGCTAAGATATTCGGCAAGATATCGATAGGTGACAATGTGAAAATAGGTGCAAATGCGGTTGTTTACAAAGATGTACCTGATAATGTCAAGGTTGTTCTTGATCCGGGAATGAAAATTTTATCACAAGCGGATAAAGATCATGACAAAGCAGGTTAGCTATACAGTGGCATCACCCAAAGCACAAAAAGAAAAAGTACCGGAATAAAAAGCAGGGTACTTAGCAAAATAAGTGCCGTGACATCCTGCGGGCGGCAGTCGTAGAGGGAAGCAAGGTTGATGTTGGCGACTGCGAGTGGGGTCATCATCTCCATGAGGATGACCGCCTGCACAAAAGGCGGCAGTCCGGTCAGCGAGAGGATCAGAGCACTTAGCAGCGGGACAAAGAGAAATTTCTGGCTGAGTGTGCCGAGAAAAAGTTTGGGGTGAACTTCACGTATCTTGATACCGTAGAGGAAGGTACCCAGCAAAAAGAGCTGCAGCACGATCCCGCTATATGCCCCCATCTTGAAAAACTCCATGAGTTGAGCAGGGAGTGTAACACCCCAAACATTGAACGCCATGGCGATGAGAGATGCGGGGATAATGGGGATCTTGATGATGTTTAGCAGAGATGTCTTGATATCGAAACTGCCGCGCGAATAGATATAGGCACCCAGCACATAGACCACGATGACATTGGCAAGGTTGATGAGGGTGGTGTAGATGACGCTCTGTTCCCCAAAGAGGGCGATGCCAAGCGGAATGCCGATATTGCCTGTGTTGCCCACAAATCCTGCGATAGAGAAGATAGAACGCTCTTTGGGGTCATCGAAGAGTACTCTGGCAACAAAAATAGAGGGGATCAGCAGTAGCCCAATGATCCCAAAATAGATCCCTACCACATCAAAATGTTCCCAGTGCAACTTTGCCGTACTAAAGCCCCAGATCGAGACAAAGGGCTGCATAAAGTAGACCGACATGATCGTCAGTGTCTTGGGATCAATACGCTCTTTGAATAGTCGCTTCGCCAGATAGCCAAGAGCGATGAAAAGATAGACAAAGAGGATGGAAAGAAGTGTCTGTATCATGGTGCTATTATACTATTCTATTAATCTATTTTGGCTATGATTTCCCAACTCTATTTTAGGATCATCTATGGACTTTTCATCATTGGAGACGTGGGGATATCTGGCAGTTGCTTTTTTCTCTTTCGGAGGATCGTTCTTTATTGTGGCGGCTGCAGGGGTATTTAGCTTTTTGGGGCATATGAATCTGCCTTTGGCGCTTGCTATTGCAGCGTTTGCCAATTTTATGGGGGACAACTTCCTCTTTTATCTTGCACGCTATCACAAAAAGGAGGTGATGCCCTATTTTGCCAAGCACAAACGCAAGCTGGCTCTTGCCAATCTCATCATGCGCCGCTACGGTGTCTGGGCGATCTTTATTCAAAAGTTCATCTATGGTGTCAAGACGCTTGTACCGCTGGTGATGGGGATGAGCAAGTACCCTTTTGGCAAGTTCGTCTTTTATAACTTTTTTGCTTCGATCATCTTTGTATCGGTGATCGGGTTGAGTGCTTACTATGCGAGTGAGAGTATCATCACGTTCTTCAATGCAGTCAAAGATCGTCCGTGGCTGGCACCGCTTTTTGCTGTTGCCGTTCTTGGAACGCTGTGGTATGCGATGACGCACTTCACCAAAAAGAGGAATTAGAAATTAGAAATTAGAAATTAGAAATTAGAAATTAGAAATTAGAAATTAGAAATTAGAAATTAAATTGGATCCTTAAGGATTTCTTCATTTGAAGTATGAAAAATTTTTGCCTTTTGCCTTTTGCCTTTTGCCTTTTGCCTTTTGCCTTCTGCCTTCTGCCTTCTGCCTTCTGCCTTCTGCCTATCTCTTGCTCTTGACAAATTTTTCGATACGTCTGATGCCTTCACGGATGGTCGTGATATCGGTCGCGAATGAAAATCTGAAATACCCTTCACTCCCAAATCCGATCCCCGGAACAACAGCGACGCCGGTAGCCTGCAACAGCTCTTTGCAGAACTCGATAGAGTCGTTGGAGATATCCTTGATATTGACGAAGAGATAGAAAGCCCCCTGCGGTTTGAGGACGGAGAGTCCGTCGATCTCATTGAAGAGTGTTACAGCCTCTTTGGCTCTGGCTTCAAATGCCTGTCTCATGGTTTCGATCTCGTCATCTACTTCCCCGAGCAGGGCAGGGATGGCTGCCTTTTGGGTGATGGAGTTGATGTTGGAGGTGCTTTGGCTCTGCAGTTTGTTCATCGCAGAGATTAGCTCTTTGTTGGGGCTGGCAAGGTAGCCAAAACGCCAACCGGTCATCGCTACTGATTTGCTCAGTCCGTTGATCGTCACAGTACGGTTATACATATCTTCCGAAATGCTGGCAGTTGCAACAAAGTCTGTATCATAGATCAGCTTCTCATACATCTCATCGGATGCCACGATAATATCGGTATCTTTCAGTACTTCCGCAAGGGACTCAAGCTCCTCTCTGGAGTAGACAGAGCCTGTCGGGTTGGAGGGAGAGGTGAGGATCAGCATCTTTGTCTTTGGGGTGATAGCCGCTTTGAGCTGATCAGCAGTAATCTTGAAGCCCCCGATCTCGTTTGTTTCGATAATCACAGGCGTTGCCCCTGCATATTTGACAAGTTCAGGGTAAGTCACCCAGTAGGGTGCAGGGATGATCACTTCATCACCGGGATTAAGCGTCGCCTGAAAGAGGTTGAAGAGGGACTGTTTCGCGCCGTTACTGACGATGATATCGGAGGGGGCATAGTCAAGGTTGTTGTCTCTTTTGAGTTTGGTCGCGACTGCCTCAAGAAGTTCCGGGATACCCGGCACGGCAGTATATTGGGTAAAGCCGTCATTGATAGCCTTGATCGCCTCCTCTTTGATACGCTGCGGTGTACCGAAGTCGGGTTCACCGGCCGAGAATGAAAGGATATCTTTGCCTTGTGCTTTCAGCTCACGTGCGAGTGAGGAGATGGCGATGGTCAAAGATGGAGAGAGTGTTTGGATGCGGTCTGAAAGAAGCATGAAAACCCTTTTGATTAGTGTGTTGAAATTATAACGAAAATCGCTTGATAGCTGACTAAGAAGCTGATCTTATAACAAAGATAACCCCTCTTTGTAGAAAAAAGTGTCAAATGATAATATCAATCCTAACATCCAATCCCAATATTAATCCATAGAGTGAATGAAGTTGTCGTAGAGTTCATCGAGTTCGTGGTCCATCTCTTTGATACGCTCTTTTTTCTCTGGAGGAAGCGCCTCTTCGAGTACCTCGATACGCTTGAGAAGATACTGGAAGATCTCTCTGTTGACATCGGGGATCTGGTTGTGGCTCAGCGGCTGGG
>JALWKQ010000019.1 GCA_027081395.1 Sulfurovum sp. | reverse complement strand
GCACCAGCCGTCACCGTAGCCAAGGTCGTAGGTAGAGACAATCATATCACGTGGTGCGGTAATGTCGCCGCCGTAGCCTACCCGTTCACCCTTTTTGAGTCTGCGGGTGGCTACCTTCGAGGCGACTAACTGCATCACAGGTTTCAATGGTGTCGGTATAAAAGGATCTGGCAGTTCATCATAGCCATAGGCGGCGATGCCGACACGCACCAGATCTTCATCGAAACTGCCGCTTCTTAAAATGGCAGCGGAGTTGTGAGAGTGGAAACGGATATCTGAAAAACCGGCGGAACGCACCTTGGCTTTGACGCTCTCAAAGCGCTTCTTCTGCCAGAAAAACGCTGAACCCATCTCGTCTGCCGCCCTGAAATGGGTCATCACTCCCACCAGTTCCAGCTGTCTGGCTCCGATCTGCTTCAAAGCCTCTGCTACCTCATCCATAGCGATACCGTTGCGGTGCATACCCGTATCGACTTTGAGCTCCACACGTGCACCCGGCTCGGCTCTTGCTATATCTTCAAGTGAGTTGAGGGTAAAAACACACTGCTTATCCGGTACTGCCCTGTCGCCCAGGACAAGAATATCCTCAAACTTCTCTCTGATAAGATCGGCTTCTTTCAAATTGCGCACCACTGCATGGGTCAGACCAAACTCCGAAGCCAACGCTGCCATCGTCTCCAATCCGTGCCCGTAGGCATTGTCTTTAAGGACGATAGCGATCTTCTCTTTTGAGCCGGTTTTCAGTGCGATTTGGTTAAGATTGTGGTAGAAATTGTCTTTGTTGAGTCTGATAAATGCCATAAGAGATTATACCCAAAGCAACCAAGAAAAAAGAGCCCGCTACATAAAAACATTCACAATAAAAAAGCGAGAAAGGAAAAGTGCATGCAATGGTTTGAGATTTTAGAGATGACTGGTATGGCAGCAACCCTATGGATCGTCTTTCTCATCGTAAAAGAGCTGAGACAGATCATCAAAGAGAGTAATAAAGGACGTGTCAGTGACAAATGCGATCTTGACTAAGCGTATGCCTGCCGAGTGGGAGAAACAGCGCTGTGTACTGATGAGCTTCCCCCACAAAGAGACAGACTGGTACGATCCCGACAACCCAAACTCTCTCAATGAGGCACTCTCGCCTTTTATCAGGATCGCTCAGGCGATCGCATACGCAGAAGCAGTTTACATCATCTGCCAGGAGAAAGAGAAGATCGCCTCGATGTTCTGCACGACACGGAACATGACCTTCATAGAGATCCCTACCAACGATACTTGGATCAGAGACTACGGCTATATCAGTTGTATCCAAGAGGGGCAGACAAAACTGCTTGACTTCACCTTTGACGGATGGGGCGGCAAATTTGAAGCTTCACTTGACAATGCTGTCAACCGGATACTGCACCAAAAAGGCTACATGGGTACCACACCGCTGGAGCAGATCGATTTTGTGCTCGAGGGCGGCTCGATCGAGAGTGACGGCGAAGGTACCATACTCACCACCTCCACCTGCCTCTGCAACCCTAACCGAAACGGCGGATTGTCAAAAGAGGAGGTAGAAGAGAGGCTCAGAAACTATCTCG
>JALWKQ010000018.1 GCA_027081395.1 Sulfurovum sp. | reverse complement strand
TATTGAGATCGCGGTCATAAAAGACTTTCGAAATCTTATACACCAAACCCTTGGCATCATCACAGTCGATAAGCACCCGTGCCTTATTTTCCATACACACCCATTTCTAATTTCTAATTTCTAATTTCTAATTTCTAATTTTACACTATCTGCTTGCGTAGTCAGCTACGATATCACCCATCTCTGAACAGGTTACGATCTCTTTGGCATCGTAATCTGCCAGGTCACCTGTACGGTACCCCTCTGCAAGTGCTTTCTTGATCGCATTGTCGATCTTGTCTGCAGCTTCCTCTTCTCCAAGCGCATAACGCAGCATCATACTCGCACTCGATATGGTCGCCAGCGGGTTGGCGATCCCCTGCCCTGCGATATCGGGAGCTGAGCCGTGGATAGGTTCATAGAGCCCCACCCCTTTGCCGGTACTCGCACTCGGCAGCAGCCCGATAGAACCGCTGAGCATTGAAGCTGCATCTGAGAGGATATCCCCAAAAATATTGCCGGTCAAAATAACATCAAACTGTTTAGGATCACGGATCAGCTGCATCGCAGCATTGTCCACATACATGTGGCTGAGCTCCACTTCCGGATACTCTTTGGCGATCTCTTCGACGATCTCTCTCCAAAACTGACTGACCTCGAGCACATTGGCTTTGTCTACCGAGCAGACACGCTTGTCACGCTTCATCGCGATATCGAAAGCGACTCTGGCGATACGCTCTACCTCTTCTTTGGTATAGACCATCGTGTTGAATGCTTTGTCCTCATGAAGCTCTCTGGGCTGCCCAAAATAGATACCTCCCGTAAGCTCACGAACCACCATGATATCAACCCCCTGGATCACAGAAGGCTTCAGGCTTGAGGCATTGACAAGCTCATCATAGACCATCGCCGGTCGCAGGTTGGCGAAAGTACCCATCTCTTTACGCAGTCCAAGCAGTCCGGTCTCCGGGCGAAGGTGTCGCTCCAGATTGTCCCACTTTGGTCCGCCGATTGCACCGAAGAGAACGGCATCACACTTCTTGACACCCTGGATCGTCTCCTCAGGAAGCGGTACACCGGTCTCATCGATCGCAGCACCGCCAAGCAAAAACTCATCATACTTGAGGTTGAACCCCTGTGCAACCGAGACAGCATCAAGCACTTTGATCGCTTCATCTACGATCTCAGGACCGATACCGTCCCCTTTGATGACACCTATTTTGTAACTTCTCATGCTTATCCTCTCTCTTGTGCTTGTTTTTGGGCAATCTCTTTTTTGGCATACTCGATCAGTCCGCCTGCATCCACCAACTCCTGCATAAACTCCGGAATCGGCGTAAACTTGTAGCTCTTGCCCTGTGTGACATTGATCACCTCTCCGCTGTCCATATCGACGCGTACCACATCACCTTCGTTGATCTCGTCAGCCTCTTTGAGTTCAAAGATCGGCAGTCCCATATTGAACGCGTTTCTATAGAAGATACGGGCGAACGTCGGTGCTATGACAGCATTGATCCCCGCAGCTTTAAGTGCGATGGGGGCATGCTCTCGGCTCGAACCGCACCCGAAATTTTCTCCGGCTACGATGATATCTCCTTCACTCATTTTGGAGACAAACTCCGGGTCTGCATCTTCCATGACGTGTTTTGCCAGCTCTTTTGGCTCACTGGTGTTGAGATAGCGTGCCGCGATAATAAGATCTGTATCGATATTATCGCCGAATTTCCAAACTTTACCTTGCAAGTTCTGTCCTTTAGATCGGAGTGTAGCCCCGTAAAAATTTTCGCGATTATAGCCAAAAAAAGAGAATTTGACAAATTTCGGCTCACAAATTTAAAAAATTTGGGTATAATCCACTTCAATATATCTGATAAATTATCTGATGAAATCCACCCCACATTTCAAGGACTATCATGGCAGCTACCGACACTATGAAAAAGATAGAAGAACTATTTAAAAGTAAGAAAAAAGGTGATATCGTTACCTTTGAAAATATCGCCAAAGAGTTCTCCAAAGCACCTACCGCCGCACAGGCAAAAAAGATCTACAAAATGGCAGAAGATGCCAAGGTCGATGTCGTATCTGCTTCTGAGTATGCCAAGTACCTTACCGGCAAAGAGAGCCAAAAACGCGAAGATGCCAGAAAGCGTCTTGCCGAAGGCGGCAATGAAGAGGATGAGTTCGACCTGAACAAGGAGAAGGAACTGCTCGAGTGGAGCCGCTCGGACTCACCGGTACGTATGTATCTGCGTGAGATGGGGAAGATCCCTCTGCTCACCAAAGAGGAGGAGGTAGAACTCTCCAAGCAGATCGAAGAGGGAGAAGAGATCATCATCGATGCGATCTGTTCGGTACCCTATCTGATCGACTACATCCTCAACTACAAAGAGCCTCTGCTCAACCGTGAACGCCGTGTCAAAGAGCTCTTTAAGAGCTTTGAAGATGACAAAGGTGATGCGGACAAAGAGGAGAGCGAAGAGGGTGAAGAGAGCAGTACCTCGCCCAAGGATGACAAGCGTGTCAAGCAGGTCGTAGAGAGCTTCAAACAGCTTGAAAAAGCCAAAAAAGAGTGGATGAAGGCACGTGAAGGACTTGATGAGTTCCTTGAAAAAGAGAGCGACCCTATCAAAGTCTTCCATGAGCGTCTCAAAATCGCTTTCAAAAAAGAGCAGCTCAAAGCGGCACTGCTCAACCTGGGACCGACCTCCAAGCTCATCAATGAGCTGGTCAAAGCGATGGAGACGGCACTGACATCCGATGATAGCTTCGACAAAGAGCTCAAGCGTCTCGAGTACAAACTGCCGCTCTTCAATGACACACTGCGTGCCAACCACCAGAAGATCCTCGACAACATCATCAACATGGACAAAGAGGATATCATCGATGCGGTACCGGAGACCACGATGGTCAGTACCTATGTGGAGATCAAAAAGCTCTTTGAGACCAGAGAGGCGAGTAAAGGCGGTTTTGATCTGAGCGAAGAGAAGCTTCAGGAGATCCTCAACCAGATCCGTCAGGGTAAAGCCAAAAGCGAGAAAGCCAAAACACGTATGGCAAAATCCAACCTCCGTCTGGTCGTCTCTATCGCCAAGCGTTACACCAACCGCGGTCTGCCGTTCCTTGATCTCATTCAGGAAGGCAACATCGGTCTGATGAAAGCGGTTGACAAGTTCGAGTATGAGAAGGGCTACAAGTTCTCCACCTATGCGACATGGTGGATCCGTCAGGCTATCAGCCGTGCCATCGCCGATCAGGCACGTACCATCCGTATCCCGATCCACATGATCGAGACGATCAACCGTATCAACAAGATCATCCGTAAACATTTGCAGGAGACCGGGAAAGAGCCTGATCTTGAGACCATCGCCAAAGAGGTAGGACTCTCTGTCGACAAAGTCAAAAATGTCATCAAGATCACTAAAGAGCCAGTCTCTCTCGAAACCCCGGTAGGTGACGAGGATGATGGAAGATTCGGTGACTTCATCGAGGACAAAACGACCCTAAGCCCAACCGATGTCGTCCTCAAAGATGACCTCAACAACCAGATCGACGAAGTACTCGACCAGCTCAACGAAAGAGAGAAAGCGGTCATCCGTATGCGTTTTGGTCTGCTTGAAGATGAGAGCGACAGAACCCTTGAGGAGATCGGAAAAGAGCTCAACGTTACCCGTGAGCGTGTAAGACAGATAGAATCATCTGCAATTAAAAAACTCAAACACCCTAAAGTGGGAAGGAAGTTGAAGAACTACATCGAAGAGTAGTTTCCCCCCCCTTACTCTTTGCCTGAAACAACTCAGGCTCTTTTTATAATTTACCCTTTCCTGGGCTCCTTGGTAAACCGAAGATAGAGAATAGGCAAAATCACCAGTGTTAGAAGTGTTGAGGAGATCAATCCGTTAATCACAACAATCGCCAACGGTCGCTGTATTTCTGATCCCGGTCCTGTTGCAAATAGCAATGGCAGCAACCCTAGTGCGGCAATCAGTGCCGTCATCAGTACCGGACGCAGACGCTTCATTGACCCCTCAACCACGGCATCCTTTACCTCTGAACCGTTTTTTACCAAATAGTTAAAGTAGTTGACCAGTACCACCCCATTCAAAACCGCAATGCCCAGCAGTGCGATGAAACCTACAGAAGCAGGTACAGAGAGGTACTCGCCACTGAAGTAAAGCCCGATAAACCCTCCAATCAATGCCAACGGAACATTGATCAGGACAATCAGTGCCTGCTTGAACGAACCGAAGGAAACAAAGAGCAGCACAAAGATCAAAAAGAGTGCCAGCGGTACAATAATGGCAAGTCGTGCCGCCGCACGCTGCTGATTTTTAAACTCTCCGCCATATTCGATATAATACCCCGGAGGCATTTTGATCTGATCTGCTACACGCTTTTGCACCTCTTCGACAAAACTGACAAGATCGCGCCCTTCTACATTGGACTGAACGATGGTCTTTCTGTAACCATGTTCATGCTCGATCTGCACAGGTCCCGAACTGGAAACAAATTTGACGAAGTTGCTCAAAGGGATCGCCTTGCCTTCCGCAACAGGATAGTAGAGATTGCGTATCTTTTCCAGAGAGTTGCGCAGGTTCTCTTCTCCTTTGATCGTAAGCGGTATGCGTCGCATGCCCTCCTGAATAACCCCCACCTCAACACCTGTCAACATCGACTTGAGAAAGCTGTTAAGCGCCTCCTGGCTGATACCATAGTAAGCCATCGTCTTTTTGTCAAACTCCAGTTCAAAGTACTCAACACCTTCATTGGCTTTTTTGTAGACATCGACACTTCCGGGAACCTTCTCAAGCAGCGACTTTATCTGCAGAGCGATCTCCTCAAGCTTTTTATTGTCATTACCAAAGATTGCAATAGCAAGATCTCCTCTGACCCCTGTGAGCATCTCCGAAACACGCATCTCAATAGGTTGGGTAAAGCTATACTCTATCCCGACAAACTCATCGAGTACTTTTCGTATCTCATCGATCACAAAAGCTTTGGAGGGTTTGCGCCACTCCTCTTTGGGCTGAAGTACCAAAAAGGTGTCGGTATCGTTCAGTCCCATCGGATCAAGCCCAAGTTCGTCACTTCCGGTTCTTGCAATAATCTCTTTGATCTCGGGCACATGTGCAAGCAACTTTTTCTGTACTTTCAGGTTCAACGCAAGACTCTCTTTGAGCGAAATGGAAGGGAGCATCTCAACACCGATGATAATACTGCCCTCATCCATTGTCGGCATAAAGGTCTTTCCGGTTTTGTTGGCAAAAAACAATGAAATACCAAAGAGCACCAAAACCGATACAATTGTAGCTTTGGCATGCTTTATAGCAAAATTGAGTATGGGGCGGTATCCCTTAACAAGCACCCTAACAATAGGAGACTCTTTATCCGGACGTTTTTTGAGAATAAACGAACTGAGTACCGGAATAAGTGTCAGCGCCAAAATGAGTGAACTAAAGAGTGCAAAGATGATACTCAGTGCCACCGGTTTAAAGAGTTTCCCCTCCAAGCCTTCAAGACTCAATAGCGGCATAAAGACGATAATAATGATCAATACACCCGTGATAATTGAGGGTGCCATCTCAACCGTTGCCTCATAGATAATATGCAGTTTGCTCTGGCGCTGCCGCTTGGGATTGCCCAGCTCTGCCGTAATATGTTCTACAACGACCACAGCCGAATCCACCAGCATCCCAATGGCAATAGCCAATCCGCCAAGACTCATCAGGTTTGCCGTCAAACCAAAATACTGCATAGCAATAAAGCTCATCAAGAGTGCAAACGGCAAAATAAGCGCGACACTCACTGCCGATGCCAAATTACCCAACATCAAAAGCAAAATCACCATAATAAGAATGATCGCTTCATATAACGCTTTTTTGACTGTATCGGTAGCGAGGTTGACCAAATCTGAACGGTCATAGAAGATATCAATCTTTGTGCCGCTTGGCAACATCTTTTCAATATCTTTAAGTTCCTTTTTGACCTTACCCAATACTATAGCCGTATTGATTCCTTTGAGTCCGAGTACCAATCCTTCAACCGCTTCACCTTCACCGTTTTTGCTGACAAATCCCGAACGTGTCAAATGTCCAAAATGTACAGTCGCCACATCTGCAATCGTCACAACGCGGGAACCTATCTTCTTTACCGGAAGCGTCTTGATATCGTAAATATTTTTCAACCTGCCGACACTACGCACCAAGATACTCTCCACACCTTGTGATACACGTCCTGCACCGTCGTTTCGGTTGTTCTTCTCAAGTGTTACAAGAATATCATCAAGCGTCACGCCCATTGCACGCATTCTATCCAGATCGGGTACCACTTCGTAGGTCTTGACCTTTCCGCCAAGTGCATTGACTTCTGCCACACCGCTGATGGCTCTTAGCTTTGGCGCAATCACCCAGTCAAGCAGTGTACGTTTTGCTTCAAGATCAAGAGCATCCGACTCTATCGTAAACATCAAGATATCACTAAGCGGGGTAGAGATCGGTGCCAGTCCGCCACTGATATCAGCCGGTAATTCATCCTTGATCTCTCCCAAACGCTCACTCACCTGCTGTCTTGCCCAGTAGATATCGGTACCATCCTCAAAATCGATCGTTACATCACACAGACCATACTTGGTAGTTGAACGCATCATTGTCTCGTGGGGAATCCCCACCATCTTCATCTCTATAGGTGTGGTAATGCGTGATTCAACCTCGGCGGGTGTCATCCCGCTCGATTTCATAATAATCTTTACCTGTGTCGGAGAGATATCGGGAAAAGCATCGACTGGAAGTTCGTTGTAGGTCTTGATCCCAAACCCGAGAATCGCAAGCGCCAGCAAAGAGACAAAAAAGCGTCTTGCAAGTGCAAAACCGATAATCTTATTCATTGTTTCCACCTAAAAGATTTTTCAAAATAGCCAGGGAGTTCACCGCGACTTTACCACGTAAAAACGGAGATGGTTTTATATAATAGAAGGTGTCATCTTCCGCCATCACCTCTACAGGTATCGCTCTGAATCCAAACTCTGTTTTTACAAAGACAATCTGAGTACCTCCCTCTTTGATGACTGCACTCTTTTTGAGCTTCAATACATCTCCAAATATGATCAGATCCGCACTCAACATCAAGCCTGAAGCAAGATGGATGTTTTCAGGAACAGAAAAACGTACACGCCGTGTCTGATTTTCGCGATTTATCACATCTGAAAGCTGTAATACACGGGATTCAAACATCTTATCGGCTATTGAGAACCGTACCTTCTCTCCCTCTTGCAACTTAAGTGTACGCAGTGCTTCAATATTAGCTTCGATCCAGAGTGGTCCTTTTTGTTTGATGACAAAAAGTGCATCGGAAGGGCTTGTGCTCTTTCCCGGTGTTGCAT
>JALWKQ010000017.1 GCA_027081395.1 Sulfurovum sp. | reverse complement strand
GAACTTGACTTTACATTTCGTGACGGTGCGGTTGAAGATGTCAGGATCAATTTCGGGTTTTACCGTGGGATCGAAGAGATACTCAAGGGCAAGGATGCATGGGATGCGCTGGTGATCACACCCCGTGTATGCGGGATCTGCAACCATGCCCATCTCATCGCGGCAGTACGTGCGATAGAAGATGGCTACCGCAGAGAGGGGATCTCTCTGACACTTAGCCCTAAGGCTCAAAAGCTCAGGGAGTTCACGCTGGCATGCGAACTGATACAAAATCACATCAAGTGGCTCTATATGACCATTATCCCTCAGTTTGAAGCCTATCTAAAGATCGAGAGTGAGCAAAACCATGCGATGAAAGCGACTTATCTCTCCTCTACAATTACTCGGGCGCTGGCGATATTTTCCGGGCAGTGGCCGCACTCCTCCTATGCCGTTCCCGGAGGTGTGACCTGTGATCCGACACATCTGGATCTGATGCAGGCGGAAGCTCTGATCGATGAGAGTATCCGTTTTTTTGAGCAGGTCGTTACCGGTATGTCGCTTGAGGCGTATCTCTCGTTGACCTCTGTCAGCCAGTTGCATAGGGTAGAGGGAGATCTCGGACGCCTGATGCACCTCATAGGCAGTCACGGTATGGCTGCTTCGGGGCAAAGCTATGACCGTTTTATCGTTTTTGGGGAGTCGATGCTCTCGCCGCCCGGAAAATCGATCGCTACTGCTGTCTCCAAGGTTGATCCGCGTTATGTAGAAGAGTCTGTACAGGAGGGCACGGTCGCCAAGGCGGTTAGCTATAAAAAGAGGCTTTATGAGACCGGCCCGCTTGCACGTGGGATGGTTGCCAAACGACCCATCATCAAAAGTCTGCATAAACGCTATAAAGACGCGATGCTCACCCGTATCTTTGCGAGGGTCAATGAAGTAGGGCTTTTGCTCGCCCAGAGCAAGTGCCTGCTTGGAGAGATAGTTGTGGATGAGCCCTCTTGCACACTCGATATGGAAACGAGATCTGCCGAGTTTGAAGGCTATGGCGTGGTAGAGGCGGCACGCGGTTCTCTCATACACCGTACGACAGTCTCAGAGGGGATCATCAAACGTTATGAGATCATCACGCCCACTCAGTGGAATCTTTCGCATGGTACTGAGGAAGAGGATGGTATCGCTGTACATGCTATGGTGGGGGCGAAGAGTATACAGGAGGCTACCTTTATCTTCAGGACATTTGACGTCTGCTCTGTCTGTACCACGCAATAATCTAAATAAGAGTTATTTTATCCTATTTGAATATCTTATGTATACAAATCAATAAAATTGTATCTTTTTAGAAAAAATGAATAGGTATTCATATTTTCTTAAGCTTAAAGCCCATAGAATAGTGAATAGTCATTCATTGTGGTTTTTTCTATATGACAGAGATATAGAGTGAGACCATGATCGGATCATCCAACACTACAAAGGAGAGAAGATGGGTATGGACAAACAAGAGTCGGTGAAGAAACTCTTTACCGCACAAAGTGCCAAAGTGGATACCAATAGAGGTGATGCCTACTATGAAGCATTGTATGCGAAGTGTCAGGAGAGGCTCGATGCGCTCAAAAAGCTGACGCCTCTCAACAACAGACGTGATTTTATGACCACTATAGAAGATGAAGGGCTTGAGAGACGTGATTTCCTCAAGTGGGCAAGTGCCACAACGGCTATGTTGATGCTGCCGGCTTCATTTACGCCGCTTGTTGCCGAGGCTGCGACATTGATGAACAGAGTACCGGTCATCTGGATAGAGCTGAGTGACTGTGCGGGCAACTCTGAAGCACTGTTGCGTTCAGACGGACCAAAGATCGATGAGATCATTCTGGATATCATCTCTCTGGAGTTCCATGAGACACTGCAAGCCGCTTCCGGGCATCAGGCAGAGAAGCAGATGGAGGAGGCGATGGAGCACTTCAAGGGGAAATATCTTCTCTTTGTAGAGGGTGCTGTGCCGCTGGGTATGGATGGACAGTTTGGTACGATCGGTGCGAAGGGTGAAACCTTTGTTGATCATCTGCACAGAGCGGCAGAGGGTGCGGCGGCAGTCGTAGCGGTAGGAAGCTGTGCGACTTACGGCGGTATCCCCGCTGCAGCTCCCAACCCTACTGATGCTGTCGGTGTGATGGATGTGGTCAAAGGCAAGCCGATCATCAATATCCCGGCATGTCCCGCCAACCCCTCCAATATGGTAGGTGTCATTTTGCACTTTGTGCTTACGGGCAGTATTCCTGAGCTTGACTCCCTGCTGCGACCCAAGTTCGCCTTTGGGTATCGTATCCATGACAACTGTGAGAGACGTGCGCACTTCGATGCGGGTGAGTATGTCGAGGAGTGGGGTGATGAGGGTGCCAAAAACAACTTCTGTCTCTACAAGATGGGATGTAAAGGGCCTATGACTTTTAACAACTGTTCGATCATCCGCTACAACGAGGGGGTCAACTGGCCTATCGGTGTAGGGCGTGGTTGTATCGGCTGTAGTGAGCCGGATTTCTGGGATAAGTATGCCTATGAGAGACCTATGGCAAACGCGAACATCAAAGCACCTACAGGCGGTGTTGAAAAAACCGTCGATCAGTTTGGTCTGGGGCTTTTGACAGCAGCAGGTATCGGTATCGGTATTCATGCGGCGGCAAGTGCCATCGCAGGTAAAAAAGAGCATGAGAAGGAGGAAGCATAATGCCAGAGATTAATGAACAAGCAGAAGCACAAACAAGCGGAGGCGGTACCACAACAGCGGCTACCGGAGGCAAGAAGCATATCATTGTCGATCCTATTACAAGAATCGAAGGACATCTGAGAATTGAGGCGGTCATCGATGAGAACAATAAGATCGTAGATGCCTGGAGCTCCTCTACCATGTTCAGAGGGATCGAGACGATCCTCAAAGGACGCGATCCGCGTGACTGTGGTCTGATGGCGATGCGTATCTGCGGTGTCTGTACAGGGACACACTACCAAAGAAGTATCGAAGCAGTAGAAGATGCCTTTGGGATCACGATCCCCAAAAATGCACGTATTGTCAGAAATCTGATCCAGGGGTCACTCTATCTGCATGATCACCTGGTACACTTCTATCATCTGCATGCACTCGACTTTGTCGATGTGGTTGCAGCAACCAAAGCCGACCCTGCAAAAACGGCTGAAGAAGCCGCCAAGTGGGCACACGTAGCCGGTGTAGAGCCCTATATCGGCAGTGCCGGTGATTTCAAGATGATCCAGGATCGTATCGTCAAGTTTGTCAAAGAGGGACGTCTGGGTATCTTTGGCAACGGCTACTGGGGCAACCCGCACTACAAGCTCACACCGGAGCAGAATCTCATCGGTGTAGCACACTACCTCAAAGCGCTTGACATTCAGCGTGAGATGTCTAAAATGCATGCGATATTCGGAGGCAAGAGTCCACACCCTCAAAGTATCGTTGTCGGTGGTGTCACCTGTGTGCAGGATATCAAAAATCCGGCAAGGATCGCACTCTTTAAAGAGCTGTTGACACTCAGCAGAGATTTCGTCAAACGCGCTTATCTGCCTGATATTTATATGGCTGGTACGATGTATGCCGATGAGGCAACAGACGGCAGTGCCACTTTCCATGCTTCTGATCACAAAGGTGCGATGGGCAAAGCAGTCGGCGGCACAGGCGGCGGTATACTCAGCTATATGAGTTACGGTGACTTTAGACTTGATGACACCGGATTCTATAATTCTGAACTACTATTCCCAAGCGGCTTGGTACTGGATGGGGATATCTCCAAAGTCCATGAGGTGGATCCAAACAAGATTACTGAAGATGTCACGCATTCATGGTACAAAGGCAGCGGTGCACCGGAGCATCCGTATGACGGAACCACGATCCCCGAATATACCGGACTTGAGAAAAAAGAGGATGGCTATGCCTATCTGAAAACAGATGAGAAGTACTCTTGGATCAAGTCACCGCTTTATGACGGCAAAAAGGTCGAAGTGGGGCCTCTTGCACGTATGGTGGTCGGCTATGTCAAGGGAGACAAGCGTATTAAAAAATATGTCGACAACTTCCTTACTCGAGCAAATCTACCTATCACAGTACTCTTCTCAACAGTTGGAAGAACAGCAGCGCGTGCAATTGAAACAGAATTGATGTCCGATGTGATGTTGGAGTGGGTCGATGAGTTAGCTGCCAATGCAGCATCTGGAGACTTGAGCACATGGACAGAGTTTGATTTCGATACGGTTGCGGCAGATACCAAAGGGATGGGACTTGCGGAAGCACCAAGAGGATCTCTCGGTCACTGGGTCAAGATCAAAGACGGTAAGGTGACCAACTATCAGGCAGTTGTTCCGTCTACCTGGAATGCGGGACCAAGAGGTCCTAACGGAGAGGTAGGTGCGTATGAAGCGGCGGTGATAGGTACGGTTGTCGCTGATCCCCAGCAGCCGCTTGAGATCATCCGTACGGTACACAGTTTTGATCCATGTATCGCCTGTGCGGTGCATGTGGTCGATACCAAAGGTAAGGAGTTAGCTACATACAAAGTTGATCCTACCTGCGCATTCTAAGGAGGATGATATGGCAAAAGACGGATATACCAAAGTCAAGCGTATGACTCCCGCAATGCGGATTATACACTGGGTCAATGTCATCTCGATGATCGTAGCAGTCGCTACGGGGCTCTATATTGCAGCGCCTTATTATCAGACACTGATTGCAGAGCCTGCGGTAGACAAGTATGTGATGGCATGGAATAGATGGGGACACTTCATCGTTGCGATCATCTTTGATGTTACCTCTATCATTGTGGCATATCTCTTTTTCTTTTCAAGGTTTGAGAAGCCTTATAAAAAGATCCTGCCTACGGGGAAGAATATCAAAGAGTTCGTTGAGGTATTTATGAATCTTATTACGCTCAATAGGCGCAAAAACTTCGATTCAAGCCATAGTGACAGTTTTAATACGGTCTACTTTACGATCTTCCATCTCTTGCTGGCATGGATGCTCTTTACAGGACTTCAGATGTATGTGCATGGTTTGGCGAGCGGGGAGAGTAGTATTGGTGCCTGGTGGCCGGCTATGTTGCATCTGGTGACTGACTGGACGATTCCTGTTAGCGGATGGATGGTGGGGAGCGGACCAACCCCTTCTATCATGGATGTGCGTATCTCTCACCATATCACGATGTGGCTGATTATTACTTGGGTAGTTTTTCATATCTATTATCAGGTTTGGAGAACGATTTTCTGGCAAGAGGGAGATATCGCCATTGTTGTCGGCGGTACGAAGTTTGTCAAATCGGATGAGAAAAAATAGCTGTGAGCTATGAGAAGATTGCCCTTATAGGCATCGGGAACATCATGTTCTATGATGAGGGGCTGGGTGCCTACCTGGTCAAATATATCGAAGAGAACTTCGAGATCCCTCCGGCATTGAAAGTGGTAGAGGGAGGCACACTCGGGTTTAAGCTGATGACCTATTATCAGGAGTATGACAAGATCATCGTAGTCGGTACCGGTTCGCATGAGGGCGAGACTGGAGAGATCCATAGCGAGAGTGCTGGGGAGGTGATGGCAAAAAGCCCCATCCGCAAAACTGCCAATGAGGTGGAGATCACTATGATGATAGAGATATGCTCGTTCCATGAAGATATGGGTGAGGTGCAGCTTATCACGATGGTGCCCGAAGATATCATCGAAGTGAAAAACGGTTTGACGAGCCGGACACTGGCACATATGCCCAGGCTTGTTGATGCTGTGCTCGATGAACTCGAGAGAAGCGGTGTGCGTCTCATCCCCAAAGAGAAGCAAACAAGCTTTGAGGAGATCATTGACCGCTATGCCAACCCCAAAGCACCTGTCATGGCATAGCAACTTGCTCTCTACTCTCCAACCAATAGCCCTGTCGTTATGACATGCTCCTCCTTGAGACTTTCGGTGCATTGAGAGGGAATATTGGTTGCAGAGTGGATAGCCCAATTCATCATTTAGGAACACTATGTATTTTATCGTCGAACTCGAATTCAACACATCCAAAAGCTATATCGCCCAACTGATCAGAGCCGAAGCCATGAGAGAAGGGGTCGATATCTCCGTAGTGCAAAGCAATGGCAAGATCATACTGGTATGCCCTCGTGATGATGAGAGAGTCGAAGGGTTCTTGCGTGGGTTGGAGAGGCTTTTGCCCGCCTCTATTTTTTTGGGAACAAGCAGGCACTATTTCAGTGATACTAAGCCCGCTTTGCTTCCCACAGGTGATGTAGGCTTGCCTCACAATATCGCGCCATGTCCCAACTGCCAAAAGGAGATGTTCGATGTCAGCTCCCGGCGTTACTACTACCCTTTTACTTCATGTAATGCCTGCGGCTCTCAACATCCGATGCTGACACACTATCCCTACAAACGGGAAAACAGCGTGATGAAGTTCTTCGCACCTTGTCAAGCATGCCAAAAGGAGATGAAAGAGAATGCTTTCAGACTCGACTATCCGCTGATCTCCTGTATCGACTGCGGGATACCGCTGCGTATGATGGACAAAGAGAGTGAGCATACCGCCAATGACAAAGGAGCCTACCGACAGCTTTTTGAGGTGAGTGCCAGAGCGATAGCTGCAGGCGAAAGTGTACTGATCAAAACGATGCATGGATACCGAAAATTCTTTCTGCCTCAAGAAGGAAAAGTGCCTGCTGAAGCGATCTTGATGATCGCAGATGCCAACAGACTCAATACCCATCTGATGATGATTCCGCAGGAGTTCAATGCCCTTTTGAGTATCGAAAGACCTCTTTTGCGTGTCGCTACAAAGAGTGAGAGTCTCAAGGCACTCTTTGGCAGCAGTGTGAATGTGAAGTATGCCGATGAGGGGATGAGTATGCTGCTTGCCAAGGAGCTGATGACATGTGGGCTTGATTATGTGGCATACATAGCGTGCGATGCCAATGAGGAGGCTGACTTTATGGTAGATTTCGACCTGCCTATCACCCCACAGCGCGACACCAAACTCTTTATCAATCAGGATACCAGATACTTTGTGACCGGTGAACGTATTGTCTATCCTTGTTATGTTAAGAATCCAAAGGATGTCGTTACAGTAGCACACCATTTGGCTGCGGTCAAGACGGGTGAACGTACGATCATCGATACATTGGAGTATTTCGTTACCGTCGAGACAAGCCAGATACGTGTCTTGGAAGATGAACCTTTTCAGAGCGGTCACAGCAATGAGGTACGTTTCCCACAGTGGCGGGCATCGATGCTCTCTGTACTTGCAGAACACAGCAAACTGGGAGAGAAAGCGATCGGGGTGCATTTTGACGGGCAGCTCTACTTTCTCTACTACAACGGCAAAGAGGTGATCAATGCGGTGCCTCCTATCCCTTTTGAGTCTGACAACCTCTGGGAGAAGATAGGCAGAC
>JALWKQ010000016.1 GCA_027081395.1 Sulfurovum sp. | reverse complement strand
GTTCCGCCTCTTGCAAGATCTTGACGATCTGCTCCTCTTTGAATCGTTTCTTCATTATGCCCTCCAGTAGTATTAACATTATAGTCTAACTCTGGATTTGGCTCAAATTTTGGGGAGCAGGTCACAGGCTTCCTTGCAGCAGTCATCTCTGCAGTGATGAACAACATGCCTACCATCATGATCATGGATCTTGCCATCGACAAGATCGGATATGCGGGCAACGAAGCATTGGTCTATGCCAACGTCCTTGGCTGCAATCTCGGACCCAAGATGACCCCTATCGGATCGCTTGCGACCCTGCTATGGCTGCATGTACTCGCACAAAAGGGTGTCAAGATAGGCTGGGGAGAGTATATGAAAGTGGGACTGGTCATCACGCCGCCTGTACTGCTTGTGGCACTAACAGGATTGTTGTAGCCGGGGGTTACTGATGGATCAATCTGCCCTGCTCTGGAACATAGCACTAAGCGTCATCGGGATGGCATACCTGATCTATGCCAGAGCACAGCGTCGTGCTATCCCTCTGATAAGCGGATTGATACTTCTCGTTTTGCCCCCTACCTGACCGATAAAGGCTACCTTCTGTTTGGCAGGCTTGTTGCTGTTGCCGCAGCATCCTATCTATTATCCAAATATGCGAATAGAAAAAAATTTTAACTCAGCAGATAAGCAAACTTCCTAACCCATTCACCCCATACACTTGAGCCTTCTACGTCCAGACCATTTGCCTGCATATCTTTGACAAGCATAATGGCAAACTCTCCGGGAAGCTGCAGTGAGAAAGAGAGGATATTATCGATTGTGTCGTCACTGGGATTTTGTCGTGCTGCATTGACCAGTCCGATGGCAAGTGCCATGAGTACCTTGGGATCATCCTCATCGATCTCTTTGAGTGACCCGTCAAGGATGCTCTCAAGGTCTGGTAAATCTTTCATCACTTTCTTGAAACTACTGTACCCTACAGCCGCCTCACGTCCCACTGCACCACTAATACTATCTAATATCAAGTCGCTCTCTATCCCGCTTTTGACGATACTGTCGACATATTCCCAGCTACGCGGTGTGGCAAAGGCTTTTTCGTTGGATGTGGGGTCAAAGGTAAAGAGCATACTCTTGTCATAAGCAAGATAGCCGATAATCGCACTCTCTATCCCTGCACGGTATGCCCACGCTTTCCAGTCGTCAAAGTCCACTTCCATCTCAAAGTGCACAAAGCGGTTGGCAAGGGGTGGCGGCATCTTGTAGACGACACCTCTGTCATTCTCCCGGTTGCCTGCTGCGACGATGCTCCAGCCCTTGGGCAGTTCATACTCCCCTACTTTTCTATCCAGTATAAGCTGATATGCCGAAGCCTGTACTGCCGGAGGTGCGGTATTGATCTCATCGAGAAAGAGGATGCCTCTGGAGTCAGGGTCGCTTGGCAGGAAGCTCGGTTTCGCCCAGACCCCCTCTTGGGTCTCGGCATTGAAAAAGGGGATACCTTTGAGGTCGGTTGGATCAAGCAAGGAGAGTCGCAGATCGAGGAACTCCATATCTTTCTCTTTGGCTATCTGCTTGACGATAGAGGACTTACCAATCCCCGGCGCACCCCAGACAAACACCGGCAGCTGTGCGTCGATGAGTTTGTCGATGGCTTTGGTGATATTTGATGCTTTCATATTGAATGTCTCCTTTTCACAAAGCAAAGCTTTGTGAAAATTGACCAAAGGGAATGCCCTCGGTGCCTCTCACTAAAGCTTCGCCTATCGGCTCAGATACCACCATGCTTACAGTGCCCTCTTTCGGTTCCTCATTCCTCATTCCTCACTCCTCATACATTCAGCATTACCTTGCCCTGGTTGAGTACCTCTTCGTAGGATCGCACGAGGTTTTCGTTTTGGGCGAGTTCGTTCTGTAGACGGGTATCGAGCTTGAGGATATCGAGCAGCTCCATAGGGAGTGCCCGGTTGGTCGCCAGAGCGCGGTTGATCTCCAGATCCTCTTCGTTGAAGAGTACTTCAAGGATCTTGATCGGGGTGGCAGGATTGTAAGCCAGCGCGATACGCATCGCTTTCTCCTCCCCATACTCCTCATAAAAACGCTCAAGAAGCTTCGGGTCAACGTTGGGGTTTTTCGCCAACGACGTTAGTGTCGAAGGGATCTCTTTTTGATAGATCTGCTCAAGCATCTCTCTTGGCACAACCGGATTGGCGCTGAGATATTCAAGCAGGATGGTGTTGTCACTCTGGATCAGTTTACCTATGACTTCAGTAGCGAGCTGTTCATTCGCACCCAAAAGAGCAAATATCTCAGGATCACTCACTTTCTCTTTTATTATAGAGAGTCGTTCACTATCTATCGGCTGTCTTGTGAGCACTAATGCCACACTCTCGGACTCTTCCAAGAGTTTCTCAAAAAGCGTGTTATCAATCACCGGGTTGACAGCAAGTGCTTTGGCTATCTTGGGATCATCCTTTTGGTAGAGGAGATTGAGTGTTGACGCATCGGTAGCACTGTTGCCTGCCAGTGCTATGTCAACACCTTTGTGACGATAGGAGAGGAGTTTTCTGACGATATCCTCAGTGATGTTGGGATTGCCGGCAATGGTCTGACGCAGTGTAGTACGCTCCTTGCCGCGTACCAGGAACGCAAAGTTTGGGAAGCCCAACAGTGCTTCAAGCAGGTTGGGATCTGTCGCCTCCGTCGCCAAACGCCGCAGGGTCAGATAGGAGTAGAGAAGATCCTCTTCGTTGGGTTTGATAGCGATATAGCGGCGCAGGGTGTACATGATCACATCTCTGTCATCACGGCTGTCCTCCTCCTCTTCATCAAAATCATAGAGTTTGAGCAGTCGGACAAAGAGGCTGTCAGAGAGATGGGGGTTTGCAAGCATTCGTTTGATGCGGCTCTGGTCATTGCCCAGCTTGATCGCCATCAGCAGTGCATCATCATCGATCGTAGCGCTGATAAGCTCTTCAAGCTCCTGCAGGTCATACGAAGGTATCCCCATCTCATACGCCTGCTCACTCATCATCTCTTCGACAGGATTGAGTCCGGCAGGCTCTATGGTAGCAACTGTCTCACTATCGGGTGTATCAGTAAGTGTGAGCTTGTAGGACTTGAGAAAACGCTCTATCTCCTTGCGTTCAAAGAGCCCCTCTTTGCCAAGGAGCAGGAGCTTCTTGCCCTCATGTGATGCCAGTAGTTCTTCCAGTTTCAGCTTGCTATTCATAGCCATACTATACCACATAAGGGCTAAATAGGAGTTAATTAGTCTTATTTGTCAGTACTTCTCCAGAGGATCATACCGAAGCGTAGCAGGCTCCGAGAAGTTTGGCACATCATCATAGGTAAAGACAGCATAGTACTTCTCTTTGTCAAATGAAGCGAAGTTGTCATAGGTCCAGTTGTCTTTTCCTCCATAGAGTTTCACCCCATCCATAAAGTGTCTGGGCGGATGGAAGCTGTTGCGTACGACATAGTAGCCTGCAAGAGCCTTGTCATCTATCTTGTCCCAGCTGAGTTTGATCATCTTTTTCTCTTTGGATATCTTCAGGTTTTGGACACTCGGGAGTGCTTTCCGTCTCTTGGGGATGGAGTGCACCACAAGCTCTACATCCTCTTCCCACTCAGTGACTCTGTTCTTTATCCCCAAGGCACTGGTGGGTTTGATGACCAGTTTGAGTCTTTTGCCCTCTTGATGAAGCTGATCGAGTACCTTTCTTGAGAGTGTATCAAATTTGAAATACTGATACTCTTTCTGTGTCAGATCCGATTCTGCTACCTCATAGCCGATATACTCGATTTTTTCGCGGTTTTTGATATCGTTATAGGCACCCACTTCGTCAAGTTCGACAAGCTCCACATAGAAGCGTACATCCGAACGCTTTTTAAAGCTGTTTTTGTTGCGGATACGCAACGCGCATTGGGTGATCATCGTTGTATCGGGATCGGGAAGCCGGGAGAGGTCAAAATCGAGATAGCCATAGACCTTCTCTCCCGCAGCGTCAAATCCGCTCTGGAGTACCCCCTCCTCTACACTCTCTTGTGAAATGGTCGAGAGTGTCTGTGCCGGGAGATCTATCTTCTCATCCTCTATCGTGTATTTGATGTCCAGCATCGGACGGTAGTGTATACCGCCGCCGAACTTGCCATAGCCGATATCAAACTGCATCATCTGGCTGTCTTCACCTTCCGGCAGTCTTTTGGGACCATCCAGACGGAAAACCGCCTGTTTCTTGGCTATCTCCTCCTGGAGCAGTTCACACTCGTGCGAGCTAAACTCCCAAAAGTTCCAGATACCCTGTGTCAGCTTGTTGGATTTGACTGCCCGTCCTATGACCCCTTTGGCACGGGCATGCTCGATCTCGTCAAAATCTGTCACTTCAGTGAAACTTGTCTGTTCCAGCAGAGAGAGATTCCACTCGCCGTATTTTTCTATCTTGGCAGCGACTCGGTTCATCGGATAGATATAAAAACGTGCCGATTTGATCACGGCATTGTCAGGCAGGCTGCTCAGATCGAAACTGATCACTGCGTCACAGATACCTTTGGATTTATTGACCCCTACAAAGAGCGAATTGAGTCCAAAGTGGGAACGGTTTTGCTCTTTGGTATACTCTCCGACATATCCTGTACCGCTTTTGGTAGCAAAGATCAGTTTGAAAAACTCATCATCTTCAAGTCCGGTACGTACTTTGACTATCGGTGCGAAAGGTGACTTCAGCCCTGTTTTTTTGTTGACCGCACGGATCGTGTAGTGGTAGTTGGTAGAGCTCTCCATATCCCTGTCTTCAAAACGGTTTTCCCCTGCTACACCTACTTTGGTACGTGCATTGCAGGCATCTTTGTCTTTGGTGCTGCGATAGATCTCAAAGAAGACATCATCCCTCTTTTCATACTCCCATACCAATGTCACGGTGTTGGCATCCATGCTTTCAACTGTAAAATTCTCTACTCTGACGGGTGCTGTTTTGGAGTAGTTGACCACTTCACTGAATGCATGGATCAGTGCAGGGATATTTTCATGGATACTACCACTCATACTTTTCATATAGTCGGGAATATTTTTCGTACCCACCTCAACCACAGCTGCGATGATCCCCTTCGAGTAATAGTACTCTCTCCCACTGCCACTTATGAGGTGTGCAGGCGGTTTGCCTCTGTGGATCCCATACTTTCTCCCGGTTACCTTTTCGATCTCGTCATTCATATTGGCACAGAGTGCATTCATGTCCGTACCGTCTATCTCTGCTTCATGCTTGAACTTGTGTGCAGGAAAAAAGACATTTCCCTGCGAATGGTAGTCCAATGCGATGGTGATATTGGGATGGCTGTCGACAAACTCCTTGATCGCACGTGTCTCCGCTTCTGAAAAGGGCTCTTCTCCGCCGTAAACATTCGAAGAGGTATCTTTCTGTTTGACAAACCCTATAGAGAAGTTCCGGTTGAGATCAACACCGATGGTACCGTCATGGTTGGGACGTCTGTTTTTGCGCCAAAAGGAGAAGTGTTTACGTGAGTACTCATATCCATCAGGATTGAGGCATGGCACCATATAGAGTGTTGATTCTTCAAGTGCCTTTTCGAGTATGGGATCGACATCTTGGTTTTGGGCGACATGCTCGATAAACGCCAATGCAAGCTCATGCCCGATCCACTCACGGGCATGTATCGTACCGGTATAGAGCAGTGCCGGTTTCTCATCTGCTTTTTTGACATCTTTGGATATCTTGGCAAGGACGATATCCCGCCCCTCATAGGTTGTGCCGATCTTCTCTATAGCGATAAGCTCCCCATAGCGCTTTTGCATCTCATAAAGAAAGTCAAGACTCTCTTGATAAGATTTATACTGGTTCTTCATTGATCACCTTTGATAAACAAAATGTTATCGATATAATTTTGTGGAGTTATACACTATCTACGCTAAATAGTCAACATAGTCACCTATGGAAGTCTCTCTTTAAACTCTGACCATATCTCACTAAGTTTTTTTACCATCTTTTTCTTGAACCAGCCAAACTCCTCTTTGAGCCGTTCTGGTGCCTCTTCGAGTCTCTCTACCAATCCTTCTACACCAAGCTCTTTGATCAACTCTTCAGATTTCTTTTTGCCGATACCGTCTACGGAGGTTAAGATCTTCTTCATATTTTTTTCTGTAAGCACAAACGCTTTGGATGCTTCATCGCCCCCTCTGTTTCCTCTTCAAGCTTCATAGTTTGTTTATCTACAGTTTTTGGATTACTTTTGGCGTGGACTTTCCTGACCGTTTTACCGTAATTGTCCTGGAAGTTCCATTGCTCGCTTGGCCACTCCTCCTCTGTGCGTGTATAGGTATCGAGCATAGGGTAGAGGCTGTCGAGTTCATGCAGATACATTTCGCCCTCCTCAGTATCCTTTGTTTTCTTGTCAAGGAAGTAGGCACCGTCATAGCTCGGTGTATAGCGTCCAAATGTGATGTAGCGCAGGGTTCTAAGCACACTTGCATCCATCTTGCCAAGCTCCTCCCAGTTGTAGAGCGGGATATTGGGCTGCGGGAATCTCCCTTTGGAGAACTTCCACATCAAATACTGTCCTATCCAGTCACGAATGTAAGGGAATGCCGCAAACGCCGTAGCACACTCCAGGATGCGGTATTTGCCGTCTTCGCCTACAGCGACATCACATGCCCAGTACTCAGCGTTGGCGGCTTTGGAGACCTTGACAGCCAGGTCGAGTAGCTCTTTGGGAACATCCATGTAGTCCATACTGCCCCCCTGGCTTGTGTTGGTCAGCCACTCCCCTTTTGGCGGGCGTCTCCAAAAGGCACAGACAGGCTTGTGTCCGATCAGCATGACCCGCACATCCGCTTCCATCGGTACAAAATCCTGCATATAGACCGGATGGTATTTTTTTTGTGCCAGGAGATTGTGTGCTTCTTGCGCACTGTCCACCTTGTGCACAAAGTAGCCGCCGTAGTTGGAAGGGCCGTAGCTCTTCTTGATGATCTTCGGATACTCCGTCTCATCGATAAACTTCTCCGCTTTGTCATGGTCATAGAAGATATAGGTCTTGGGTACAGGAATATCATACTTCCATGCAAAACGGGTCACATTCTCTTTGGATTTGTTGGCAAACTGTGTATCCAGAGAGGGGATGAACTGTACATCCGGCAGCTCTCTTGCGATCTCTCGAAATGTCTCATACGCAGTTGCCGGGATATTTCCGATAAGCACATCGATTTTTTTGCGTTTGACCTCGTTGATAAAACGCTCTTTGTCATTTTTCCAGTGATAAACCACCGTCTCTATCTTGTCCGGCCAGCCTTTAAAGTTGCTTTTATCAAAAAATCTCAATACATGATCGAGGTAAAGCAGTCCGAGTTTTGGTAGCTTTTCTTGTTTTTTCTTTTTTGCCATATAATACTCCTTGTTTGTATTTTGGTCGCTCTAAAAGAAGAGGTTTCTCTCGATGGCGACAAAGATGCACTCCACCCGAAGGGCGGCTATGCCGTTTGCATCTGCCAGAGCTATCGACTGAAACCGGTGATCTCTCAGGGGATCCTATTTCTTCTTTCTCTTTCTCGTTTTCCGATCAATCAGATCAACGATCAGATCAATTTTGCGATCGTTGAAATCCAGCCCCATCTTCTCCTGTTCCGGTGTCGCAAAGGCGGGAATACCGTTGACTTCGAGTACCACATACTCTTCACGCTCCTGATCGTAGATGATATCCACTCCCGCGATATCAATGCCGCAGACCTCCGCCGCTTTGATCGCCAGCTCTACCACTTCGTCATTTGGCTCACGCTTAAAGACCGATCCGCCGCTGGTTACATTGGTACGCCAGTCTCTCTTGCCCGCTTTTCGCCCATAGCATCCAACGAACTTCCCGTCTACGATGTCGACACGGAAATCGGTATTGTCATACTTCACAAACTTCTCTACATAGAAAAAACGCAGATCCATCTGATTGAGAAAAGGCATCAGCATATTGAGCATCTCTTCATTCTCTATCTTGGTCAGTCCTACACCACCCCATCCGTCAGTAGGCTTGTAAACCATTTTGCTCCACTTTTTCATGATGCGGTTGAGCTGTTTGCTGTCATCACGGTGGCAGAGTTGAAACTCGGGAGTAGGGATACCGTGGTGCTGAAGCAGGAACGAAGTCTGAAATTTGTCTTCCGTCAGACGAAACGCCTCAAAGGAGTTGATCGTCGGGATCACGCGGCTGAGTGCTTCATAGAGATAGACCTGATACTGCGTCTGCTCTCCGGCATTGTATGAGAAAAAGAGATCGAGTTCATCCACCTTTGTCTTGCCGTGGAGGATATGCCCTTTTTTGACAATGGCATGACGCAGATTGATACCGGTGATCACATCTATATCTCTCTCTTTGAGCTTTTTGACGATCTTTTTCTCAATCTTGTCGCCGCCGCTGTTACTGTACATCCACATACCGATCCTGCGTCCCATACTTCCTCCTCAGAATATCTTCTTTCATCTGATTTATTGTACTATGTTAAAAACTTTGATAGGCTGAATTTATCACGATATATCATAGACAAAGGGTAATCATGTCACCAACAGACTTTTCCGAGCTCAAGCGGATCATAGAGATCAACTCGTGGACAAAAAACAAAGAGGGGGTAGATGCAAACGGCAAGATCTTTTCAGAATGGATGGAAGCACTCGGCTATCAGACCATACGCTATCCCAGAGAGGAGATCGGTGACCATCTTCACTTTGTCGCACCCCAAAAAGAGGGTAAAAGGCTTCTGCTGCTTGGACATCTTGATACCGTATTTCCTCCCAGATCTTTCGAAGCATTTGCAGAAGATGATACATGGGTCTATGGTCCGGGTGTATGTGATATGAAGGGAGGCAACTATGTCGCCCTGCAAGCGCTGAGAAATGCCCGGCAGGCATGTGGGGAGATCCACAATATCGATCTGCTTCTTGTAAGTGACGAAGAGACTGGCAGTGATGACAGCAAATACCTCACAGCAGAGTTGGCAAAGGCGTACGACTACTGTATGGTCTTTGAAGCTGCAGGCGCTCACAATGAAGTTGTTGTCGGACGCAAGGGGGTGGGTACCTTTTTTATTGACATAGAGGGCAAAGCCGCCCATGCGGGCAACCACTACGACAAAGGTGCCGATGCCAATCTTGAGGCTGCACTCAAACTGCAAAGACTCGTAGCCCTGACCGACCTTGAGAGGGGAACGACCGTCAATGTCGGCAAAATCAGCGGCGGTATCGGTGCCAATACCATCTCGCCCAAAGCAGATCTCACCTTTGAGCTGCGCTATACCACCACTGATGAACGTGACCGAGTGCTCAAGGCTATCGATGAGATCGTAAACACCTCCTATGTAGAGGGAACCAAGTCCTCACTCAGCGGCGGTATCCAGCGTGATGTGATGCAGCCCACTCCCGAACAGGCTGCCTTTGTCAAAAAAATAGAGACACTTTGCAAGATTACCCTACCTACCGAAAAGCGCGGCGGGGTCAGCGATGCCAATATAGTCGCCTCACAAGGTATCCCTACGCTTGACGGCTGGGGGCCTTATGGGGACGGGGATCATACCATCCATGAACGTGCAAGCAAAGAGAGCTTCGAAGATCGTATCACACTGGTCACTCAAATATTTGAACACTTCCTTGCAGGAAAGATATAGAGATTTGCTCTGCAGAGCGCTATCCCATCTTAGCCCTTGAGCTGTTTCTGAAAAAGCAAATAGACCGCGACCGAGATCCCGGCACTGCCGAGGATCATCAACATGACCATCATCTGGTATCTCACTGCGATAAGCGGATCGACGCCCGAGAGGATCTGCCCTGTCATCATCCCCGGCAGAGAGACCAGTCCCACAGCAAACAGTGAATTGATGATCGGGATCAGCGCAGCTTTATATGTCTGTGCTCTTGCAGCTTCATAATCACCACCCTTTCCAAGCTCACTCTCAAAACGTTCTGCCGCAATACTCACAGCATTCATCGCATTGGCAAAGATCATTCCTGCCAGCGGGATCAAAAACCTCGGCTCATACCATGGATCAAGATCCAAAACCCCAAATACGATCATCAAAAGTGTAAAGAGCCCGCCTGTTGCGATCGCGATAAAAGCTTTACTGTAGGCATATATATCCTTCCTCGCGACAGGTCTGAGTGCGATCATACTTGCAGCAAAGAGCATCACAGACAAGATCAGGATGATAAGATAGGGCGAATCACTGCCAAAAAGATAGGTCAGCACATATCCGATAAGTACCAACTGCAGGAGCATACGCAACAACGCATAGGGAATCGTAACAAGGTCTTTTGTCCAGCGTATATAGACTGCCGCTACGATCAATACCGGGATCATTGCCCAAAGCAGATCGAGCATCCCAATATGGTAGATGGATGTTTTCATCCCCTATTCTACTCTTTGGCATCTGCCAATGTCAAGGCGAAAAGGACATTGACATCATGAGAGAGCAGTACCTGTTGTGCCTCCTGAAGCGTGATGCCGGTGGTGATGATGTCATCTACAAGGATCACATCCACCCCGGATCGTCCTGTATAGCGAAAGTCTCTGGGATTGTCGAGGCGGTACTGCAGCGGCTTTCCGGCGTAGTGTACACGGTTTTGTGCCATCAGTGAGCCATGCTGAGGGATACTCATCTCGGTTTTCATCGCATGACTCAGCAGTGCCGTATGCGAATAGCCGCTCTCCACCCGTTCATCGATCCCTACGATATAGACCGTACCCTCATCATGCTCCACAAACTCTTGGATAAAGGGTCGGAAGGTCATCTCTGCCAATTTCCTGTAGACCCGGTACCCTTCGGGCTTGTGTTTGGTCAAAAGCAGCGGTTCCAGTGCAGTGTAGCGGTAAAAAGAGATCACATCCAGTGTACCGATCCTGCGGGTCTGTACTGAAGGGACAAAGAGTCTCTCCCTGCATGAACTACAAAGGATATCGATTGATAATTTTGCACAACTATAGCAACGCATAGGGCTATTATACTATAGGTTTTTCGTTATAATACGGAAAATAATCGTTGAAGATATAACAAAAGGATGTGATATGAAACTCACAAGTGAAGCATTTGCCTATGGCGAAGAGATCCCCCTGAAGTACGGCTGCAAAGGAGAGGATATCTCTATACCTCTGAAGTTTGAAGAGGTGCCCGAAGAGAGTGCCTCACTGGCGATCATCATGGAGGATCCCGATGCGCCTACAGGGCTCTTCGTCCACTGGGTCATCTACAACATCCCCTACAACATCGAAGCCCTGCCCGAAGGCGTCCCGCCCGCTGCTGTACTCAACCATACTATCATTCAGGGATTCAATGACTTTGGCAAGATCGGCTACGGCGGCCCCTGCCCGCCGGACAGAGTACACCGCTACTTCATCAAACTCTATGCGCTGGACATCAAGCTCGACGATTCCCCTCCGGGCTACAGCAGAGAACAGCTGTTAGAAGTTATCGATGGGCACATCATTGCCGAAGCGGAGCTGATGGGCACATACGCCCCCTAACGCCCCATCAGCCAAAAGATCAGAGAGAGCAGTACCGAGACGATCAGCATCGAAGTGATCGGGATAAAAACAAAAGTATGCTCTGTCTGATACTTGATATCCCCGGGCAGATTGCCAAACCATCCCAACAGACCATACTTATATGCGATCCCCGCAACGATCAGCCCAATACCTATATAAATCAGTAAATTTCCGTTCATGTTTCATCCTAACGGTGCGTGACTACGCACCCTACAAAAAAGCTTTCCAAAGAAAAGCATACCAAAATTCCTAATTCCTAATTCCTAATTCCTAATTCCTAATTCCTAATTCCTAATTCCTAATTTCTAATTTCTAATTTCTAATTTCTAATTCTTCCATCGCTTCCACCGCCCCCATCTCAAGCCCTATCTGGGCACCGTGCGCCTCACGTGGATTGATACGGATCAGCGGTACACCGAAGTGACGCGCCACATCTTCACCGGTCATGCGTACCGTCGGCACTGCCGTACCCGCACCTATCTCGATAATAGCAAGCTTCGCGCCCTCCTCCTCAAGCATAGCCAGCCAGCGCTGGAGTCTACGGCTCTGTGCATCGGTACGGCTATTCTCCCAACCCCAGTCACCAAACATCAAAATGTTCGGACGCGCCAAGGCACCACACTCACGACATTGCGGCAGCGGCTCCTGCGCTCTGAAATCCTCATCTATCTCTATCTCCACATCCTCTGCTGACTAGATCTTGCCCTGACAGTTTTGGGTACACTGTAGGTGATGGATCGACCCATGACACTCCATAATACGCGATTCATCGAAGCCTGCTTTTTGGAACTGTCCGTCGACATTGGAGGTAAAGACAAAATATTTATATTTTTTAGTATTACCCCACTGATTGAGTATCTCGAATCCCCTGTGCGGCTTGGTATCTCGGTAAAGATGCAGCCTATGCCCGTAAAACGCCCATGCCAATGCGGGATCTTTCTCAAACCACTGCGGGTTTGCCATCTCTTCAAAACGAAGCCCCAACTTTTTGGCCTTGGGATACGCACGCCAAAACCCCTCTACCCCGCGAAAATCCGGCAGACCGCTGTCGACTCCCATGCCTGCTCCTGCAGTGATGAGCAGTGCATCAGCTTTGGCTATAACTTTTTTTGCTTCTTCTATTTTCTCTTGCATGGTATCCATTGTAGCATATTCAATTTTAGCATCACACCTTACACAATGGACTTTAAACCCAATTCTTTCAAATAATCGTTATGCTCACTAGCATATTTTTCAATCTCTTTTTGTATTTTTTCTAATTCATTATGCACTTCAACCAAATCCACAATCGGCTCAGGCTTAGCTGTGCTGACATAGCGGGATATATTGAGATTAAAGTCGTTTTTCTCAATCTCTTCCATACTCACCCGTCTTGAGTATCGCTCTTCTTCTTTTCTATATTGGTAGGTATCGACTATCTTATCTATATGTTCCGGTAGAAGTTTGTTTTGCCGTTTGCCTTTTTCAAAATGCTCTACTGCATTGATAAAAAGCACATCATCACTCTTTTTACACTTCTTTAGCACCAAAATACATACCGGAATACCGGTAGAGAAAAAGAGCTTAGAAGGCAGACCGATAACGGTATCTATGTTGCCATCTTCTAACAATTTTTTTCGTATCTTCGCCTCTGCTCCTCCACGAAAAAGAACACCATGAGGTAAGATAATAGCCATCGTCCCCTCTTTATCCAAATAGTGAAACCCATGAAGTAAAAAGGCAAAATCTGCCGCACTTTTTGGTGCTAAGCCGTAGTTTTTAAATCGAAAATCTTTTTTCATCTCATCACTTGGATCCCAACGAAGCGAAAAGGGAGGATTGGCGACTACCGCATCAAAATGCTTCTTTTTGGCAGGATTTTCTTCTGATAGCATATCCCATTCATTGGCAAGAGAATCGCCGTGAAATATCTCAAACTCACTATCTTTTACCCCATGTAAAAGCATATTCATACGAGCGAGATTGTAGGTGGTGATATTTTTCTCTTGTCCGTAAATCTTGCCGATTCCATACTTGCTCATCTGATGGCGGACATTTAGAAGCAAAGAGCCGGAACCACAAGCAAAGTCAAAAACACTCTCAAGCCTCTTTTTCTTGCCAGTGCTTGGGTCTTGACTATCAAGAGAGACGATACGAGAGAGTATGGTTGAGACCTCTTGCGGGGTATAAAACTCTCCCGCTTTTTTACCACTACCTGCTGCAAACTGCCCTATAAGATACTCATAAGCATCGCCCAACACATCACTATCGGTAGAAAACTTAGCAATCCCTTTGGCAATTTCGCTAATGATTTTACAGAGCTTTTTGTTTCTATCGCTATAGCTTTTCCCCAGCTTCTCAGAGTCGAGGTTTATCTCCGAGAAAAGCCCGCTAAAAGTGGAAGAGAAAGATCTGTTTTCTATGTACTTAAAGGCTTTTTGCAGTGTTTTGAGCAGTTCCGGATCTTGCAGCCTTGCAAGCTCTGCGATGTTACTCCAGAGGTAGTCTGGCTCTATGACATAATGCACTTTACGACGCATCTGCTCCTCAAAAGCACTCACATCCTCCGGGTTTTGCTCATACCACAAAGCCAAAGGCGAAAGGTTGCTCCCTTCTTCTACTTGTGGATAGTCACGTCCTAGTTCTTTTTTGGCCGCTGCTTCATAGTTGTCAGAGAGATACTTCAAAAACAGAAATGAGAGCATATAATCACGAAAATCATCCGCATTCATAGAACCTCTTAACTCATCGGCTATATCCCAAAGTATTTTTCCTAGTTTTTGTTGTTGTTCTTCGCTCATGCTTGCCCCTCTTGTTGTGTAAATAGCGCATCGCTAAATTTGTATTCACTTATAAAATTTTCCAAAATTTTCTTAAAATGTTCTTTATTTTCCTCTTGCATCTCTACAGGTTCAAAAATAGAGTAATTCCCATGACTAAGTATATTTATACGCCTTGCATGTATAATTCTATCTGTATCATCCTCTTCTATTTTGATGCAATCTGAAAATTTATCAAAACCATGAAACGCGGCTGTCTTTTCCAAAATATTTCTGAGCAAATTAAAATGATAAGTATAAATCGTGCCATTTTGTGCTATCTCATATAAATCTTTTAGTATCGCTATGTGTTGATAAAATGGCGTATCGTTTTTTAAAGTTTCGAGTTTGTATTTATTATTTCGCTTATCTTTTGTCAAAAGATACTTTTCTGCTTTTTTAAGTTCATTAAACAATACATTATAAAAAAGCCCATGATGTGTAGAGATAATAAACTGTTTGCCATTAGAGTCTTTTATAAGTTTTGCCAAATGACTTGCAACCGTAATAACATTATTATCATCCAATGACGAAATAGGGTCATCTATATAGATATATTTTACCCAGTCATAATCTTCATGATTGTCAATAGCCAACTGCACTACTGCAAGAAAAAAAGACCATATAAAGATATTCTCTTCACCACGAGATACTTTTATATTTTCAATAGTTTCAGTGCTATCCCCATTCAGTACCTCACGAGAAAAACTTACTTTTCGGGTTGATGTGTCGATATCAAACATAAAATCTGCATAACGGTTTAAAAAACCTCTTACAAGACTTTGTATATCATAACCTTCTCCATCAAAAACTTTAAAAAATTTTGACTCTTTAAGCTCTAATACTCTTGTAGTATCATTCTCTAAGTCATTATCCCAATGAAACAAATCTTCAGTAAATGCATTGAAATAGAGAGTATCGCTCTGCTCTCCATTTTGTCCAGCTTCTTTAAAAAATCTAGAGAGTCGTGTTTTGCCTGTACCGTTATGAGCAAAAAGTATCTGTACTTTTTTTGTGCTTTCTCTTAGCTTGGCAGCTACATCTTCTAGTGTATCAAACTGCTCACTCATCTCAAACCTCCCCACTTACAAACATCTGTTGCATCAAACCCTTTTTATGCTTTTTGAGGGCTTCTATCTTTTTCTCTTGGGCTTCTATGAGGTTATCAAGAGAGCTTAGGGTGTTGGCGATTTTTTGTTGTTCGTTTGGCATTGGGACATAAACTTTTAATAGTGAAAATATTGAAATCCAATGTCTTTCATGATTTCCCACTTCATACTGAATAGTTTGCATTAGTTCATACATAAATTTAATATTAATATTTTTTTTAGCAAATAATATTTTAATTGCGGACGATTTGACTTTAAATGGAAAATTAACAAATTTAGTTGCCGTAGTAAAATCATCAAAAATTATTACTGGTAAATCTTTTTTAAAAATTCCATCTGATTCATTAGTGTAGCCTAAGATAAATGTTTTACCGGCAGTAAGAACCGGAATATTATAATCATCACTATATGCTGTACTTTTTACTAAATACTTTGTGGGCTGAAGATAGTCAAGGCAATCTCCTAACCTTTTCTCCTCCCACTCCCCGCTAAACCCTTTAAATCTAAGCTTTGGGCTTTTCTCTCCATCTTGCGGGAATAGTTGTTGCATCAATCCCTTTTTATGCTTTTTAAGGGCTTTGGCTTTTTTTTCATAAGCTTCTATGAGATTATCAAGAGAGCTTAGGGTATTGGCAATTTTTTGTTGTTCGTTTTGGTATTTTGGAATATAAAAAACATACTTTTTTAGATTATTTCCATTAATTGAATTGATCGTTGCTCCCAAATCAGCATTTACTTGATTTTTATAAGTCTCAGTTTGAAAAAGCTGATAAACAAATTGTGCTATATTTGATCTAAAAACTGTCATAAAAGCACCATGTGTAGATAATGGCATATCATGAGGTATCAATGCATTTTTACCAATTAATTCTTTTGAGCCATTTCTAACACAAATCAAAATATCATTAGGTTTTGAAAGATTATCCTCTTTTATATTGGTTTGCACATATACAGTATCTTCAAGAGTTATTTTGCCATTTTGTATATTTGACGATCTTAAAACTAATACCCCATTATCTCTAATATCATCAGGACTATAGGTTAATCCAGGGATAAAGTCACCAAGATCCTCTAACCTCTTCTCCTCCCACTCCCCGCTGAACTCTTTAAATCTAAGCTTTGGTACCAACTTACTCATCATACGCCTCCAAGCCCGATATCTCTCTGCCGTTGGCAAGCTTCTTGAGCAACGGTGTCAGCTCTTCCATAAGCTCAAGCTCTTTGACTCTTCTCTCTTTCCAGCCAAGCTCCAGAGGCTCCAGCAAGTCGGTTAAACGCTCCCCGTCAAAGATCATGCGCTCCAGTATCTGATCGACAAAGGCTTTAAGCGCCTCAAGCTCCAAGCCATGTCTGTGTGCTATCTCTTCAAGCTCTTGATTTTGCTTTTGTGCCTTGAAAGCCTCATACCCTTTTCTGATCTCCTCTTCATCGAGTGAAGTGTTCATCTCAAGCGTGTTGATGTAGGCGATCATATTTTCTTTCTCATCCATGAGGTTCGAGGTAGATTCCAGCAGGCTGATGAGCTGCTCTTTGGTGACTTTTTGCTTTTTGGTCTTTTTGCCTGCATAGCGTGCAATGAGACTCATAATGTAGTCGTAATCTATGAGTGCCGAGGCAAAGAGTACAAGCTCAAAGTCAAGCTGATCAAGCTCTTCTTCTTTGTTCTTCTCTCCTTCTTGTCCCTGCTCTTTCTTGAGTCTGTTTGCGGTATCGATGTACATCCCTCTAAAGGCGCGTAGCGTATCTTCGGGTATGGTTTGCTCTATGCGCGCTTTCTGTTCTGTACTCAAGTCAGTGTATTGGTCCAATTTGGTCTTGAGCTTTTGTACCTCTTTGAATGTTTTGATGAACTCGATGCGCGCGGCGTTGCCTTTGAGGTTGGCTATCTCTTCAGGTCTGTTTTGCAGCCCTTGTGATGCCATAAATGTTTCAAGCGCCTTGGTCGCACACTCAAACTGCTCTATGACTTTGGGAGCAGGATCAACTAGCCAGATCTCTTTTGGTGGTTTGGTATGCTTGCCGCTAAAGAGTGCTATGGCTTCATCGACATTTGTCTGTTGCGAACGAAAATCCAAGATGTTACCATAAGGCTTGGTGTCATTGAGTACCCTGTTGGTTCGCGAAAATGCCTGTATTAGCCCATGATATTTGAGGTTTTTATCGACATAAAGAGTATTGAGAAACTTGGAGTCAAATCCAGTCAGAAGCATATCTACCACAATGGTGATATCTACCTTTTGTGCATGTGGCAGATCACTGTTGGAGTATTTTTGGTTTTTGATGCGTGTTTGCACATCTTGGTAATAGCTGTCAAAGTTGTGAATGTCATGGTTGGTGCCGTATTTGGCATTGTAGTCTGCGATGATCTCTTTGAGCGCCTCTTTTTTCTTGTTGGGCTCTTTGGCATTGTCAAGTCTCTCTTGGGGGAGATCCTCTTGGAGTTGTGCGACATCTTTGTTGCCCTCCGCCGGAGGGGAGAATACACAAGCGATATTCATAGGCAAATAGTTCTCATCTTCTGTTGACATTTGATCTTGAAGTTCTTTAAAAAGTCTGTAGTACGCAATAGCATCATCGATGCTGCCGGTAGCAAAGATAGCATTAAACTTTCTGTCTGCTGTCGCTTTGTCATGTTTTTCTATGATGGCTTCTGCTACTGCTCTTTTGGGGGTACTTACAGGTTTGGGAGATTCTACATCCGGCTTGTAATAGTCTATGTGAAAGCGCAGCACATTACCGTCATCAATGGCATTGGTGATGGTATAGGCATGGAGCTCTTTTTCAAAGATGTCTTCAGTGGTTTTGAGTGTAGCAGCCTCTCCCTCTACTTGTGTATAGGTCGCGTTAGACTCAAAGATAGGGGTACCGGTAAAGCCAAAGAGTTGTGCTTTTGGAAAAAAGGTTTTAATCGCTTTATGATTCTCTCCAAACTGTGAACGGTGACACTCATCGAAGATAAATACCACCCTCTTGTCCTGCAAAGGCTTGAGCCGCTCTTTAAAGTTATTTTTGTTGTTTTCATCGAGTGCCAAGCCAAGCTTTTGGATGGTAGTTACGATGATCTTATCTTCATAGTCATTACTCAATAGCCGCTCAACCAATGTATGGGTATTGGTATTTTCCTCCACACAGTTCTCTTGGAATCTGTTGAACTCTTCTCTGGTTTGACGGTCAAGGTCTTTTCTGTCAACAACAAAGAGGCATTTTTCAATGTTTGGATTCTCTTTGAGGAGAGTAGAGGCTTTAAATGAGGTAAGAGTCTTCCCACTTCCGGTCGTATGCCAGATGTAGCCGTTGCCTCTGTTGTCTTCGATGCACTCCACGATCGCCTCAACCGCATAGATCTGATAAGGACGCATCATCATAAGCTTCTCTTCACTTTGTACTAAGACCATATATCGGTTGATCATCTCGCCAAGTTTGCATTTGGTCAAAAACTTCTCTGCAAAATCATCAAGGTGGGTAATTTTATTATTTTCTTTGTCCGCAAACTGATAGATAGGTAAAAAACGCTCATCTGCATCAAAACTAAAATGTTTGGTATCGTTATTTGCAAAATACCATGTTGAGGTACGGTTGGAGACAATAAAAAGCTGCATAAAACTAAGAAGCGTATTGGCATAACCATTGCCGACATCATTTTTGTATTCTACAATCTGCTCCATAGCCCGTCTTGGACTTACTTGCAAAGTTTTGAGTTCTATTTGTACGAGAGGCAAACCATTTAGCAGTAGTATCACATCGTAGCGATGGAAACTATTGTTGGTATTGATACGGAGCTGATTGATAACTTCAAAATCATTTTTACACCAATCTTTGATATTGACAAGGGTATAGTACAAGGGTGTACCATCTTCGCGTTCAAAATAATTTGTCTCCCGTAACATCTTTGAGCATTTGAATACATTGGGCGAAATGATCTGTTCAAGAAGTCTTGCAAACTCATTGTCGGTTAGTTTGACACGATTAAGTGCTTCAAACTTCTCCCTAAAGTTTTGTTCAAGTGTCTCTTTGTCACGTATGTCGGGTCGATAGATATATTTAAGGTCGGCAAGTTTATCTATAAAATCACTTTCGATATCGCTCTCTTTGACACGTCCTGCTCCTGATGCTCTAATCTCATACATTCACGCAACCCCATCACTTTCTTTTCGTGCTAAATTATAGCTTCTTTAACCTATTAATAACCACATTTTTTAGACAGAGGCAAAGATCCCTCATGCATAAGCTTCATCCCTTCTATATACCTGAAATCTTTCTTGTTATAGGTCAACAGCATAGCGTCATTCAGTAATGCAGTAGAGGCTATCAGACTGTCGGGTATATCAAGAGAGTGGCTTTTGGCATATCGTTTGATGAGCTTTGTTGCCGTTCTTGATATATTTTCGTTAAGATGGATAATGTTAAAAAGAGAAACAAATTTTTCCAGTTTGTTCAACTCCGCTTTGTTTAACGCACCATAGTAGAGCTCCATCATGGTAATAGACAAGATAGATAACGCTTCAGTAAGCGACTCTACTCTGTCAATGGTTTTTCTGTCACCTTTGAGTATCTCAATGAGAATATTGGTATCCAGTACGATCATTTCCAGGCTTTTTCCCTAAGTGATTCCTGTGTAATCTCTCTACCTTCCCACATACCCGAAAAGTTCGATAAGTCAACTGATGAAGGCTTCTTCCTGTTCTCTTCAAGGTTTTTTTTGAGTGTCTCACGTATATAGGCAGAGAGTGACATACCGAGTTTATTCGCCTGCTGCTTCAACTCTTCGAACATCGGCTCTTCAAAATAGATCTGTGTTCTATGCATAGCCAATAACCTTTATACATCATTTTTATACATCACTATAGCAAAAATTTGATAGGATGTAAATCCCAAATCTTGAAATAAGATTCTTGCAATCTGTGCAATGCTCGTGTTTATGGAATTTGTATCGTATCTGAGGCGCACCCAAAGGTGCGGTGACTGATAGGATACGGACTCCATGAATACGATGATTGTATAGAGTGCTGAATTTCTATTTCGAGGTTTGGGTAAATATCTATAACAAGAAAACTGCTATACTTCCCAAAAAGAAAGAAACAAATAAATGCTCCCTCAAAAAGACGGCAGAAAACGCCAAAATATCAGATATGGACTCGATGTCGCTGTCGTACTCAAAGAGGATCAGCCTACAGGCAGACTCACCTACGGCAAGGTACAGAAGATACTCACAAGCGCGGCGACCCATCCACACGGTATCAAAGTCCGACTCAACACCGGAGAGGTGGGACGCGTCAAAGAGATACTGTGAGACTCTTCATCGACGGGGATGCCTTCCAAATCTGCTCAAACCGATCGTGCTAAGAAGCATACAGCGACTGCATATCCCCACGATTGTCATCGCCAACAAAAGAGTCTCTATCGGAGATGCAAAAGAGATCGAATATATCATTATGGATCAGGGGGCGGATGAAGCCGATCATCAGATCGTGGCACGCTGTATACGCGGTGATCTCGTCATCACTGCCGATATCCCGCTGGCTGACAGGATCATCTCCAAAGATGCCCATGCCTTTGCCAATCAGTTCAATGCTTTCTTATCAAAGCACTATAGCCCAAACACACCTTAGAGGATATCCCGAAGCACCATCGCATAGTGGAGAATCACAAGATTGAGGATAAAGATACCCATCGAAGAGGCTTTGGAGAGAAAACGCTGTCTGGGTGTTTTTGTGATGTTGAGTGTCTTGAAGCTGATCCACATATGTACGATCGTCATTATGGTAATCACTACAACTAAAGAGAGTTTGATACGCAGCGCTTCGAGCACCTCATTGGTGATATTGGAGAAGAGTAGATGAATCAGTCCGTTGTTAGTGATCATGATCACCCCGGTAGTGACAAGAATGATCAGTGACATCGTCTCAAAGTAGCCATAGATCGGTCCGATGCGAGGGTAGACTGCCTCTTGATCCTCTTTTCTTCTTAGCGAAACACCCAGCACAAACATAAAGAACGCACCGCCGATCCATGCGATCGCGGCTATAAGGTGCATATGTATCGCCCAGCCCATCAGCCCTGCTCCCTGTTGTGATGTCCAAGCGTACAATGGGTTTTGGCATTCTCAAGGGTGATACGCTCAAGTCCATCAGGCGTGATACGGTTCCATTTCTGCGCCTCTTTGACCAAGAAGACTTCGATCCCCAGTTCGTTGAGCTTCAGAAAGGTCTTGTATCCAAGCTCTTTGACATAGAGCGTATCAACGCCGAGTGTCTTGAAATAGTCGAAAAATTCAGGAGATTTGGAGCGTTTATGCGGGTTTTCCTGCACGATGATCTGCCCCTCATCCAAAAAAGCAAACATCGTTGCCTTGCGGAAACGTGCCGCGATCGTTTTACGATCCTCTTCTACCGGAATGAGCGTCATCTAACTGTCCAGCTTCAAGACTGCCATGAAGGCTTCCTGCGGTACCTGCACCTTGCCGATAGACTTCATACGTTTCTTCCCGGCTTTCTGCTTCTCGAGAAGCTTACGCTTACGGGTGATATCCCCGCCGTAACACTTCGCCGTTACGTTCTTGCCCATAGATTTGACGTTGGATCGGGCGATGATATTGTTGCCGATACTCGCCTGGATCGCGACTTCAAAGAGCTGTCTTGGGATCAGCTCTTTGAGCTGATTGACAAAAGCAAGTCCGCGTGTACGTGCTTTGTCCTCCGGAACGATGATCGAGAGTGAATCGACGATCTCCCCTGCGACCCTGATATCAAGCTTGACAAGATTGCCCGGTCTGAAACCGACCGGTTCATAGTCGAAACTCGCATACCCTTTGGTGATCGACTTGAGCTTGTCATAGAAGTCCATGACGATCTCGTTCATCGGGATATCATACTCCATCAAAACACGTGTCTCATTGAGGTAGTCCATCTTTACCTGTATACCGCGTCTGTCATTGAGCAGCTTGATCAGATTGCCTACATACTCCTGCGGTGTGAGGATCGTCGCTTTGACATAGGGTTCGTAGATCGTATCGATCTTCTGCGGCTCGGGGAGTTCGGAGGGATTTTGGATCTCTATCTCCTCTCCATCGGTCTTCTTGACACGATAGACCACCGTCGGTGCCGTAGCGATCAGGTCGAGGTCAAACTCACGCTCGAGCCGCTCCTTGACCACCTCCATATGCAGCATCCCCAAAAACCCTGTCCTAAACCCGGAGCCAAGTGCCATCGAGCTCTCCGGCTCAAAACTGAGCGATGAGTCATTGAGCTTGAGTTTGTTGAGCGCGTCACGCAGATCCTCAAACTTGTCTGTCTCGATCGGATAGAGCCCGGCAAAAACAAAAGGTTTGGCAGGCTCGAAACCGCCGATCGCTTCCTGGGTGGGATTTTTGGCATCGGTGATGGTATCCCCTACCTGAAGCGCCTCGACGGTTTTGAGACCCGTGACCACGATCCCCACTTCGCCTGTACCGATCACATCTGTTTTGATAGGTTTGATCGGGTTGGGATACATCAGATCAAGCACCTGATGCTCCTCTTTGGTACCCATGATCTTGATCTTCTGTCCCTTCTCTATCTTCCCTTCAAAGACACGCACCAGTGCCAGTGCTCCCAGATAGTTGTCAAACCAGCTGTCATAGATCAACGCCTTGGTGGGTGCCTCTTCATCCCCCTGCGGGGCAGGTATCTTTTCGACGATCATGTCGATCAGCTCTTTGACCCCCTGCCCAGTCTTGGCGGAGACCAGTGCATGCTCTGTCGCATCGATACCGATGGCTTCTTCCAGTTCAGTCAGTACCCTGTCCGGATCTGCAGCGGGTAGATCGATCTTGTTGACCACAGGGATAAGCTCAAGGTCATTCTCTATGGCGATGTAGACATTGGCGATGGTCTGCGCCTCGACACCCTGTGCCGCATCGACGATGAGCAGTGCACCTTCACACGAAGCGAGCGAGCGGCTCACCTCGTAGGAGAAGTCGACGTGACCCGGAGTGTCGATCAGGTTGAGGATATAGTGCTCTCCGTCTTTGACATAATCCAGACGTACCGACTGCGCTTTGATCGTGATACCACGCTCTTTTTCGATATCCATCGTATCCATCACCTGTGCAGACATCTGACGGTCACTCACCGCCCCGCACTCCTGGATGATACGGTCAGCCAGTGTAGACTTGCCATGGTCAATGTGGGCAATGATAGAAAAGTTACGGATATTCTTCTGCGGTACTTTCTTTGTCACACGTTTCCTTCATTTATTTAAGGTTTATGAAAAATTATCGGTTTCACTCGATAGCTCAGGCAGTCGCAAACGGCAAAGCCGCCCTGCGGGTTGAGTGCTCCTTTGTCGCCATCAAGTGAAACCTCAGTATTCAATCATTTAAAAAATTTTTATAAAAGCATTGCAGAGCAATGCATATCAAAACTATTCACTCTTCTCTCTTCACTCTTCACTAAAAAAATCAGTTTGTCTCAAAGAGAGAGTTGACACTCTCGTTGTTGTGTACTCTCCGGATCACCTCTCCGAGCATCGAGGCCGTTGAGAGCATCTTGATCTTGTCGGAGTGCTTTTTCATCGGGATAGTGTTGGCAACAACCAGCTCATCCAGATCACCCTCTTCGATACGCTCATACGCCGGTCCAGAGAGTACCGGGTGTGTACAGCACGCCATCACCGAAGTGGCACCGAGTTTTTTGAGTGCGGAGGCGGCCTTGACCATCGTACCGGCGGTATCGATCATATCATCGATGAGGATCACATCTTTGCCTTCAACATCCCCGATGATATTCATCACTTCAGATTCGTTGGCGCGCTCACGACGCTTGTCGACGATCACCATGTCCAGCCCCAGTCTGTTGGCAAAGTAGCGCGCACGCGCCACCCCGCCGATATCCGGAGAGGCGATGATAGGGTTGGGAAAGTTTTTTGCTTTGATATAGTCCATAAAGAGGATCGCTCCATAGAGGTTGTCCACAGGGATATCGAAGAAGCCCTGTATCTGGGAGGCATGCAGATCGACCGTGACCATCCGTGTGATGCCCGCTGTCTCCATGAGGTTGGCGACCAGTTTGGCAGAGATCGGCACTCTCGGTGCCGCTTTTCTGTCCTGTCTGGCATATCCGTAGTAGGGCACCACTGCCGTGATCGACTTGGCAGAGGAGCGTTTGAGCGCATCTGTCATGATGAGCAGTTCCATCAGGTTGGCATTGGCAGGGGCAGAGGTAGGCTGGATGATGAAGACATCTTTCCCCCGCACCGACTCGGCGATCTGTACAGAGATCTCACCGTCACTGAAACGCTTGATCTCAGCCTTGGAGAGAGGCATCTCGAGATAGTTGGCGATCTCCTGGGAGAGCTCGGGGTTTGAAGTGCCTGAAAATATCATATATCCGCTCATATCATAGCCTTTGGTGGGATTTTAATTACGCGTATTTTACTCAAATGTTGATAAAAAGGGGATTTAAAGCAAGGGGGTATTACACTTATGCAAGCAATTTAAAGCATGGATTTCAATGATACGACAATTTTTCAGAAAGATCGCTACACACAAAGACCGCTTTGACCATATTTTGGACAAATACAAACTGCCGCGCGCCTACTTCAACTTCAACCGCAAGATGGTCACACGCGGTGTACTTGTAGGACTTTTCTGGGGGTTTATCCCGATGCCAATGCAGATGGCGGGGGTGATGCTGACTACACCTTTTTTTCGCTTCAACGTCCCCATAGCGCTTGCGACAGTCTGGCTCTCCAACCCTCTCACCTATCCGCCACTGTGGTACCTCGAATATGCCACAGGCAATCTCCTGCTCGGACGCGAAGGACTTGACAATATCGAGCTGACGATGGCGTGGTTCCAAAACCACTGGGACGACATCGTCCTGCCGCTCTACGTCGGCACCGCCTTCTACTCCACCATCGTCGCCTACCTCATCTACCTGCTGCTCAACTGGCTCTGGAAACGCTCCGCGATCCAGGAGTGGCGGGAGAGAAGAAACAAAAAGTAGCTTCGCACCTGCTCATCCCTTAACAGATCACCCCGCCCCCAAGAAGCTTGTCTTCATCATAAAAAGCCGCTACCTGCCCCTTGGCAAGACCAAATACGGGCTCTTTGAGGGTAACTTGGGCGCGGTCGCCCTCGATCTCTATGCGGCAGGGGACTGCCTGGGTGCGGTAGCGGACTTTGACCTTGCACTCAAGGCTCTGGGTACCCTCTATGAAGAGATTGAGCTGTTTGACCTCAAAGGCGTGTGCTTCGAGCTTCTCTTTGGTGCCTACAACGATCTGATTCTGCTCCGGCTTGATCTCCAATACAAAGTGGGGATCGTGTGCTCCGTTGACGAAAAAGCCCCGGCGCTTGCCGATGGTGTAGTGCATATAGCCTTTGTGTGTACCCACCACATTCCCCTCGGTATCGACCGTCTCACCGGGTTGATCGATATCCATATGGCGAGCTAACACTTCATCATAAGTGTTCTCGACAAAGCAGATCTCACTGCTCTCAGGCTGGGTAGCAAAATCTTTGAGCACCTCTATCTTGGCCGCATAGGCTTTGACATCCGGTTTCTTCCAGCTGCCCAGCGGAAAGATGAGGCGTGGGAGTACCTCTTTTTTGACCTCACAGAGAAAATAGCTCTGATCCTTGTTGGGATCGTCCGCTGCGTAGATAAACTCCCCGTCACACTTGATGTAGTGTCCTGTTGCGACATACTCTGCCCCCACCTTGTCGGCAAACTCAATCATCTTGCCAAACTTGATGGTACGGTTACACATCACGCAGGGATTGGGGGTCAAGCCATCTTTGTAGCTCTGTACAAAATAGTCATAGACATTTTGGTTGAATGCTTCGCTGAGATCATAGAAGTGCACTTTGATCCCTAAGTAGTCAGCGACTTTCTGTACTTTTCTCCAGTTCTCTTCGTGGTATCCGGGCTTGTTGTGGAGTTTCATATAGACCCCTTCAACCTCATAGCCCTCTTTTTGGAGCAGTACAGCGCTCACAGTCGAGTCGACCCCGCCGCTCATCCCTACGAGTACTTTTTTCTTTGTTGTTGTGTCGTTGTTCTCTGTCATTTTTTACCTTTGTCATGGCAGCTGTCGATCATGATGGCGATCTCGTCCTCGACGATGACCAAATGACCCGCTGCGATACTTTTGCCCTCATGTTGGAGTGTCACCTGCGAGATATCGATATGAGAGATATCTATCACTGCTCCAGGTTCAATCTTCTGACCGGACAACTGTGCCAGCACTGGAAAGAGTGTTTGATATTTTTTACTATCACTCTGTTTTTCGGGCTTCATTATGAGATCAATGATCTCAATCTTCCTCGAACCGTCTTGGGAAATCACGCTGCATGAAGCATGGATTATCTCGTCTCTGCTAAGGCAGAGTACGAGGCGCTTGCTTTCAAGCAGTATCAGATCGCCCTTCGCAAGTCTCTCAAGACTACGTTTTTTCACCTCGACAGGGTAAAGTGAAAGTGTATAGTCAGGGAGGCGTTGCTGTCTCTTCATCATCTCCTGCAGACGCAGAGCCTGGGTACTGGGCATTTTAGCTCC
>JALWKQ010000015.1 GCA_027081395.1 Sulfurovum sp. | reverse complement strand
GTCTGTGAGAGCGGTGATTTCTTCGGCAAGGATGTACCGCTGCCTCCTTTGAAACACAATGATCTGATCGTGGTACACTCTGCTGGGGCGTACGGTTTTACGATGGCAAGCAACTACAATACCCGCCCCAAGCCCGCAGAGGTAGCGATCGAAGAGGGCAAGGAGCGGTTGATCAGACGGCGTGAGACCTATGAAGACCAGATCGCACTGGAAAAAGAGTATCTACAACGATAAAGGGTGAGAGTATGACTTTGGATGAGCTCAGAGAGAAGATAGACAGCATTGACGATACCTTACTTGAACTCTTCAATGAGCGTATGGAACTGGTACATCAGGTGGGTGAGCTCAAGAACACTACCGGTGCTCCGATCTATCGACCTGAGCGCGAGCAGGCGATCCTCAACCGCCTCAAAGAGCAAAACAGGGGCAAACTGACCGACAAAGCGATCGATGCACTCTTCCTTGAGCTCTTTGCAGTAGCCAGAAACCTCGAGCTTCCAGAAGCGGTCGCCTATCTGGGGCCTGAAGCAAGTTTTACCCATCAGGCAGCAGAGAGCAAGTTTGGTGCGATGAGCCGCTACCTTCCGATCAGCTCGATACAAGGCGTATTTAGAGAGGTGAAAAAGGGTACGGCAAAGTTTGGTGTCGTGCCTATCGAAAACTCAAGCAACGGTATCGTCAGCGATACGATCAACGGGCTCGATGAGTACGATCTCAAGATCATAGCGGAGGTGGTGATCGATGTGCATCTGAGTTTTGCAACAATGGCAGAGGATATCAAGGAGGTGGAGAAGATCTACTCCAAAGATATCGCTTTCGGTCAGTGCCGCAAGTTTTTGACGGATCTCGGCTTGGACGAGAAAGAGCTCATCCCTGTAGAATCCACGGCAAAGGCAGCCAAACTCGCAAGTGACGATCCAAAATCTGCAGCGATCTGTCCAAGTGTGGCGGCAAAGATGTACAATCTGCCGATCCTCTTTGAAAATATTGAAGATGATGCCAACAACAGAACGCGCTTTTTTATCATATCTGATTTTGAGAATGCCCCCTCAGGCAATGACAAGACATCGATCCTTGTGAGACTCCCCAACAAGCCTGGTGCACTTGTTGAGTTTCTCAATGACTTTGAGGAGGCAGAGGTCAATCTGACAAAAATCAAATCACATATTGTTGAGGGTGAATCGATCTTCTTTATCGAGTTCAACGGACACAAAGATGATCCGAAGATCCAACCGATACTCGAGAAACACAAAGATGCGATCAAAGTACTGGGCTCTTATGTCAAAGAGACGGATGACATATAGAAAATTAGAAATTAGAAAATAGGAATTTGGATGAGATTTAACAAGGTACTTGAAAACATCAAAACCTATGAAGCAGGTAAGCCGATCGAGCTGGTGGTTCGGGAGTTTGGGATCAAGCCCGAAGATGTGGTGAAGCTTGCTTCCAATGAGAATCCTATCGGTACATCGCCGGCAGTCAAAGAGGCGATCATTGCACATGCAGACAAGGCACATCTCTATCCGGATGACAGTATGTTTGAGCTAAAAGCCGCACTGAGTGAAAAGTTTGGTGTCGGTGATGAGAATATCATCATCGGTGCAGGAAGCGATCAGGTGCTTGAGTTCATCTCCCGTGCGATGCTTAATGAG
>JALWKQ010000014.1 GCA_027081395.1 Sulfurovum sp. | reverse complement strand
ATACTTTCACCTACTAAATCAATTTCCATGTAGTCACCTTATAATTTGGTTTACAAATTTTAAAACTCTTTTGCTTTGTGTTAGTTAAAAATAACTTTTTATCTCCGCTTTTTTCGACGATTGCTGCTTCGTGTAGCTTTTTGTTCACTTACGTAACTTTGGAGCATCTCATCGACGGTTTGCTGGTCAAAGCCGATCTGTGAACCAATAGCGCTCTGCTCACGCTCCATATAGGCGGAGAGCAGCTTCTGTAGAAGTGTCTGGTGATCCATTTTCCCCATATAGTCAAGCATCTTTTCGGCATTTGGATGGATATGGATATCTCTGATCTTTTCAGCCAGATACTCCATAGCCTTCTCATCAAGGTCAGAACCACCTTTGATCGTCGCCAGACGCATTTGGGCGCCCACCTCTTTCTGGATACGCTGTAGCTCACGGAACTCTTCGGTCGTTACCAGTGTGATCGCCTGTCCGCTCTTGCCTGCCCGTCCTGTACGTCCGATGCGGTGTACATAGGACTGCGGATCGAACGGAATATGGTAGTTGAAGACATGCGTCACATCTTTGACATCCAGTCCGCGTGCCGCCACATCTGTCGCTACCATGATCTTGGTCTCTCCGCGGCGGTAGGCTTTGATGATCTGCTCTCTGTCATTCTGTTCCAAGTCTCCATGCAGTCCGCTGGCATTGAACCCCAGTGCATTGAGGTGCTCGGCAAGCCTGTCGACTTCCCGTTTCATCCGGCAGAAGATGATACACTTGTTGATAGGCTCTGTCTCGAGCAGCTTCACGATCGCTTCATCACGCTGATCTTCATGTATCACATAGTAACGCTGATCGATCACATTGTTGGTGGTCTCTTCATCTTCACCGACGACCGAGATAAACTCCGGCTGATAGAGGATATGGTTGGCAAGCTCTTTAATAGGCTCGGGCATAGTCGCAGAAAAGAGCAGTGTCTGGCGGTTTTGCGGGATATACTCGAAGATCTCCTTGATCTCCTCCAAAAAGCCCATGTCGAGCATCTCATCTGCTTCATCAAGTACTACGATCTCAGGATTGAGCACATCGATCTTCCCTTTTTTATAGAGATCTTTCAGGCGCCCCGGTGTGGCGACGACGATCTGCACGCCTTTGTGGATCAGAGCGATCTGACGCCCATAGCCGACACCGCCGTAGACTGTCAATGTACGCAGCCCGGCAAAACGCCCCAAGTGGTAGAGTTCGTCAGCAACCTGTGTCGCCAGCTCTCGTGTCGGTGTGATCACCAGTGCACGCTCGATCTCACCACGTGCAAGCTTATCCATCAGCGGCAATCCGAATGCGGCGGTTTTTCCTGTACCAGTATGTGCCTGAGCCACAAGGTCTCTGCCCTCTTTGATGATGGGGATCGCCATCTCCTGGATAGGACTCGGCTCTTTAAACCCTGCTATCTTAACCCCTTTAAAAAGATCGGGGTGAAAGTCAAATTCGCTAAATTTCATATATTTCCTTTTGCTTCTACACAGAACGTTCTTGCGCTTGCGCGAAAATATTGTCCAAAAACTGATCTTTTGAACTTAACAAAGCCCCCTTGAAGAGGCTCTATAAATCCAACTCTTCTCCTACCCTATATGATACTCAAGAGCAGTATGCCAAAGAGGATACGGTAGATCCCAAAAGGCACAAAGGTAAAACGCTGCAAATACACCAAAA
>JALWKQ010000013.1:2981-7819 GCA_027081395.1 Sulfurovum sp. | reverse complement strand
ATATGGGCTTGCATTTGACTTACTGTATGTCCGCTTCTTCTCATCCAAGCATTCTAACACATTTGTAGAAGCTAAAGCCTTGCACTGAAAGTGCATAGTTTTGAACTAGCGTATTTGGGACAATAAAGTCTATCATAAAAACTTTATTTTTACTTTGGTATTTTTGGAAAATAATGAACACTCCATCTATTCCTTTACCCGGTAGATCACTGCATACATCAACGGTACATAGTAGAGGTTGAGTATCGTTGCCCATGCGATACCAAAGCCCAGAGATACCGCCATAGGCTGGAGGATAAGTGCCTGTCCGCTGGCAAAAAACATCAGAGAGGAGAGCCCCAGTACCGTCGTGACTGAGGTCAAGATGATCGGGCGCAGACGCAGACCTGCCTTTTCTACCAGTTCGTCATAATGCTTGCTGCCCTTGATAAAGTCAAGCATGATCAACCCGTCATTGACCACCACCCCTGCAAGCCCGATGAGTCCCATCACGCCGGGCAGTGTCATATTGATCCCCATGAGCTTGCTGCCCACCAACGCACCAAAGATAGAGAGTGGGATCACTGAGAGTACGATCAGCGGCAATACCAGCGAGTTGAACATCCAGACCAATGCGATAAAGATGAGAAATATAGCGATCAGTGCCGCCTGTGTCATCTCACGCTTGATCTTTTTGTTCTCCTTCTCCTCCCCTTTGATGATCACTTTGAGTCCGGCTCTCTTTGCCTCATCGAGCAGAGGTCTGATCTGTTCCATCACTTCACTGGGGGTAATGATCTTCTTGTCTACCTTTGCAAAAACAGAGTAGACCTTCTCTCCATCCTCTTTGAAGATCTTGACAAAACTTTTCTGGTAGATAAAGTCGGTAATATCCCCCAACCTGACAACCTTCTGTCCATCCGGGGATGTCAGCTTGAATGCAGGCAGCATTGAGGTATCGGTCTTGTATCGGTCTTCGACCTTGACACGTACCAGTCCTTTGTTATCAAACATCTTGGCATACTCCGCTTTCAAGAAGGCGCCGCGAAGCACAGAGATAATATACCCTTCAGAAAAGCCGAGCCTCTGTCCATAGCTGTTGACCCGAAGTTTGAGCTCCCGCTCTCCCTCATTGGCATTGTCGCCGATATCGGAGACTCCTTTGATCGAAGCGAGCTTCTTCTCTATACGATTGATCGCCTCTATCACTTTGTGTTGATCATCACTACTGAAACCTATCTCAATATCATTGCCCACGATACCTGCCTGCTGCACATAGACATTGAGCTCCTCAAAGAGCTTTTTGCCGTTTACCTTCTTCTCCTTGAGAGACGTTACCACACGCTCCTCTATCTCTTTGGCGATATCCTGCGAGAGTCTGTGGCGTATCATATCGCTGTCATCATACTCCAGTGAAAAGATCGGATTGATATACTTGTCAAAGAAGTTTTCAGGTGCCTTCTCATGCAAGTTGATAAAGATCTGAAAGAGATTCTCCCCGGTTTCAAAACTCTGATCCTTATTAAACTTGAAGCCAATCACAGAGGTGACAGAATCGGTCTCATTTCTATCGAGCATCTGCAGCAATGCCTGCTCTATCTCAGCGACGTAAGCTTCCGTATCGGCGAGTTTGTTGTTGACATTGACCTTGCCGCTCATATAGACCTGCTGCGCATCAAACTCGGGGAAGAGCTGAAACTTCGTTATCTTCGCTATCCCCACAGTTCCAACAACAATAAAAAGCGTGATCAGTGCGAGAGAACGCCACTTGTGCATCAAAAGCCGATGCAGAAACCTGCGATACCAGGCGATCCATCCGCGCCAAAACCCCTGCTCCTCTTTGATCTCCTTGCGCTTGCCCATACTGAAAAACTCTTTGGCATGCAGCGGCAGGAAGTAAAATGCCTCAAAGAGTGAACTCAGCAGCAGCACCGTGATCATCACAGGCAATACCTGCATAAAGACACCCAGCTTGCCGCTCATGATCAGCAGCGGCAGGAACGCAAAGACTGTCGTAAGTGTCGCAGTAAGAACTGCGGGGAACATCTCTGCCGCACCCTCTATGGCAGCATCTCTGGGACTTTTGCCCATCTCAAGGTGTCGGTAGATATTTTCTGCGACCACGATCGCCTCATCTACCAGCATCCCCAGTGCGATGAGTGCACCAAGCAGTGTCAGCATATTGAGGCTGTAGCCTATCATCTCCATAGCGATCAGTGTGATCATAAAACTTGCCGGTATCCCTATAGCCACTACCCATGCGATCCGTACATTGACAGAGAGAAAAAGCGCCAAAAAGACCAAAATAAGCCCAAAAAGGATATTGGACGAGACAAGGTTGAGTCTGTTCTTGATCCAAATCGATGTATCGGTATAGGCGACAAATTTCACATGCTCATACTGGGCATTGAAGCTCTTGAGGATCTTGCGTATCTCTTTGCTTAGCGCGATAGCGTTGCCCGATTTGGTCTTGTTGATATTGAGCGAGATATTCTCTTTGCCGTTAAAGTGTGATATCTGAGTAGGCTCACCCAAACCGTAATGCACAGTGGCGATATCTTTGAGTCTGACACGCTTGCCATTGATGCTGATCAGCGTAGAGGCGAGTGCTTTTTGATCTTTCTCCCCATTGATCGTAGAGATGTAGAGATGCTCTCCCCTGCCATCAAGAGTACCCGCGGGAAAAATGGAAGAGATATTGCTGATCGCCTGATAGACTGCCCTCTTGCTCAGACCATAGGCATCGAGTTTTTTCTGATCAAGCTTGATCAATACCTCTTTATCCGTATCACCCCGTATCTCAATATCACTCAGATCAGGGATCAGTGCCAATCTGCTCTTGAGCGCATTGGCTGCATCGATGAGTGCCTCCTTGCCGACATCTCCGGAGATCGCGACCAGCAGCAACGGATACTGGTGGACGGTGATCTTGGCAATAGGTTCATTCATATCTGCAGGCAGATCCCGTTTGGTCTTGGCGATGATATCCTTGACATCGGAGAGCACCAGCTGTTTGTCACTGCCATGCTTGATATCCGCTTTCATGACAAAGGCACCGTTCTGTATCGTTGTATAGATCGTATCGATATCTGACAACCCTTTAAGGTCATCCTCTATATTCTCCACGACCATCTTGTCCAGCACATCTGCACTTGCACCGGGATAGCCGCCGCTGACCGTGATCTGATCGAGTACCGATGGGGGAAAGATCTCTTTGGGGATATTCTGATAGGCAAAGACCGAGAGTACAAGCATAAAAACCATCAAAATATGGTTGATGATCGGTTTGTCAACAGCAAACTGGATAAAGCGTTTGATCACAGAGGCTCCTCTCTACTCATCGACTTCCGACTCAACCGCGATAGAGTCGAGTACATTCTGCTTGAAGCGCAGTGCCTCTACCTGCTCTTTGAGACGTTTGTTCTGGGCACGCAGCGCATTGACCTCACGCTGGATCTTGTTGACCTTTTTACTCTCATAGTATATCTGATTGCTCAAGTAGACTTTGATCAATGTCAAAATCAGGACAATCACCGTAATCATCAATATCACCGAAATCATCCCGAAGGTAATCCCGTTTGGTCCTCTCTTTTTCTTTGCGGCAGCCATCAGCTATCCTTTGCAAAACGAAAGCTTCTCAGCTTTGCCGATCTGCTTCGGGGATTTTTCTTGAGCTCCTCTTTGGAGGCTGTGACCGGTTTGCGGGAGAGTGCTTTGCCCAGTGCATGGTTTTTGCCGCAGGTGCAGCGCATCGCCTGCGGGTCACAGATACACGCCTGTGCCCACTTGCGAAAGCGGTTTTTGACCAGTCTGTCCTCGAGGGAATGGAATGTGATCAAAGAGACCACCTCTCCCTCATAGTGTCTCTGTTCAATCGCATCAAGCAGCCCCTCTATCTCTCCGAGTTCATTGTTGACCTCTATACGGATCGCCTGAAACGGCAGCGTTGCGGGGTGGATCTTTCCCCCTTGCGGGATCACCTCTTTGATAATCTCACTGAGGGCTTTGGCGCTTTGGATCGGCGCTTTGGCTCTGGCATCCACGATCGCTGCAGCCAGACGTCTGTAGCTTCGTACCTCCCCGTAAGTATCAAAGATATACTCCAGTCTCTCTTTGGGATATTCGTTGACCACTTCATAGGCACTCAACAGCGCATCGGCATCCATGCGCATATCAAGTATATCCGAATCAAAGGCAAACCCTCTGCTCTTTTTGTCAAGCTGCAATGAGGAGACACCAAAGTCGGCAAGCAGTGCCGTCACCGGAGACTCCTGAAGTGTGGGCAGCAGTGTTGCAAAAGTACCTTTATAAAGCCGGCTCCGCTCTGCGAAGGGCTCAAGTCTCTGTTTGGAAAACGCCAGCGCCTCCTCATCTCTGTCAATCCCGATATGCTTCAGATGAGGATAGTGCGCCAACACTTCACTACTGTGCCCCGCATACCCCAACGTACAATCGACAAAATATCCCTCAGGCACATCTTTGAAGCTCTCTAAAACCTCATCAAGCAGTACCGGTATATGCGGACTCTCCACGCCGTTCCTTCCAAATATTTCAATTGAACCCTCTAAATAATTATACACAAGAGGTTTCACGCGATGGCGACAAAGGAGCACTCAACCCATGTAATGGGCGCTTGCGTTTGCGACTGCCGGAGCTATCGTGTGAAACCGACGGTTTTTTCAGAGATCTCAATTTCTAATTTCTTATTTCTAATTTACCCGTTATAATAGCAAAATAATCCTAACAAAGGTTTCCTATCATGATGGACAAGCACCTTATCGAAGAGATACAGCATGTTTCGCTCTCCCTCTTCCACAAGAACTTTTTTTCACTCTATCACGGCTCGATCTCCGCACGCG
>JALWKQ010000013.1:0-2881 GCA_027081395.1 Sulfurovum sp. | reverse complement strand
AAATAATCCTAACAAAGGTTTCCTATCATGATGGACAAGCACCTTATCGAAGAGATACAGCATGTTTCGCTCTCCCTCTTCCACAAGAACTTTTTTTCACTCTATCACGGCTCGATCTCCGCACGCGTCAGTACAAGCAGTTTTATCATCAACTCCAAAGATACGATACTTGACGAGATCACCGAAGACTCCCTTGTCAAACTCGACTGCCAAAAGCGTGACTACCGCTGGAACCTTGCCAACTCCGATGTCCACATCCACGAGCACATCTACGAAAGCATCCCCAATGCCAAATACATCAGCTACACTATGCCGCCCTACGCTACAGCATTTTCACTCAAACACGGCAAGGTATTGCCGGCAGATTTTTACGGCAAGACTGTTTTGGGAGAGGTGATCGTCTACGATCCCAAAAATATCGATGACTGGCTTGACCGTGCACCCTATGAGGTGTCACGCTTTTTCCAGAAGCACGACACCCATCTGCTGCTGATCAAAGGATTTGGGCTTATCTCCTATGACCGAGACATTATCGAAATGGCAAAAAAGATCTCTATCTTAGAAAACTCCTGCCGCCTGCTCGCTCTCAGTGCCAATCTTTAAGCCAAAAATAAGCTCTTTTTTGTCAACACCTTTGTAAAGCACTTTTTTGCTATACTATGGCAATAATCCGGGTATAAGTGAAGGAACAGGCGTATGAATCAGACAAAAAAGCGTTTACACATTATCAAACTGGCTATTTCGATCACTGATATCGACTGTATCCAGCATCAAATCCTGAAACTGAGTCAACTCAAATCAGATACCAAACTTCAGGAGATTCTTGAGATGCTCCAGGCTAAAAACTATGCCCAGGCGCAAGCGCTGATCACCACCTACATCGACACCCCGATCGAAGAGATCATCCAGAGAACAGCCCCGCAGGATGAAGAGGCAGAAGAGACACAGGCAAAAATGTTGCGCGAGATCAAAGAGAGTGCAGTGATAGAAGCATTCGATCTCTTTACCGAACCTGAAGATGAGCAGGCGATCACAGAGCTTGAGAATATTGAAGCGTTTCTGGGAGAAGAACCCTCTCCTGCCAAAACGTATGACAACGACATCAACTATGACTCTCTGCTTTCACTTGGAGCAGATGACATCCTCCCAGACAATATTGACATCGACCTTGCCGCACCCAAAGAAGATACTTTCTTCCAAGAAGACTCACTGCATTTACAAGAGAGAGATGAAGAGAAAGATCCATTCTTTGATAACGAAATACTTGCACAGGAGAGAGCACCCTCTGAAGAGGATCGTCTCACTCAATTGCTTCAGAAGGAACAACGGCAACCCCAGAACGATACAGCCATACCTGCAACAGAAGATCTATCCATAGATGAACAAAGAGAAACTTATGCCCCTATCTCCTATATCGAAGAGAAGTTTGGCAACCTGCTCACACAATACCCTCCTATAGAACAAAACCTACAAAACGAAGCTTCAGTCAATGAATTGCTACAGAAAATCAAGACAGAACGCTTCAGTGAAGAGGAGATAGAAGAGATTATCGGCACCCTATTGACATTGAAACAAGAGGGCAAAAAAGGTGAAGCGGCAAAACTGCTGCTGCTTTGTGCGGCAACTCCGTCACTCTATGCGCAATTTATGCTCGCACGTGCACTCTTCAGAGGGGAGATCCTCCAGAAAAACATCCCTGAAGCCTTCAGCATCATCTACAGACTTGCCAATGATGAGAACTATCCCGAAGCTGTCTGTGATCTCGCACAACTCTATGAATACGGTATTGGCGTAGAAAAAGATATCCGCAAAGCCGAAGCTCTCTACAGTGAAGCGGCCAAGATGGGTATCAAACGGGCGCAAAACCATGTCACGCGTATCCGCAAAGAGAACAAAGGGCTCTTTTCACGATTTATTACTCCCCCAACGAATAAGCTGAAATTTTGAGAGAGCGAGACGAGGTGATATGTACGTGAAAAAATCTGCGGGACTACCCGTAGGTAATTCAAAGATTTTTTTGCGTGCAGATCGTCTCGTATCGCTCTCCCCGAAGGGTGCAGCACTTTCGCCCATACTCGGTGTTAGATTTTTTCGAATTCGCTACGGCGAGTCCTTCAAAAATCTGCCTTGATTATGAACGAAATTGCAGCATCAAAAATTCAGATTATTCATTGGGGGAGTAATTAAGAAGTGAGACGATCCCTTCGTAGGCGGTATCTATCATTTTGTCTATCTCTTCATAGGTGATGATATAAGGTGGCATGAAGTAGATGACATGTCCCAAAGGGCGCAGCAGTACACCATGCTCAAGACCGTATCTGTATATCTGCAGTCCTATCCGCTCCTTGGCATCATAGCCTTTGAGCTCTATGGCGGTTACCATCCCCTGTTGACGTACCTCCTTGACATTAGGCAGAGCCAAAAATTTGGCTGTAGCCTCTCTAATGTAGGATGCTTTTTGACGGTTCTGTACCAATACATCTTCCTGCTCAAAGAGATCAAGCGTCGCAAGGGCAGCCCGGCATGCCAGAGGATTACCGGTGTAGCTGTGTGAATGCAAAAAGGCTTTATACTCATTGTAGTCACAATAAAAAGCCTGATAGACATCATCGGTTGTCATCACTACAGAGAGTGGCAGATAGCCGCCGGTAAGCCCCTTGGAGAGTGTCATGAAGTCCGGACTGATACCGGCATGATCACAGCCGAACATCTCACCCGTACGCCCAAAGCCCGTCATGATTTCATCAGCGATCAGATGCACACCGTATCGCTCTGTCAATACTCGCGCACCTGCAAGATAGTCAGGATGATACATATGCATCCCCCCGGCTCCCTGTATCAACGGCTCGACAATAAATGCCGCGATCTTCTCCGCATCAGC
>JALWKQ010000012.1 GCA_027081395.1 Sulfurovum sp. | reverse complement strand
CATTGACGATCTTCGCCGGTGCGGTACTGCGTCCTGTCGGCGGCGGCGTGGCTGACAAGATGGGCGGAATCAAAGCACTCTATATCTTTTTTGGTATCGTTGCGGCACTGGTTGCCTTGATGGGAGCAGTGCAGCTGCCTTTCTTTGCAGCGATCACGGTGCTTTTCCTGGTGATGGCAAGTCTGGGTATGGCAAACGGAGCTGTCTTTCAGCTCGTGCCACAGCGCTTTGGCAAAGATATTGGTATCATGACCGGGCTTATCGGAGCAGCCGGCGGGATCGGCGGTACGTTCCTCGTCAAGACACTTGGCTGGGCAAAGGAGACGTTCGACAGCTACAGCATCGGCTTCTTCATCTTTGCGGCACTCGTGCTGCTTGCTATCGGAGCAATATCGTTGGTGAAGACACGCTGGAGAACAACCTGGGGTGCCAATGCAGGAGGGATGATTTAGAGTCGTGGAGGAGCGAATATGTCCAAACAGAATATCGAAACATCGGGCTTGACACTTGCCAAGGGTACACAGCTTAAAGGGGATGATTTTTTTGAAGTGAAGGTGATGGATGAGATCACGGTCGCAGTGGTGTGTGACGGTGTGGGCTCTGCGGCAGCGGGTGCCGAAGCTGCCAAGCGTACCAGCCATTTTCTGATCAACTCACTGAAGAACAGACCCAAATCCTGGTCTATGGAAAAATCGATCAAACACTTCATCCAAAATATCAACCACGTACTCTACATGGAGTCGATGAATGAGTATGGGCGCGAGGAGCTTGTCACAACACTGGCTCTGGTGGTGATAGAGGGAGACAGACTCTACGGTGCCAATGTTGGAGACAGCCGTATCTATCTGCTCAGAGAGGGAGAGCTTGCACAGCTCTCGAGTGACCATGCTATGGAAGAGGAGGGGATGGAGCATGTACTCGCCTCTGCGATCGGGCTGGAGGAGAGTGTAGAACCCTACTATTTCGAAAACAACCTGCAGGCGAAGGATCGCATCCTGCTTTGCAGTGACGGACTCTACAACGAACTGAGCGAAGATGAGCTGCGTGACGGCATGACGATGAATGCCTCTTTCCTGGTCAAAAAAGCAAGCAAAAAGCATGACGACAACCTGCCTGATGATACCACTGCAGTACTTCTGGAGATCAAAGAGCTTGATCCCAGACTCAGATACAAGCAGAGTGACTTGATCGTACAGGAGCACTACAAAAAGGGTGAAGCGATCGACGGCTACAGGCTGATCAAACCTCTGATACAGAATGAACGTACCTGGCTCTGTGAAAAGAGAGGACAGCAGTATGTGATCAAGTTCGCCCCATATGAAGTGACGGATGATCCTGCAATGCTTGACCTTTTTGTCAAAGAGGTATGGATGGCAAAGCGCCTCAAGGCAGGCTTCTTCCCCAAAGTGGCTGTGCCCAAAAACCGCACTCACCGATACTATATCATGACCTATGTCGAGGGCATACCACTTAAAGAGCATATCGCCAAGAAGCCGCTAAGTGTGGATCTGGGTATTGAGCTGGGTACATTTCTTCTTAAGATGTCCCAATATCTGATCAAACAGGATCTTGTGCATGGGGATATCAAACCCGAAAACATCATGGTCACTGACCGCAAAGGCAAAACTGCCTTCAAGATGGTCGATTTCGGAAGTATCACCGAAGCCTACTCGGATCTCAGCAAGGCGGGCACACCCAGCTATCTTGCCCCAGAACGCTTCAATCAGGCTCCCATCACAGAGCAGACAGAGGTCTATGCGATCGGTGTGACACTCTATGAAGCATTGACAGGGAAGTTTCCCTACGGTGAGATCGAACCCTTCCAAAAGCCGAGCTTTGAGAAGACTCCCAAACGTCCGAGCAAACTCAATCCCAAAATACCCTCATGGCTGGAGAGTGTGATCATGCGTGCTATCGAGGTTGATCCTGCCAAGCGCTACAGCCATTACTCGCAGATGCTCTACGAGCTGAGCAACCCGGAGAAAGTGCAGCCGCACTTTCAAAGCAGTGCTTCCTTTGTCGAACGCAATCCGCTTACAGCTTGCCGTATCGTTCTGGGGATTTCGATCCTGCTGAACATTCTGCAGCTTATTTTTTGAGCTGTTGTTTGACTTTTTTGATATTGCGTCGGTGGCTTTTGAAGGTTTTGCTGAAGTCGTGTTTACCGGTTTTTCTATTGCGCATAAAGTAGAGATATTCTGTTTTGGCGGGTTCTATGGCTGCCTTGATCGCTGCTGTGCTGACCGAGCCGATGGGGGAGTCCGGTAAGCCTCTGTGTTTGTAGGTATTGAAGGTGCTATTGTCCTCTCTGATGCGTTGCGGAGTGACTTTGGTATGGGAGTATTTGCCGTAGTTGAGTGTCCCGTCCATCTGCAGTCGCATCTTCTTCTTGAGGCGGTTTTGGATTACGGAGGAGATGAGGGGCATCTCCCGGGTGTCGGCAGCCTCTTTCTGGATGATTGAAGCGATCGTGAGGATGCGCAGCCACCGGGTTTGGTTGTAGTCGCCAAAATAATGTTTGGAGAGTTTCGCATAGCGATGCTCAGAGCTTTTGAGCATAAATTTGACAAGTTTGGCTTCATTCATCTTCTTGGGTGCGAGGTAGGTATCGGCAGCAATGGCGGCTTCGGGGTATCTGGCATATGTTTTATAGGCATCGAGCAGTCTGCTCTGATTGAGGTCGAGCTTTTGTGCGACCTGGGAGAGAAATATCTCTGTCGTTTCACCGGGTATCAGGGTGATCTTGTAGAGCGGCGGTTTCGCCTGTGTGAGTTGGTGCAGGAAATCGATCCGCGCAAGCGTTTCTTCTTTGAAACGTATCTCTCCGCTTTTGATCCTGCCAAAACGTGCAAGCAGCCACCGATCCGGTGCACCGACATCATAGCCCTCCAAAGCCAGCTGTGATATAATACTTTCACTGGTACTTCCTTTGGGAACAGCGATCTTCTTTTGGGTCTTTACCGGGATGGAAATATAGAAAAGCAGGGCTATGATAAAAAGCAGTATTATCCACTCAATCCATGAAATGATACGCAATACACTGCTGGTGTTGATCGTCATAGCTGTGGCTCTTTTCTTTTGGCTTAAGTCGGGTATCGTTGTCGACAAACTCTCTGTCGGCGGCTACCAGGTGGAGAAATTATACATCAAACTGGATAAAAAGCTCACCCTCAAAGCAGATCATGTCGTCATACCCAAAGCCAAAGCCTCCCCCAGCTTCCAAAATGTCGACAAGACCTTTGACAGGATAAAATACCTCTTGACCTTTTTTGACTATATCGAACTCAAAGAGGTGGACTTCAACAATAACCATATCGATATCATCTATGCAGACAATATCCTCTATATCACTACCGATGACTATGAAATCGCAGGGAACATCGTGCGTCAAGGCAGAGTGCTCAGTGCGGATGTCTCCATGCTTTACCTCAAAAAACAGGGTATCAATATCGTAGGTGACCTGCACTATGACCTTGATCGGCATAGCTTGAAAACAGAAGGTACTTTTGAAGCTTTCGGTATTGACGGTAATTTCACTGCGACAAAGGAGGGTAAGCAGATCAGCTTTGATATCGCAACAGAGCCGTTCAATGATCTCAGACCTGTCATTGACCTCTTTACCAAGATGCATCCGACGGTCAAGAACTGGATCGTCGATCGTATCAGAGGCAAGCGCTACACGCTCTACACACTTGCGGGTCAGGGAACGCTCAATCCTGAGGGGAAGTTCAGACTCGATATAGATTCACTTCGGGGTGAGGCACTTGTAGAGGATGTAAAGATCTATTTTCAAAAGCGACTTGATCCCATTGCTGCCAAGCGGCTCTATGTGCATTATCATGATGGTGTACTCTTTTTTGATCTGGATGCACCAAGATACAATAAGATCGATCTAAGCGGCAGCAAGATATCCATACCTGGTCTTGCAGCACGCAAAGCACACCTCAAACTCGATCTCAAGCTCAAAGCACCTGTCGATAAAGAGGTACAGAAGATACTCAAGTCATACAACATCAACCTGCCTATACGCTACACGGGGAAGTATGCCAATGTCAAGCTCAGGATCGATGTGCCGCTGAAGCGAAGAGAGAAAGATGAGAAACTTAAGGTGAAGGTCGCTCTCCGTGTCGATCTCAAAAAGGGGTTGGCAAGCTACGGCAATATTACACTGCCGATCAAGAAAGGATGGGTAGCGTATGACAATACCAAACGACATCCGCTCAAGTCAGAAGCTGAGTTGACAAAAGGGGATGTCAAAATAGACAAGATCGTTTTGCCGGTTTTGGGCGGCAGCTTGAAGTACAGTAAAGGGAAGATCTATCTGCACAAAACACACCTCAAGATGCCCTGGATCGATGCTATCGTCAAAGGGGAGATCGATCTTTCCAAAAAACGTGCAAAACTCACTGCCAAGATCCAGGTGCTCAAGATCGGTGAGCAAACCAAATATGTGGTACTGCGCAACAAAAGTGTCCCCGTTACACTGCATTTTTCAAAAGGCATAGAGATCGATATACCGACACTCTATACCAAGATCCGACAGACAAAAGAGGGGGTCTTGATCAGTGTGAAAAACCTTGGCAAACTCAAACCCTACCTCAGAGCGATCCCTATCGATTTTCAGGATGGAGAGCTCAACGTTATCACAAAAGATATGAAACACTACCATCTTGAGGGCAGGCTCAAAAGCAATATCTGCTTCTTTTACGGGAAGGAGGGGAGATGCTACACCAAACTGCCTTTCACGGTCGGTATCGCGCCTAAAAGTGTGGTGATCGAGGTATTTGACAAACGGCTGCACTATGCTGTCAACAAAGGGCGCATCGATCTTGAGAGGCTCAATATCGATCTGAAAAAACTGCTCGATCTCTATCTTGCCAAGAGCAAGCAGGGTAATGCTGCAGCAAAAAATAGGCTGACAGCAAAGAAAAATCTGATCATCATCGGTAAAAAAAGCGACATACGCTACGGTGAGCATACGCTTGTGACAGACAGCTACGATATCACGATCAAACCCAACGGCGATATCAAGGCACTGGGGAGCTTAGAGGGCAATATTGTCAAATTTGATAAAAAAGGCAAGATGTTCAAGCTCAAAGCACTGCGCGTCACAGACAGACTGCTGCATCCGTTGATCAACTTCAAAGGGCTGCACGGCGGACGCTACTCAATCTCTATGGAGGGCAACCCGGATATCGAGATGAAGGGGCGCATTATTGTCGAGGGCGGGGTTTTGAGCGGCTTTAAAGCCTATAACAATACTTTGGCATTTATCAATACGGTTCCGGCACTCGCTACACTGCAGAGCCCGGGCTTTTCAAAGCGGGGTTTCAAGATCAAAGAGGGGGTGATCGAATACCGTCAGCGTAGCGACAGGATCATCCTCGATTCGATCTATATCAAGGGGAGTGCCGCTACGATTGCCGGTAAAGGGGTGATCGACCTGAAGCAGAAAACACTCGATGTCTCTCTGGCGATACGTACAGCCAGAGAGCTTGGCAAGATCGTAGGCAACCTGCCGCTGCTTGGCTACATCATTATGGGCAAGGACAAGAGTATGACGATCGGGCTGAAGATCACAGGTCCGATCGAGCAGCCAAAGGTCAAAACCTCCGCTGCCAAAGAGATCCTCTCTCTGCCGCTTGATATCATCAAGCGTACACTGGAGTCTCCGGCACACATCATTAATAAGTAGATGGATATTCTGTAGTTATTCGTTTCTGAGCACAGTCAGCGGATCGGTCTGTGAGGCTTTGCGTGCAGGGTAGAGCGAAGAGATCAGGATAATGATGCTTGTGCCTATGATGATCAGCGAAAAGTCGCTAAGGGTGAGCTCTACAGGCAGTTTGCTTGTGCCGTAAACATCGGCAGGCAAAGAGATGATATCGAAGGTTTTTAGTATCCACATACCCAGCAGTCCGAGCAGGGTACCGGCGACGATGCCGCCTGCTCCGATGATCAGCCCAAGCCTGAAAAAGATCATTCGGATCTCCTCTTTGGTCGCACCGAGCGTACGCATCAGTGCGATCTCGCTTCGGCGGCTCATGACGGTCATCAGCAGAGAAGAGATGATGTTCAAAGAGGCGACCAGTATGATCAGCAGCAGGACAAGAAAGAGGGCTTTTTTCTCCATCTCCATTGCGGCGAAGAAGTTGCCGTTTTGCTGCCACCACCCTTCGATGACGACAGTAGGCGGCAGGATTTTTCTGATGGCATCGATCTCTTTGAGCGGCTCTTTGGTATAGATATGCAGACCGTCATAGCTGCCCACCGGGCGCTTGAGAAGCTTTCTAAATGCCTCTTGGGTGGTATACATGATTGCTTTGTCGTAGGCTTTGAGCCCCGACTTGAAAACACCATCGACCACAAAACGTTTCTGTAGAGGTATCGTACCAAATCCCACCGCCTGCTGTTCAGAAAAGTAGAGGGTGACTTTGTGCCCTACAGGGGCGTTGAGCTCAAAGGAGAGTCCCTCGCCAATGACGACTTTGTATTTGCTCTGCGCTTTGCCGACAGCTTTGGCAAAGATTTCGTTGATCGCACTCTCTTTGTCGAAGTCTACACCATAGAGCAGAGAGCCTTGTACCTCACCGTCATTTTTGGTGATGACCTGGGTGGTGTAGTAGGGGCTGAATTTGAGGTGGGGAAAGGCGTTTTGGAGTTTGGCGATGAGTTGGTCATTGACGGCACCCTCTTCGATGGGCAGAACAGTCAAGGGATAGTTCATCACAAAGAGTTTTTTGGTGAACTCTTTTTGTGTACCGTTCATGATTCCCATGGCGATCATCAGTACCATGACACCTGCAGCGATCCCCAAAAAAGCGAGCATCGCAGAGATGAAGATAAAGGGGTTCTCTTTGTCGTACTTGAGGTAGTGTCTGATGATCTGCCTAACAAAGGTTTTGTTAGGCTTCAGGATGGATTTGGACATTATGCCAAGAGACCTTTTTTCGGTCCGCTCTGTCCACAGCAGTTTTTATACTTTTTGCCTGATCCGCATGGGCATGGATCGTTTCTTTTTGGCTTTTTGTCCGCTTTGATCGGTGTACGCTTTGTCTCTTCGGAAGATTCAGGTTCCGTACCGTCATTAAGTACGGCATCTGCTACACCGCTCTCAAGCTCTTCACGGATATGCTCTACGGCTGCCTCTTCCTCAGCTTCGTTGGTGAAGTCAAACTGTACAAGATGCAACACTTTGACCGCTTCAAATTTGATGCGCTGTACCAGATCGGTAAAGAGACGGTAGCTGTCCTGCTTGTATTCTGTCAGCGGGTCTTTCTGGTTGTAGCCCCGCAGACCGATACCTGTCTTGAGCACATCCATCTCATAGAGGTGGTCTCTCCACTGCGGATCGAGTACCTGCAGGTAGAGGATACGCTCGATCTCATTGCGTTGCTCGGGATCGATCTGTGCCATCTTCTCTTCATAGAGATTCTCCATCATATCGACGATCATCTCATGCAGCTCTTCAGGCTCTTTGCCCTCAAAGTATTTCGGATCAACTTCAATATGCAGATCCTCTTTGATCAGTGCGGCAAGCTTTTCAATGTCAAAATCTTCTGACGGCATCCCCGAGACGATATCCGCCTGGGCAAGCAGGTGATCGACATACTCTGCGCGGTTCTCCTTGATTTTGGCATCGATATCAAATGCCGGATCGAGCAGCTGATTACGGAAGGCGTAGATCACTTTACGCTGATGGTTGGCGACATCATCATACTCAAGGATATGTTTACGAGACTCATAGTGCTGGTTCTCTACCTTTTTCTGCGCTTTTTCTACAGAGCGGGTGACGATTTTGGAGTCGATATACTCTCCCTTTTCGACACCGAGACGGTTCATGATGTTTCTGATCTTTTCGCCGCCAAATATTCGCAGCAGGTTGTCATCGAGACTGAGGAAGAACTGGCTCTCTCCGGGATCACCCTGACGACCGGAACGTCCGCGAAGCTGGTTGTCGATACGGCGTGATTCGTGACGCTCTGTACCGAGGATCGCCAGACCGCCGAGCTGGCGTACTTCGTCATCTATCTTGATATCGACCCCACGACCCGCCATATTGGTCGCTACGGTCACGGCACCTTTCTGTCCGGCATTTTTGATGATCTCTGCTTCCTGGAAGTGGTTTTTGGCGTTGAGGACATTGTGCGGGATCTTCTCTTTTTTGAGGCGTTCATGGATCAGCTCCGACTTCTCGATAGAGGCGGTACCGATAAGCACCGGCTGGCCCTTGGCATGGTACTCTTTGACCTTCTTGACCACTGCATCAAGTTTCTCTTCTTCGGTATTGTAGATGAGATCATTCTTGTCTATACGGCGTACAGGTACGTTGGTCGGGATAGAGATGACATCCAGTCCGTAGATCTGTGCAAACTCCGTCGCTTCGGTCTGTGCCGTTCCTGTCATACCTGCAAGTTTGTTGTAGAGTCTGAAGTAGTTCTGGTAGGTGATCTCGGCAAGAGTTTGTGACTCCTCCTGGATCTCGACACCCTCTTTGGCTTCGAGTGCCTGATGCAGTCCCTCTGAGTAGCGTCGCCCTTCACTGAGTCGTCCGGTGAATTCATCAACGATGATGATCTCATTATCCTGCACAACATAGTCGACATCTTTTTCAAAGAGGTGATGGGCTTTGAGTGCCTGATCGAGGTGGTGTGAGAGTGCTGCATTTTCCAGAGAGTAGAGGTTGTCCACTTCGAAGAGATCTTGCGCTTTCTGCAGCCCCTCTTCGGTCATGATGATCACTTTGTTCTTCTCATCGACGATAAAGTCACCAGTGGTCTGTTCAGGCTCACCCGGTTTGGTCTCGATCTTTTCGCCGCGTACCATCTGCTTGGCGATCTCGTTGGCTTTGGCGTAGTGGTTGTGGTCACGCTGTGTAGGACCTGAGATGATCAGCGGGGTTCTTGCCTCATCGATAAGGATCGAGTCCACTTCATCTATGATGGCATAGTTGTGCTCACGCTGCACCTTCTCTTCGAGGCGCACTTTCATATTGTCCCTGAGGTAGTCAAATCCATATTCGTTGTTGGTACCGTAGGTGATGTCAGCATCGTACTGTGCTTTTCTGCTCTGTTCATCATAGATATCGGAGGTGATGCATCCGACACTGTAGCCGAGGAATTCATAGAGCGGACGCATCTCCTCGGAGTCTCTTTTGGCAAGATAGTCGTTGACGGTGACGACATGGACACCTTTGCCTGTCATTGCATTGAGAGTAACCGCGAGGGTAGCAACAAGGGTTTTACCCTCTCCGGTCTTCATCTCGGCGATATTGCCGTCATGCAGCACCATACCTCCGACCATCTGTACATCATAGTGGCGCATACCAAGTGTGCGTTTACTCACCTCTCTTGTGATCGCAAAAGCATCATAAAGCACATCATCAAGCGTTTTCTCTCCGCTGTTTACACCATTTTTGAGTGCCTCAAACGCCTCTTTGAGCTCCTCGTCACTGAGCGCTTCATATTTCGGTTCGAGTGCATTGATCTTTTCGACTTTTTTGAGATAGCTTTTGACGATTCTGTCGTTTTGGGTGCCAAAAACCTTGAGTAGACTTTTTATCATTGTAGTATTGCCTAATGTTGTAATTTCTATAAAGTGGGATTATTTTATCCAAAAAGTGATTAATAAATCGTTAGCCTCATGTTGCATCTCTCTCCTTCACCATCCTTTCACGATTTTAGGTCAAAATGGGGTTGCCAAAAGTCAATTTTTGGTATATTTCAAATACGAAGATTTAAGGAAAAGAATGAAGATTTTTATAGTAACGATGACGATGATCACGGGGCTCTTTGCAGCAATAGCGGTTCCGGAGCATTTTCAGGCCGGTTTTGTCCAGAAGGTTACCAACCCGAAGGGCAAAGTGATCACCTATGAGGGGTCGGTACGTTTCTCTGAGGGCAACAGGCTCAAGTGGGTCTATCTCAAACCAACGAGTAAAGAGGTCTGTACCGACGGCAAAGAGCTGATCGTAGTCGATCATGACCTTGAGCAGGTATCCTACTATCTCATCGACAAAGGGCTTGATCTGCTGACGATTCTCAAACATGCGAAAAAGTATAAAGATAATATCTATCTGGCAGAGTACCAAAACAGGCGTTATACCATACAGGTGGACAAAAGCGGCAGGATACAGAGTGTGGCATACTTCGATGATCTGGACAACAAAGTACAGATCGTCTTCAAAAAGATGCAATACGGCAAGGGGAGTCTCAAAGCAGCGGATATGCGCTGCAATGCTCCCAAAAACTATGATGTGATCAGAGGGTAGTGATGGGTGAATGGATAGCAAAACTCAGCAGTGATCCTACATGGATGTTTATCGGGGCGATGGCACTGGTGGTGCTGCTCTTTATCGTTCTTGTGGTCGTAGTCTCAAGCATGCGGGTCAAGAGCTACAAAGAGAGGTTTGTCAATGTCCAGATCGACAATGAAGCCAAAGCCAAAGAGATCTCAGAACTTCAGCGGGAACTGCAGACACTGAAGATCCAAAATGCCAAACAGAGCCAGGAACTGCAGCAGTTTGCACAGATCAGAGAGGATCTCCTCTCGACACAGACAGAGCTCGATGCGCTGCGCAAGCGGTACCATGAACTGGAGAAGCTTCAGAGCCAGACCGATGCCAAGCTCGAGCATACCGAAGCACTCTATGCCAAACTCCAGGAGGAGCACCGTACATTCCAGGAGCGTTTCGATACGATTTCAGAAGAGAACAGCAAACTGCGTATCAACAATGCCAGATTGCTGATGAAGCTGGAGACAGAAGAGCGTCAGAGAGAGCAGTAGGCATTTCAAAAGCAAAAGGAGCCCCTATGCATAACCAGGTCGCGATCTATACGGAGAGCCTTCCCGAATTTACAGAGAAGTATGAGAAGGTCTTTAAAGGCAACGGAAAGATCACGCGCAAGTTCTACAAAAAAGAGATGATGAAGCTCTACTATGAGCTGGTCAAGCTCCAGAAGTGGGTGATCGACAACAACAAGCGCATTTTGATGATCTTCGAAGGGATGGATACTGCAGGCAAGAGTTCCACGATCAAAGAGTTTATGATGTATCTCAATCCCAGAGAAGCACGATCTGTCGCACTGCCAAAGCCAAATGATGTAGAGCTGACACAGTGGTATTTCCAGAGGCATATCAAGCAGTTCCCCAATGGCGGAGAGATGGTCTTTTTCGACCGGAGCTGGTACAACCGTGCGGGGATAGAGATGGTCTTTGGCTTCTGTACACCTGAGCAGCATGAGCATTTTTACAGACAGGTCAATGAGGTCGAAGAGATGATCGTCGATGACGGGATCTATTTTTTCAAGTTCTATCTCAATATCTCCAAAAAGACACAGGCAAAACGGATCAAGGACAGAGAAAAAGACCCTTTAAAAAACTGGAAACTAAGCAAACTGGACTACGAAGGACACAAGAAGTACGATGAGTATGCCAGACTGCGTGACAAAATGTTTACTCTCTCGGGTACCTACTATGCACCGTGGTGTGAGCTTGATGCCAACGACAAGAAGCGTGCCAGACTCAATGCAGTGCGCTATCTGCTCTCCAATATCGACTATGAGGGCAAGGATAAAGAGGTCGTTCCGGGAGTGGATCAAAAGATCGTCACCCTGCACAACGCCATCATGTAAATTATCTAATCTAACACTAAGGAGTATCTATGAGTAAAGTAACAATCTATCACAATCCAAGATGCAGCAAGTCAAGAGAGGCACTCAAGCTGCTTGAAGAACAGGGTGCCGATGTTGAGGTGGTCAAGTATCTCGACACCCCTCCAAGCAAAGAAGAGCTCAAATCACTGCTGAAGATGCTCGGTATCTCTGCGCGTGAACTGATGCGTACCAAAGAGGCGATCTACAAAGAGCTTGGGCTTAAAGAGGTAGAAGATGAAGAGAAGCTCATCGAGGCGATGGTCGAGCACCCCAGACTCATCGAGCGCCCTATCGTGATCAAGGATGGCAAAGCAGTGATCGGCAGACCGCCGCAAAAGGTGATCGAACTGCTTTAAGACCTTTTTGAGATTGCTTTCAGCACATTACGCTAAAATCGCATCATAATTTATGATATTTCTATTTTGAAGGACAAACAGTGCTTAGTACAGTCAATCTAACACAGCGGTATGGAAAGCGTGTGCTTTTCGACAAGATCAACATCACCTTGGATCAGGGCAAGCGCTACGGTCTGATCGGTGCGAACGGTGCCGGCAAATCGACCTTTATGAAGATCCTTGCCGGAGAATTGGAGCCGAGTGAAGGTGAAGTACAGATCCAGCCTGGACTGAAGCTGGGGATGCTCTCACAGAACCAGTATGCCTTTGAGGATTTTACACTCAAAGATGCCGTGCTCTACGGTAACAAACGACTCTACGATGCCCAAAAAGAGAAAGAGAAGCTCTATATGGAGGGTGACTTCGAGAGTGATGAGGTCAACAACCGTCTGGGTGAACTGGAGATGATCTGCGCGGATGAGGATCCGACCTATGAGTCTGATGTCAAGATCGAAAAACTCTTGACGACACTCGGCTTTCCTGTAGAGCAGCATGATGATCTGATGAGCTCGCTTACCGGTGGTGACAAGTTTAAGATCCTGCTCGCACAGGTACTCTTCCTCAAGCCTGATATCCTGCTGCTTGACGAGCCGACGAACAACCTCGATATGGAGACGATCGCATGGCTGGAGAACGAACTCAAGCGCCATGAGGGGACACTGGTGGTCATCTCGCACGACAGACACTTCCTCAATGGTGTGGTGACCCATATTCTTGATCTGGATTTTCAGACCATCCGTGAATTTACCGGAAACTATGACGAGTGGTATATTGCGGCAAACCTGATGGCAAAGCAGGCAGAGACTGATAGGAACAAGGCGCTCAAAGAGAAAGAGGAGCTTGAGAAATTTATCGCCCGTTTCTCCGCCAACGCCTCCAAAGCCAAGCAGGCAACCTCACGCCAAAAGCAGCTTGAAAAGCTCAATATCGAGGAGATCAAGCTCTCTTCGAGACGGGATCCTTCCATTATGTTTAAGCCCCACCGTGATATCGGCAACGAAGTGCTTGAAGTGGAAAATCTCTCCAAAAGTTATGATGGGGAAAAAGTCTTTGAAAACATCACATTCAAAGTCAATAAGGGCGACAAGATCGCTCTTATCGGTGCAAACGGGGTTGGGAAGACCACCTTGCTTGAGATCCTCATGGGCAACCTGGAGCCTGACAGCGGCAGCTACAAATGGGGACAGACCATCACCACCAGCTACTTCCCGCAAAATACGACAGATATCGTCACCGGTGATGTGGAACTGCCGCAGTGGATACAGGGATTTGATGCCAAGTGGCACATCGACGACATTCGTAAGACACTTGGACGTATGCTCTTTAGCGGCGAGGAGCAGAAGAAGAAGGTCAATGCCTGTTCAGGTGGTGAAAAACACCGTGTGATGATGAGCAAGATGATGATGGACAGCGCCAACTTCCTCGTGATGGATGAACCAAACAATCACCTCGACCTTGAAGCGATCGTCGCACTGGGTGAAGCGCTGCACCGATACGAAGGCGGTGCGATCGTTGTCTCACACGACCGCGAGCTCATCGATGCCTTTGCCAACCGTATCATCAAACTCAATGAAGACGGTACGATGATCGACTTTGAAGGGGATTACGAGACGTTTGTGGAGAAGTATGGCAAGCATTAAAACTGGCGGCACCTGTTTAGCGTTTCAGTATGTAGAATTTTCTGAATGCTACCCGCTGAACGCTGAACACTTTGACTCATAGCGTCAGTTGATATTGGTATAAACAGTCTGTACGTCATCATCCTCTTCGAGTTTTTCGATAAGCTCTTCTATCTCTTCAAGCTGTTCGTCATTGAGGTCTATCGGCGTGTTGGCGATATACTCGAGTGTCGATTTTTTCGGTTCGATGCCACGCTCTTCAAAGGCTTTGCTCAAATCTCCAAATGAGGTAAACTCACCATAGATTCTCAAAATGGGCTTATCCTCACCGTTCTCCTGTGGCTCGACATCCTCTTCGATCTCTTCAAGACCGTAGTCGATCAGCTCAAGTTCAAGCTCTTCGACATCCATATCCTCTGTTTTGTCGATGACAAAGACCGCCTTGCGGGTGAACATATAGTTCAGTGATCCTGAAGTGAGCATCTCGGCATTGTTCTTGCGCAGGATCGCCTTGACATTGGCGACAGTACGGGTACCGTTGTCTGTGGCACACTCGACGATCATCTGTACACCGTAGGGAGCTTTGACATCATAGGTGATCTCTTTGATATCCGCGGCATCTTTGTTGAAGGCACGTTTGATCGCCGCTTCGATATTGTCTTTTGGCATATTCTGCGCTTTGGCATTGAGGATCGCCGTACGCAGTTTGGCATTCATGTCAGGGTCGGGAGAGCCTCCCTCTTTGGCTGCCATAGTAATGATCTTTCCCAGTTTCGGGAAGAGTCTGGACATGGTGCCCCAACGCTTCATCTTTGCTGCTTTACGGTATTCGAACGCTCTACCCATTAGTCAATCCTTATTGAAAATATTGCTGTGATTATACTCCCATTTGCCTTAATCGTATAGTTGTGTTATACTTAGAATCTGACATGAGGGGGGGAGAATGTTGAGGAACAATTTCCTGAGATTTATGCTTTTTTTGGTATTTATGTTGTGTGAACTGCTGTTATCACTTTTTTGGCTGCTGTATGCTAAGCCGTTCTATTATCCTGCGGCGTTTTTTTTGTTGTTGATATCTTTGGTTTGTTTGTATCGTGCATGGGTTTATCTGCAAAATGGGTTATATCAAGTAAGAAAAGAGCAATTGAAGCAAAAATATCTACAACCCAAGAAGACTTAAGCTCTCTCAAGTTACATTAGTTGAATGAAACTCAAAGAACTGAAACTAAAAAATCCCTATCTCTCTTTGCCTGAGGCATGCTATGACAGAGCTAAGCCTACACCGCTGAACAAACCCTTTATGATACATACCAATCAAGCTGTGGCACAGATGCTTGAGATTGATGAGGAGGAGCTAGGCACTGATGCGATGGTCGATTTTGTCAATGGTGCCTTGAAGCCGGAAGGGTCCGATCCGTTTGCGATGTGTTATGCAGGGCATCAGTTCGGGCATTTTGTACCCAGACTCGGCGACGGGCGGGCGATCAACATAGGTACAATCAAAGGATGGCATCTGCAGCTCAAGGGGGCAGGCGTGACCAAATACTCCCGTTCGGGTGACGGGCGGGCGGTACTGCGTTCATCGATACGCGAATATCTGATGAGTGAGGCGATGCATGGGCTGGGTATCGAGACGACACGCGCACTTGCGCTGATCGGAGCGGATCACAGTGTGCGCAGGGAGGAGTGGGAGAAGGGCGCGATCGTTCTGCGAGTCAGTCCCAGTTGGATACGCTTTGGTACCTTCGAGTATTTCGCGCACAAAAAGATGTACGCAGAGCTTGAAGCATTGGCGGATTATGCGATTGCCGAGAGTTATCCCCATTTGATGGATGAAAAAGAGAAATATTTTCACTTCTTTACGGAAGTGATGGGAAAGACCGCACGCCTGATGGCGCAATGGCAGGCAGTGGGCTTCCAGCATGGGGTGATGAATACGGACAATATGTCGATCCACGGGTTGACGATCGATTATGGTCCTTATGCCTTTTTGGATGAGTATGATTTTAACAATATCTGCAACCATACCGATACACAAGGTCGATACAGCTTTGGCAATCAGCCTACGATCGGCGAATGGAACCTGCGTGCACTCATGACGGCACTCTCACCGCTTGTGAGTATAGAGAGGCTCCAAAAGAGTATCGCACATTACGGCAGGCTTTATACGCGCGAGTATCTCTATCAGATGGGACGCAAAATAGGATTGGAGAGAGTGGGAGAGAGGGATATAGACCTGATCAAACATATGCTCGGGACACTGCAGAGCCTGGGTATCGACTACACGCTCTTTTTTAGAACACTGAGCAGGTATGACGGTGAGCGCAGTGAGCTACTCAAGCTCGGTCTCTACCATACGCCGATGAACGAGTGGCTCGACAGCTATGATGCACGTTTGAGAGAAAATGAACTGAGCGTAGAGGATAGACATGCGACTATGCTGCAGGCAAACCCCAAGTATGTACTCAAAAACTATATGCTCCAAGAAGCGATAGATGCAGCTGAGCAGGGGGATTATAGCATCATAGATGATCTCTTTCGTATCGCCCAAAATCCCTATGCGGAACATCCGGAGTTTGAACGTTGGGCAGTGGCCACCCCCGATATACACAAAAACAGAAAGTTAAGCTGTTCTTCTTAATAGTTTATCTCTCTGTGCTATAATAATCCAAAGCCGAAATTTATCCAAAAGGAGTTGCCGATGTATTATCTCTCATCAATTGACCGCTGTACGACCAGAGAACTCGAAAGTGAGCTGAGATACTTTTTTGGCCGTCTGCACCATCTCAAACGCAGGCTAAATGCAGAAGCAGCCTCGCTCCACCTCAACCGTATCCAGCGTAGCCGATGCCGACAGAATATCCTGGATCTGGAGAATCTCGAACGGGATTTCTGTGCACTTTCTCACCAAGAGGATGTCAGACATCTCTATCGAAAAGTATGCCGCTATGTCAAACTCGATCAGGAGAGACTGCTCGATACCTTCGGACGTGAGAGGGTCAGCCGCTGTTCTATGTTTGTTGCGCTATAATTCGGCAAAAAGAAAAGAGCAGAAATGAGACTCGAAGCACTACAGCAAATTATCAGAGAGGAGCTGGGCGTACTCCTCTATTTCTCAGGGGAGAACTGCAACGTTTGTCACGCACTCAGACCGAAATTCAAAGAACTCTTTGACAAAGAGTTTCCGAAAATAAGACAGATCTATCTTGATGCCCATGAAAACCCGGAGATCTCGGCACACTTTCAAGTCTTTTCCGTACCGACGATGATCGTCTTTCTTGACGGACGGGAGTTTGTACGGGAGGGCAGGGCGGTTAGTCTGCACAAAATGACCGAACAGCTCAAACGTCCCTATACAATGATGACTGAGTAAATTGATTTCTATTTCTTGGTAATGATGGAGACATTCTCAAAGCCTTTGGTTTTGAGAATGTCGATAAGAGAGACAAAATACTGAAACTGTGAGCTTTTGTCCATATGTAGAGAGATGAGATCCTTTTTGGGATCGAGTTTGCGCAGTCTCTCTTTGATCTCGTCGAGGCTTAGCGGCGCCTTGTCATAAAAATAGTTCCCCTCTTTGTCTACAGAGATATGCACTGACTTCTTCTCTTCGCTCTTTTTGGAACTGGCACTCGGCAGATCGACCTTGATGCTTTGATTGGTCACGAAAGTAGCGGTCGCAAGGACAATCACCAGAAGTACGAGCACAATATCGATGAACGGTACGACGTTCATCTTGTCAAAACGTTCACGTCGCATCTTATGATTTGTCCTGTGCGATTTCCCACTGGGCAAGAAGTCTGTCCAGTTTGGTCAGCAGTGCATTGTAGAGTACTGTGGCGGGGATCGCGACGACCAGACCTGCTGCGGTTGCTTTGAGTGCGAGTGCGAGGTGCTTCATGATCTCACCGGGATTGATGGTGTCTTGCTGATCACCGATGATATAGAATGTCAAGATGATCGCCAGTACCGTACCGAGCAGTCCGATATAGGGTGCATTCGAACCGATGCTTGCCAATGTGGCAAGACGTTTGGAGAGGTCGAGTTCGAGGGCAGTTCTGTTGCGGTAGTTTTCGACTTTGACAGAACGGTAGTAGAGGAGACGCTCTATTGCAAAAGCAAAGGTGATAAAGGAAAGAAATGCAAGCAGTCCAATGATCCCGTAGTCGACGATATGTTTGATCTGTTCTATAGGCATGAAACTCCCTAAAGGTATGGAATGGAAGTATTATAGATGAAATAACTTAATAAAGTGTTAAGTGATGCAACTATAGTTGCAAAGGCTTTTTGCTGCTTTTGAATAGAATGTTACTAACAAAAAAAGCACAAAAAGGATGAGATGATGATAATCAAAAAAGAGGCAGCGAAGATCCTTCTGGCACTGCACAGAAGTGATGAGAAGACGATCAATATAGAAAAGCTGAACAACGATGCAGTAGAAGAGCTCAATCTGGGCGGATTGGTGCGTTTTCCTATCCCTGCGAAGATCGAGTTGACCTATAGCGGAGAGATGGTGGCGGATGCACTTGCCAAGGTAGAGGAGAAGATTGATGCGATAGAGAGCTGGGAAGATGACTTCAAGTGGCTCAGCTCTGAAGTGGTCGCGATGATCGATGCGGCGGCACACAATAAAAATAAAACAACAAGTATCTCACAAGCACCTCTTTCAAAAAGGGGATTTGCCAATGAAAAAGGCGAGCTTACTGAAGAAGCCAAAGCAGTATTTGAAGCACATAAGATCACGAAGCCGGAGCTGGTGATTGATGCAGCTCTCGCAGACTATATTCGCAAGTCACCTATGGGGCCAACAGATGCACACTATCTTCCTATTGAAGGGAATAGCAAAGATATCTGTGAAGCGATGAGATTGATCGCATATTCGATCCCTAACGGTAACTATTTTACATTTACCGGATTGGGACAGGCTGTTAAGGAGACCTTGACATTGGGAGGCTTTCTTAACGAAGGAAGTGTATTGGATATCTCGATCCTTGAAAATATCGCCAGAGTAACAGATGGTGAAGAGGTTGATGAAGATACACTTATAGAACTTGCAGTATTAGGATATGTAGAGGATGTAGACAGTCTCACCAAAGCTGGAGAGCACGCAATGGAAGTCTATCGTATCCTTAATGATGAAGGGGACGATAGGCTCAACTCTTTTGCGATCGAAAAAGAAGAGGTCGAGACACTCAAAACCATCGAGAAGATCTGGGATGAGAAATATACAAGCAATCCCGAAGAGGTACCAACCCTTGAGGAGATCAGAAGAGAACTGGTAGACAGAAAGATCAGAGAGTACAAGAAGATTTTGGAAAAATACGGCAGAAGACTCAATGAAATGCCCAAGAAAAAGCAGGAGATCGCAAAGAAGTTTGCTGATGCCAAAGATATGCAGAAGTGGTTTGATGACAACTTCGATGTCAAAGAGTATCTCTATTCACTCGAAGGTTTCGGACTGATCACAGAAGGTGTTTGGGAAAACGGCAAGCCGATCTATTATGTAACTGAAAATGGGAAAAGAGTGATCGAGGATCAGATAGATGAGAGAAGTATCCATTCATGGAGTGTCAAGACGCTGACTGCATCCAACAGAGTATTCTCCTTGCCGAACAGAGAGTGGATCGAAGAGGCACGCAAAGAGCGTATACTGGGAACCTATGAGCCAAGCCGTTCAGGACTGCTCTATGAGGAGCTGGCATATGCTGAGAAAATGCCATATCTGACCAAATGGGAAGCGGATGTCTTCAAAATGGTACCTGATCACGGTATGAGCTGTGAGCTGCTTCTTTCAGAGAAAGATGAGGAGACAAAGGTCCGCATCACTGAAGCCCTTGATAAGCTTGAGGCGAAAGGTTTTGTAGAGATCCTTGCTGACGGGCATATCATGGAGACTGAGTTTGGTAAAGAGATGGATGATGCTATGAGCGGTGTACCGGGAGGGTTCGGCGCACCGATCAATCCGACTATCTACCGTGTTGTCAAAGCGATCGCAGAGACAGGAAGTATGTATGTCAAAGAGAAAAAGATCAGAATTCTCCCTGAGAATCTGAAAGAGGCGATCAAGAAGAGCGGACTGGACAAAGATGTCTTCAACAAAGCCTATGTTGCAGCACGTGAAGCGAAGTATCTCGGCAAAAACAGTGTCAATGAAGCAGGTCTGAAAATGCTTGATGCGGTTGCCAAACTCAATAGCCACTAAACACAAAAAGACCCGAGACAAAATCGGGTCTTTTTGAGTTCATTTTATGTTAACCAAAAAATCCCCAAAAAACCAAAAATCCTTTTTAAAGCTCCCAGAAGCCGATTTGAGCCATTTTTAAGCCATTTTCATCTTCCGATTGGATAAAATCATACAACTTTGAAAAAAAGGAAAAGAATGGCTGATTTGTTCGAAGAGAATCAACACACAGAAGAGGTGTTGATCGAAGACAGTATGCGCTCGAGTTATCTCGACTACTCTATGTCGGTGATCATCGGTAGAGCCCTTCCCGATGCAAGAGACGGACTCAAACCGGTACACAGACGTATCCTCTATGCGATGGATGACCTCAATCTGAGTCATCGCGCCCCCTACAAAAAATCCGCCCGTATCGTCGGGGATGTGATCGGTAAGTATCACCCCCACGGTGACAATGCCGTCTATGATGCGCTGGTACGTATGGCGCAGGACTTTTCGATGCAGGCACCGCTGATCGACGGACAGGGTAACTTCGGTTCTATCGACGGTGACAATGCTGCTGCAATGCGTTATACCGAAGCGCGTATGACCAGGATCGCCGAAGAGCTGCTTGCGGACATCGACAAGGAGACAGTCGACTTCGTACCCAACTACGATGACTCTCTCAAAGAGCCCGATGTACTGCCTGCGCGCGTACCCAATTTGCTGCTTAACGGATCGAGCGGTATCGCGGTCGGTATGGCGACCAACATTCCTCCGCATCGTCTTGATGAACTGATCGACGCTCTGGTACTGCGTATCGATGATCCCGAAGCGACAGTTGAGGATATGATGAAGATCGTGCAGGGTCCAGACTTTCCTACCGGCGGTATCATCTTCGGACGCAAAGGTATTACGGATGCCTATACGACCGGGCGTGGACGTATTAAGGTACGTGCCAAGACACATATCGAACAGAAAGGAAACAAAGAGGTTATCGTTATCGATGAGCTCCCTTTCCAGGTCAACAAAGCAAGATTGATCGAAAATATCGCCCAGCTCGTACGTGATAAGCAGATCGAAGGGATCAGTGAGATACGTGACGAGTCAGACCGTGAAGGGATTCGTGTGGTGATGGAGCTCAAGCGTGATGCGATGAGTGAGATCGTGCTCAACAACCTTTTCAAATCAACCCAGATGCAGGTGACTTTCGGGATCATCATGCTTGCGATCCACAACAAAGAGCCCAAAGTCTTCAATCTGATGGAGCTTTTCGACCTCTTCCTCAACCACCGAAAAACGGTAGTGATCCGCCGTACGATCTTTGACCTCGAAAAGGCACGTGCGAGAGCACATATCCTCGAGGGGCTCAAGATCGCCGTGGACAACATCGATGAGGTGATCAAGATCATTAGAGGCTCTGAAGATGATGAGGATGCGCGCAACAACCTCATGGAGCGCTTCAGCCTCTCGGAGATCCAGGCAAAGGCGATTTTGGAGATGCGTCTGAGACGTCTGACAGGACTGGAGATCGAAAAGATCGAGAACGAACTGGCAGAACTGCTCAAGACTATCGCAGAGCTTGAGGCGATCCTCAAATCCGAAGAGAAGATCAATGAGATCATCCGAGCAGAACTGCTCGAGATCAAAGAGAAGTTCTCAACACCGAGACGTACAGAGATCGTTGATGATTATGACGATATCGACATCGAGGATCTAATCCCTAACGAGCCGATGGTCGTTACTATTACCCACAGAGGCTATATCAAGCGTGTACCGGTCAAGCAGTATGAGAAGCAACATCGTGGCGGCAAAGGCAAGACGGCGGTGACGACTTATGATGATGACTTTATCGAGAGCTTCTTTACCTCAAATACCCATGATACGCTCATGTTTGTTACAGACAGAGGACAGCTCTATTGGCTCAAGGTCTACCGCATCCCTGAGGGCTCACGTACCGCCAAAGGCAAAGCGGTGGTCAATCTGATCAACCTGCAGCCCGATGAGAAGATCAAGGCGATCATCCCCACAACTGATTTCGATGAGAGCAAATCGCTGGTATTCTTTACCAAAAACGGGATCGTCAAACGTACCAACCTCTCGGAGTACTCCAATATCCGAAGTACGGGTGTTCGTGCGATCAACCTTGATGACAATGATGAGATTGTAGAAGCCAAGATCGTCGATGAGGATACCAAGTGGCTCTTTGTGGCGACGAAGAAGGGGCTCTGTATCCGCTTCAAAGTCGAAGATGCCAGAGAGATCGGAAGGGTCTCGCGCGGCGTGACAGCGATCAAGTTCAAGATCGACGGTGACTATGTCTGTGGTGCGACGACGATCAAGTCCGAAGAGGATGAACTGCTGATGCTCTCCGAAAAAGGGCTTGGCAAGCGTACGACAGCGAGCGAGTATCGTGAGCAGAACCGTGCCGGTAAAGGGGTGATCTCCATGAAACTGACACCCAAAACAGGTGATGTCGTCGGTGTCGTGATGGTCGAAGAGGACAAGGATCTGATGTGTCTGACCAGTGTTGGCAAGATGATCCGTGTCGATATGGAACAGATCAGAAAAGCAGGACGAAACACCTCCGGGGTTAAAGTGGTTACAGTAGAGAAAAAAGATACTGTAGTAAGTATGGCAAAGTGCCAGAAAGAAGAGAAGCCTCAGGAGAATGAAGAGGTCACAGAAGATACTCTGAACAAACCTGAAGAGACGACAGGGCAGACAACTGAGGAGAACTCAGAAAATCCAAACACTTTATTATAAAAAACAGGAAAAGAACGTGAAAAAATACAATATAGCAATCGTCGGCGCCTCCGGTGCCGTAGGCGAAGAGCTTTTGAGAGTACTTGAAGAGGTGGATTTCCCTATCAACAGTATCTTGCCGCTTGCAAGTCCCAACAGTGTAGGTATTGAGGTGGAGTGCCAAGGTAAAAAATACAAGATCGAAGAGTTGACCGAGACAGTTTTTGAAGGGCGTGATATCGATATCGCATTCTTCAGTGCGGGTGGCAGCATCTCGGCACACTATGCCAAGTATGCGGTCGAAGCCGGTGCGGTAGTCATCGACAATACTTCCCACTTCCGTATGGATCCTGATGTGCCTCTGGTCGTGCCTGAAGTCAATCCTGAAGATATCGAACTCTGGGAGGCGACAGGCATCATTGCCAACCCGAACTGTTCGACCATCCAGATGGTGCAGATACTCAAACCGCTGCACGATCTCTACGGGATCAAGCGTGTGGATGTCTGTACCTATCAGGCAGTCAGCGGTGCAGGCAAAAAAGGGATGGACGAATTGGTCAAGCAGATGCAGGACTTCTTTGCGTTCAGGCTCGATGAGAGCGAAGCCAAAGCGTTCCCGTATCAGATCGCACTCAATGTCATTCCCCAGATCGATAAACCGATGGAGAACGGCTACACTAAAGAGGAGATGAAGATGGTCAACGAGACCAACAAGATTATGCACTCCGATATCGCCGTATCGGCTACCTGTGTACGTGTACCGGTACTACGCTCACACTCCGAGGCGATCACGGTGACCTTTGGTGAGGGGACAGATGTCAGTGTGACAGAAGCGAGAGAGGCACTCGATAATTTCGAGCATGTAACCGTGATCGACGATCTGGACAATCACAAATACCCGATGCCTATTATTGCAACTGATACGGATGAGACCTATGTGGGGCGTATACGCAAAGATATCTACGCAAACAACATACTGCACCTTTGGGGTGTAGCAGATCAAGTCAGAGTTGGGGCTGCGACCAATGCGGTACGTATTGCCCAACAGTGGATCAAACTTCAGGAGGATGTGTAGATGAAAGAGAGACATACGGAAGAAGAACATTTTGCAATGGATAAAGAAAATCAGTCGATGATAGAACATCTATTTGAAAGTCTACTATGGAGTACGCGCTTTTTTGTCCTTTTGGCAGTAATATTTAGTATGATAGGGGGTATTGCGCTCTTTATCGTTGCAAGTGTCGATGTGTGGCATGTTGCGGGGATGGTATTTGAGAACTACTTTGGACATGCAGGGCATGTTGTGGATTTTCATGAGAAGATTGTTGCTGAACTCATTGGCGCAATAGACCTCTATCTGATTGCAATCGTACTATTCATCTTTGGTTTTGGACTCTATGAACTCTTCATCTCCAAAATCGATGTGGCAGAGCGCAGTGCAGCCTCTAAAATACTAGAGATCCATTCACTCGATGAACTCAAGGACAAGCTTGCCAAGGTGATCATTATGGTGCTCATCGTCGGCTTTTTCAAGCGTGCCATGCACACAACCTACGGTGGTGCCATGGAGATGCTCGCGCTTGCCGGTGCCATTTTGGCGTTGGCGTTGGCGTTTTACTTTATGCATAAGGGAGACAATCACTGATGAGCAAGATTTTTGTAGATGCCTGTTTGGGCAAAGAGACACCATACACACCGGTATGGATGATGAGACAGGCGGGACGATATCTACCCGAATATATGGCGGTGCGCAAAGAGGCAGGAAACTTCCTCAATCTCTGTCACGATCCTAAAAAGGCAGCTGAGGTGACTATCCAACCGCTTGATATTGTAGGGGTAGATGCGGCAATCCTCTTTAGTGACATTTTGGTTATCCCTGATGAGATGGGGATGGATCTGAGTTTTGTCAAAGGAGAAGGACCCAAGTTTTCTGACCCTATTGCTTCTCAAGAGGATCTTGACAGACTTATAGGCGGTGAAGAGGCGGCAAACAAGCTGACCTATGTCTATGATACGATCAAACTGCTTCGAGAGCAGCTTGATGCTCGCGGTGATGAGAAAGCACTGATCGGTTTCACAGGTGCACCGTGGACGCTGGCGACCTATATGATTGAGGGGCAGGGTACGAAGACCTATAACATCTGTAAAAAGATGATGTATTCCAATCCCGAACTCCTGCACAACATCCTTGCCAAAGTGACCGAAGTAGTCAAGTACTATATGGAGAAACAGATCGAAGCGGGTGTTGATGTGGTACAGATCTTCGACTCATGGGCAGCAGCGATTGAGCCGAGCAAATATGATGAATTCAGCTGGAAGTATATGGTAGAGATCGCTGACTATCTCAAAGCGAAGTATCCGCATATTCCTATTATCATGTTCCCTAAGGGGGTAGCCTCTTTTATCGAGCGTGGACTGGTTTACGGCAACTTCGATGTCTTTGGTGTCGACTGGGGTACACCGATGGCACTTGCCAAAGAGAAACTTGGAGACAAATATGTCCTCCAGGGCAACATGGAGCCCTGCCGCCTCTACTCCAAAGAGGCAACCACTGAGTGTGTCGAAGCACTTCAACAGATCATGGGTGGCAAACGCCACATCTTCAATCTCGGACACGGCATCCTGCCCGATGTACCCGTGGAAAATGCGAAGCATTTTGTGAATGAGTGTCACAGACTCAGCCGGAAGGGCTGAGTCTGTGATACAGCGTTCAGCGTTCAGCGTGTAGTGTTCAGAATTTAGGAGATATTTCTATGCGATGTGAGAGGCTTGATGTTTGGAAGCGTAGTTGTCGGTTGAGTGTTGATATTTATAAAGCATTTGCTGCATGTAAAGATTTTGGATTTAAAGACCAAATCACCAGAAGTTCACTTTCAGTTGCAAGTAATATTGCTGAGGGTATGGAAAAAGAGTCAGACAAAGACAAAAGCCGTTTTTTAAATATTGCACAGGGTTCAGTTGCGGAACTGATAACACAAATATACATTGGAATTGAAATAGGGTATATTAAAAAAGAACTTGGTATACAATGGGTTAGAGAGCTCAATGAAATCCAAAGAATGCTTAACACACTAAAGAAAAACTATGCCTGAAAAATCTACACGCTACACGCTGAAAGCTGAACGCTCCCCAAAGGTAATCTTCGGCCCCATCAACTCAAGAAGATTCGGTAAATCCCTCGGTGTCGACCTAAGCCCCGGTAAAAAGCAGTGCAATTTCGACTGTCTCTACTGTGAGCTTGATCCTGCAAAGACAATGGCACAGCAGGATGAGGTGCTGCCTGTGGTTCAGATCGTTGAAGCGGTCAAAGAGGGGCTGGAAGAGCATGGCGATATCGATGTACTGACCATTACCGCCAACGGGGAGCCTACACTCTATCCCTATCTTGGGGAACTCATAGAGGAGATCAACAAGATTAAGGGTAAGACCAAAACACTCATCCTCTCCAATGCCGCTACGATAGATGACCCCAAGGTGCAGGAGGCACTGCTGAAGTTTGATGAGGTGAAGCTCTCGCTTGACTGTGCGACCCAGAAGTGTCTCAAAAAGCTTGACCGCTCGCATGAGGGTATCGATGTTGAGTGTATCAAAGAGGGGATGCTTGCATTCAAAGAGCGCTACAAAGGGCCGCTTATTATAGAGATACTTGTCGTCAAAGGGCTCAATGATAACCAGGAAGAGATCGCCGCACTGAATGACTATCTGCTTAGGCTGAGACCTACACGTATCGATATCGGTACGATCGACCGTCCGCCTGCTTTTGATGTCAAGCCGGTGGATTATGAAACGCTGCTGCAGATCGCACATCGCTTTGACTCTGATCTTCCGGTCTATATCGCTTCACGAAAAAAGGCGGAGGTCTCACCCTCGGCTTATAGCGATACAGAGATACTTGAGACACTGCGAAAGCGTCCGCTGAGTGACGATGATATCGCTGTACTCTTTGATGAGGAGAGCCGTCAGTGTTTTGAAAAGATGCTTGAAGCGGGCGAGATTCGTACGGTTGAAACGTATGGGGTCAAATTTTATAAAAAAGCCTGAAAATACTTGACTTTCAAGCTGTTTTTATCTATAATCCCATTCACAAATCTATTGCCGCATCCGGTAAATAGCTCAGACTTTGAGAGAACGAGACGAGGCAAGATGTGCGTGAAAAAATCTAAAGGACTACCCGTAGGTAATTCGAAGATTTTTTTTGCGTGCAGGTTGCCTCGTCTCGTTCTCCCCAAAGGGTGCAGCACTTTCGCCCATACTCGGCGTTAGATTTTCTTGAATTCGCTTTGGCGAGTCCTACGAAAATCTGCCTTGATTATGAACGAAATTGCTGCATCAAAGATTGAACTATTTACCGGATGCGGCAATGACTGTTCCGGCATAGCTCAGCGGTAGAGTAGATGACTGTTAATCATTTGGTCCCAGGTTCGAATCCTGGTGCCGGAGCCATTTTGTAGATTTGTATCTTCTTAAACCATTCCGGATTAGCTCAGCGGTAGAGTAGGTGACTGTTAATCACTTGGTCGCTGGTTCGAATCCAGCATCCGGAGCCACTCACTTTATAACAGTACAAATATCCGTTTTATCCTCGTAAATTCGGTCTTTCCGGGCTTTTTGACATTTTTTGTCTATAATAGAAGTGTTGAACAGTTTTTGACGACAATGCTAAACCTATCGTGAGGTAGGGACAGAAAGTCATGGATCTCCAGAGAGGAGATCGCCAGACCGCCGAATCAATAAAATGGAAGGAACGAACGGTTTTAATAATTTTACATTAATAAATATGGTAGAATAGTATTAGGATCAGGGAAGTTTTTTCCGGTGATACCGTAAGGTATGTATCGGATTTAGCCTAGAATATGCATTAGAAAGTGCGTCAGATGTGTCGATGCTCGGTGTGCATGGGTGTGCAGATAAAACGTAGGCGTACCTGAAGGTACGTCGAGGCTTTGGATGCGTTGCCCATGCAGCCGATGATCGGCGCAGATGGCGTGCTGCTAATGCACATTTTGGGCTTATTGTCCCAAATACGCTAGTTCAAAACTATGCACTTTCAGTGCAAGGCTTTAGCTTCTACAAATGTGTTAGAATGCTTGGATGAGAAGAAGCGGACATACAGTAAGTCAAATGCAAGCCCATATT
>JALWKQ010000011.1 GCA_027081395.1 Sulfurovum sp. | reverse complement strand
CCAAAAAAGAGCTCTCGCTCAAAAAACATCCCCAGTTCAAAGCACTCAAGAAAAGTCAGCAGAAAAAGATCCTCCAGATCCCTTCAAACCTCCTCTTTTTGCGTTATAAACCTGAACGTATCCTCGCGATTGCCAAGCGGGCGTTTGAGACAGAATCGTACGAATACCATATAAGCAACGAAAACTATCTGACTATCGAAATCATCCGTGCACACTCTATCAATCTCAGCTATCTGCTGGGGAAACTGAGCCATCTGGAAGTGGTCAATATGGATATCTGCAAACTCTTTGATGGACTAAAATATTTCAAAATAGATTTTGCAACCAAAGTCGACAGCGATGACATCTATGCGATAGAGGAGATCATCAAAGCCTCTTTTGATCCGACCAAAAAGAGCCTTCCCTATATCCCGGAGATCAAAAAGGAGGATATTGATATCGATTGTGACCACTCCAAAACCTATGCGATCATGCATCTGCGCAGCAGAAACCAGCGGGGGCTGCTTGCCTATATCATCAATATGTTTGACGAAATGCATATCGATATCGTCACTGCCAAAGTACATACACTCAAAAACCGTGTCAGAGATATGTTTCTCATCGAAAAAAATGGAAACTTTTGTCATAATGTCGAAATGATTACAGATAAACTCACAAGGAATAAAAAATAGATGTGTGGCATAGTCGGATATATCGGTAGAAAAGAGAAAAAAGAGATCCTGCTTGACGGGCTTCAAGAGTTGGAGTACAGAGGGTATGATTCGGCAGGGATCGCCGTGATCGAAGGAGAGAAGCTCAACAACTTCAAAGCGGTAGGCAAGCTGGAAAATTTGCGCAACAAAACCAACACATTTGAGAGTGAAGGATTTGGCGTATCGATCGGACATACCCGCTGGGCAACACACGGTAAACCTACCGAACTCAATGCACATCCACATCTTGGTGCCTACTCCTATGTCGTACATAACGGCATCATCGAGAATTATCAGGAGCTTAAAAAAGAGCTGCAAGATGAGGGAGTCACCTTTCTCTCCCAAACTGATACCGAAACCATCGTGCATCTTTTTGAGAAGTATCACAAAGAGCTAGGAGATCCCTTCAAGGCATTTGAAAAGACGATAGAGAGACTCGAAGGTGCCTATGCGACACTGCTTATCACCGAAGCGGCACCCGATACCGTCTTTTTTGCCAAAAACGGCTCACCGATGCTGCTAGGATTTGATGGGAATGAGGTCTACTTCGCATCATCGGATACGCCGATTATCGGTAAAGCCAATGAAGTCTATTATCTCGAAGACGGAGAGTACGGCTATGCCAAAGAGGGAGAGGTCAAACTCTTTGATGCGACAGGCAAAAAGAGCTTCACCAAGCAAGCTCTCACTGCAGACAAGGCACTGGCACAAAAAGACGGCTACCGCTTCTTCATGGAAAAAGAGATCTACGAGCAGAGCCGTGTCATGAGCGATACGATGATCGGTCGAATACTGGAAGATAGTATCTATTTTGAGGAGCTTCCGGAGGATTTCTTCGAAGGGATCTATGCAATCAAGATCTGTGCCTGCGGTACCAGCTACCACTCTGCCCTTGCAGCTTCCTATCTCTTTGAACGTATCGGAAAAATGCGCTGTGATGTAGAGATCGCGAGCGAATTCAGATACAAAGAGCCTTTCCTGACTGACAAGACACTCTTTATCACGATCTCACAGAGCGGTGAGACAGCCGATACGCT
>JALWKQ010000010.1:5896-7994 GCA_027081395.1 Sulfurovum sp. | reverse complement strand
GTGCCAGTCTTGCGATAGAGAGTTCTACCTCTTTGCCTCCGTTCATCATCAGATCAGCAAGCTCGTCTATGATCACCACTATATATGGAAAAGGTTCGGCACCCGTTTTTTTGACCTTTTCATTGTAGTTCTCGATATTTTTGGTGCGCGCCTCTGCCATCAGCTTGTAGCGCCGCTCCATCTCCCCTACCATATTGGCAAGTGCCGCGATCGCTTTGGCAGGCTCTGTGATCACCGGAGTGATCAGATGCGGGATATCTTCATAGCTGGCAAACTCCAGCATCTTCGGGTCGATAAGCATCAGCTTCAACTGATCAGGATCGTTGCGATAGAGCAAGGAAAGGATCATCGCATTGATACCGACCGATTTCCCTGATCCTGTGGTACCGGCGATGAGCAGATGCGGCAGCTTCTTGATATCGGTGATAAAAGGTTTGCCCACGATATCCTTACCCAGAGCGACTGTAAGTGGGGATGAAGAGTTCTTGAAGATATCACTCTCAAGTATTTCTCGAAGATAGATCGTCTCAATGCTCTCATTGGGGATCTCGATGCCCACCACATCACGCCCTGGAATAGGTGCTTGGATACGGATCGTCTCTGCACTGAGTGCCATCGCAAGATCGTCTTGAAGACCAAGTATCTTGGAGACCTTGACATTGGGTGCCGGCTTAAACTCGAAGGTCGTTACCAGCGGCCCGCTGTAGGTACGTACCACATCCCCTTCGACCCTGAACTGTGAGAGCTTCGCCAGCAGCTCTTCGATCTTTCTGTCGATCTCTGCTTCGTTGACCTTTTTGGTCACTTTGGGTGCTTTCTGCAGAAAGTCGAGTTTGGGGAGTTTGAAGTTTTTGGGTTTTGCTACGGTGCCCTTGTCTATCTGTTCAAGCAATTTGGAGTTCTCTTCGAGCTCCTCTACGATCTGTACACCCGAAGTGCTTGCAGCTTTTGCTTTCTGCCCTGATACAGATGTTCTTTTGGGCTTTAGACTCTCTTCGTAGGTATGTTCGGATTCCAATACCTCATTGGTCATCGGGGTGCTTGCCTCTTCAGAAAGATCAACATCTACACTCTCTTCCGGTTTGGGAAGCTCTTTTCTGGCAGCTTTTTTAGGTGCTCTGGTTCGTTTGCGTGTAACTTTCCGCTTCTCCTCCGCTTCGAGTACAGGCATCATCTCATCTTCAAGTGCGGGAGAGGCAAAGGGATTTTGCAACAACTTTTTGCCAAACTTTCTGACCCCTGTATAAAGAGAGGAGAAAAAACGACCGACAGGAGCGAGAGAGAATCCTCCCATATTTAACTCCGGTACCCTGATGCCATCTTCGAAGATAAAGACCGCAGAGAGCGACATTACCATCAGCCAAAGCAGCCAAAGCCCTGCTTTACCGATCATCGGTTGTAGAAATGAGACGATCTCCCTGCCGATAAATCCGACATCTTTAGGCTCAAACAGCAACGACTCGAAAAGCACTGCACCGATGAAGAGCAAAATCCATCCGAGATAGAAATCGAGTTTTTTACGTACACTCGGATCTGTATAGAGTTTGAACAGCGGAATAAAAAGCAAAAAGATATTGAGATAGGCAAAATATCCGAAAAGTTCCAGATTGGTACTGCCTACAAGGTGACCGATGTTGCCTACCAGAGCAGTATCATGAAATATGGTCGAAAATGCCCCATAGATAAATAGTATGGCAATAATGATGATGCTTATCTTCACTCTCTGTCCTAATTTCATATTAAATAATGAAGATATTATAACAAATAAATATTAGTCTATCCGTTAAATCTGTCAGATTGTCATAAAAAGCCTCTTTTGGCACAGACATCAACCCCCTTTAAGCTCCCCGGATGTAAAATCCCATCTACGTTTTAGGACGTTGATGCCTCGGTGGTGGAACTGGTAGACACGTCAGACTCAAAATCTGATGGGCTTTGCCCGTGCCGGTTCGATTCCGGCCCGAGGTACCACTCACAAGTTGAAACTTTCAGCTTAGATGCATTATAATTGCATCGACGAAGCGGGCGTAGCTCAGCGGTAGAGCATCACCTTGCCAAGGTGAGGGTCGACGGTTCGATCCCGTTCGCCCGCTCCATT
>JALWKQ010000010.1:0-5796 GCA_027081395.1 Sulfurovum sp. | reverse complement strand
GCCGCTTCTATCTCCAGCGGCTCTTTTCGCGTCGATATCACAGCTGTCATCCCCTGTTCGATGAATACACTCGCAAAGATCGCCTGCGGCATCAGTGACAACCTCGCAACCCGTGTCGCCGCTGTTGCCCTCAAAGAGCAAAAAAAACTCCTGCTTGCCCCAAGAGAGATGCCCTTCTCCGCCATCGCGCTTGAAAATATGCACAAACTCGCAACACTTGGTGTCATCATTGCCCCACCTGTCATGGGCTACTACTCCGATGCATCCTCACTCGAAGATATGGAAAAATTCATTATCGGAAAGTGGTATGATGTACTCGGTATCCCCAACGAACTCTATACGCGTTGGAAATGAGTGAAGAATTAAGAGTGAAGAGTGAAGAGTTGTGGTATGCTTTTCTGACGAAAAGCTTTTTATTAAACGAGAGAGAAATGACACCTATAAATAATAGCATTGCAAAGCAATGCATACCGACACTCTTCACTCTTCACTCTTCACTCTTCACTAAATGCTCCAAAGGAGCATACAAATGAGAACGGCTATCTATCCGGGTACCTTTGACCCCATCACCAACGGGCATCTCGATATCATCAAGAGAGCTTGCAAGATGTTCGACCGAATCATCGTTGCTGTAGCAGCATCTGAGGCAAAAAAGCCGATGTTTTCACTCGAGCAGCGTATACAGATGGTACAAGCGGCAACCATGGCTCTACCAAAGATCGAAGTGATCGGCTTTGACAAACTGCTGGTCGATCTCGCTGAAGACCTCGATGCCGGTATCGTCGTACGTGGTCTGCGTGCGGTGAGTGACTTCGAGTATGAACTGCAGATGGGTTATGCCAATGCATCACTCAAACCTGATCTTGAGACGATCTACCTGATGCCAAATCTGCAGCATGCCTTTGTCAGCTCTTCGGTAGTACGCGCTATTCTTGCTTATGACGGCAAGGTCGACCATCTCCTCCATCCGGAAGTACACCGTATTATCAAAGCCATAAAAGAGTAGCAAAATGTACATTCTCTTTGAAGGCATCGACACCTGCGGCAAAACAACACAGATAGAGCTGATAGCTCGGAAGCATCCCCAGATCATCCTCACCCATGAACCCGGCGGTACTGCCTTTGGCAAGAAGGCCCGCGAGATCCTTTTGGATGACGGACTCAGCTCCAAGCGAGCGGAGCTCCTCCTCTTTCTTGCTGATCGAGCAGAGCACTATGAAGAGATCATCAAACCCAACCGCAGCAAGACGATCATCTCCGATCGCGGCTTTTTATCAGGGATTGGTTATGCCCTTGCCAATGGGGATTTCGACTTTGATGAACTGTTGATGCTCAACCGCTTTGCCCTGCAGGGTGACCTGCCTGACAAGATCATCCTTTTTGTCACCGACATGGCAACCCTGCGTGAGCGCACTTCACAAAAAAGCCTTGACGGTATCGAACAGCGGGGTCTTGAATATCTCATCGAGGTACAGCAGCATATGCTCGAAAGTCTGCAAAAACTCGATATCGACCATCTCATCATCGATGCTACAGAAGAGATAGAGACTATCCAAGAGAAGATCTCGAGTTACCTGAAGCTCTAAGATTTATTGTATAGCTTTTCTTCCAAAACTCTTCTATGCTATACTTTCAAAGTATATTGTATATTTGGGAATAAGGGAAAACCATGCAGGAATCACTACAAGCGTATCTTTCTGACAAGAGAGATTATGAATACCGGGGAAAACGCTACTATAAGGTCAAAAACTACAAACGTCACTACTATATCCCCAAAGAGGCGATAGAGTCGCTCAGCAGCGCACCCAAAGAGATCGTACTCGAACAGAACCAACAACTCAAAACACATCCAAAAGGATTGGCGAAGTGGGACAGCGGCAGAAAGCGTATCATGCTTTCTGAAAACAAGATCCGGGTCTATTTCGAACCCTATGAGATCGTTTAGGACAGCTGTGATCCTCTCTTATTGCCCTTTTACCTTCCACACGCTATAATTTTAGCTATCCCAAATCTCGAAATTGGATTCTTTGCATTTGTGTTATGCTCGTATTTACGGGGTTTGCAGAAAATTTGAGTCGCACCCGTAGGTTCGGCGATGATTTTATGCGAAGTCCGTGAATGCGATGATGATGCAAAGTCATGAATATCTATTTTCGAGATTTGGGATTATTTTGATGCAAGGACGATACCATGATCAAGCCGTTACGCGGGATGAAAGACCTCATGTTCGAGGATGCCGAACGTTTTGTATACACGATCAAAACTGCGATAGAGATAGCCAAACGGTACGGATACAGCTATATCGAAACACCGATCCTTGAGGAGACTGCACTCTTCAAACGCTCTGTAGGAGACAGTTCAGATATCGTCAGCAAGGAGATGTATCAGTTCGAAGACAAAGGCGGCAACGATGTCTGTATGCGCCCCGAAGGTACTGCCGGTGTCGTACGTGCCTTTGTCAGCAACAAGCTCGACAGACAGCCGGTCAAACAGAAGTTTTACTACTACGGTCCGATGTTCCGCTATGAGCGTCCCCAAAAAGGTAGACTCAGAGAGTTTCACCAGTTTGGATGTGAGAGCTTCGGCGAGGCATCGGTCTATGAAGATTTTACCATGATCACTATGATCTCTCAAATCTTTGAGGCATTGGGGATCGGCTTTGATCTCAAGATCAACTCTCTGGGATGTCCGGAGTGTATGCCTCCCTATAGAGAGAACCTTGTCTCTTTTCTGACCAATATCAAAGAGGAACTTTGTACAGACTGTAACAGACGTATCGACACCAATCCTATCCGTGTACTCGACTGTAAAAATGAGAAGTGCCAGTCACTCCTGAAAGAGTCTCCCAAGCTGACAGAGAACCTCTGCGAAACATGCCAAAGCGACTTTCAAAAGCTCACTGCACTGCTCGATGATGCCGGTATCGCCTATGAGGTCGACACAAATCTGGTGCGCGGTCTTGACTACTACAACAAAACCGCTTTTGAGTTTGTCAGCAATGAGATCGGAGCACAGTCAGCTATTGCAGGCGGCGGCCGATATGACAAGCTGGTCGAATACCTTGACGGCAAACCCACCCCTGCTGTCGGCTTCGCCATAGGGATCGAGCGTATCATGGAACTGGTCAAAATGCCGAAGAAGCAAAAAGAGGGTATCTATATGGGCGCGATGACACCTGAAGCGGTAGAGCACCTCTTCCCGCTTGCAGCCAAAAAACGCAAAGAGACCAAAGTCACAGTCGAATATACCCCCAAAGGGTTCAAAACCCACATGAAAGGCGCAGACAAAGCCGGTGCGCGCTATGCCCTTCTCATAGGTGAAGATGAACTCAAAAACGGTACTGTATGGATCAAAGACCTGGAAACTAAAGAGGAAAAGACTATTACGTTAGAAGCGTTCTAAACGCTTCTAACTCAAAACTGAATCTACATCTAAAACCTGTAATTTGCAATCACACGATACTGCTGAAAATCATCTAGTTGCGAGATAGTACCATCTTCTCTGGCTGAAGTATTATTCTTTACGAAAATTCCTTTTAATGCAATAGAAAAATGTTTATCATATTTGTAGGAGAGTACTACATTGAAGTCTTTCTGTTTTCCTTTAGTAAACTTATCATTATCTGCAATCATATAAGCAAATGTAGTTTTGATACCTTTAAAACCGGTAAAATCATACCCTTGCGTATAAGAGAACTTAAAAGATTTCGTACCACCGATATAGATACTATCTGCGGTCAAACCTTTTCCATAATTTGATACAAACAAATCATTTGAAGTGATCATATTGGTATAAAGAGGCGTGCCATCCCAAGGCAATACAAGGCTGTCATGGACACTATCATCACTACTGATATAAGTATAGCCTATCATGAAACTACTTTCTTGATAATGGATATCCCCTTTAAATGAAAAAGCCTCAGTATTAATCTTTTTCCCACCTGTCAAAGAACCTGGAGATGATAAATTAATATTTGCAGTCCCAATACTTCTTTGAATGATGCTCTCAAATCCCAGATTGTACGTATAGTTGTCATTTGTGCCTGTATAATTTATATTTGCATAAACTGAATTAAGAAAGTTCTTTGCATAATAATCATAAGCTGAAGCAGAGAACTGATCATGCTTCCATAATAGAGATGCCACAAGCAAGTCCCCTTTAGTATCTCCGGTAATTGCTTTGGTATTTGCTCCGAGTGCGTGTTCAACTATATTAATAAAATCATTCGAAGTTCTTTGTTTGAAGTGTGTCAGATAATCTCCCTCCAAAGTCAACCCTTGATCTTCTATATGATAGCCAACTCTCGCACCCTGTACAGCGGAAGGCAGCATGCGTACTGTTTTTGCATCTATCAATGGCGTTTTTACTACTTGGCGACCATAATTTATAAAGAAGTTGTTGTAATCATAATTTACAAATGCTTCTCCAAGTACAGTAAAAGATTTCTGGGCAATAGCACCGGAGGGATTACCATTGTCCAGTCGAACACCATTATCACGTCCTAGAATCGATGTGTCTACAGCTCCATCCAATCCAAAACCATTGGTAGTCATAAAGGTTGCTTGTGCACTTAGTCCATATAGGGGTGCAGTTTTAAAACCCAATGTTCCACCGATAGCATGTGCATTAGCAGAAGTATCTTTATGTGGAATATTGTTTTGCTTATCCGTTTGGATATAGTAATATTTAATATTTCCATATGCTTTACCTTCTTCAAACATTGAAGCAACATTGTCTGCACTATGTACATATACTATGCCCAATAGAGTACCTATCACTAATTTTCTCATTTTATCTTCTCCTTGTTTGTATAGAATAATCATAACCATAATGAAATAAAAATATATTTTTTATAGTATTTAGCAGATAACATTATGGGGATATTTTATATTTCCCCTATATATCTTAAATATACCATCAATACAGAGAATATTTTTAATATATATTACTTATTAAAAATATGGTTTTGTGCAGAATTCATAATCTTATAAAGCATTTTAGCTCATAATTGCTTCCTCTTTAATCTCAAATCTATTATACTCATAGGACAAATCATTTCTAAAAGGAAGAAACATGCAAAAAAATATGAAACTACTTCTCAGTGCTATTGCAACACTAACACTCTGCAATATCCAACTGAGTGCAAATGAAACAAAATCCCAAACAGACCATTGGGGGTATACAGGGCACAATACCCCTGACAAATGGGGAAAATTATCTGAAAAGTTTAGAGAGTGTGGTGTAGGTCTCAATCAATCACCAATCAACATTACAAACTCTATACATGCCAACCTTCCTCCACTGTCACCAAACTATAGCCATAGTTCAAAAAATATTGTAGACAACGGACATACAATACAGGTCAATATGGAGCCCGGAGATACAGTTACAATAGACGGCATCACTTTTGAACTCAAACAATTTCACTTTCATTCACCTAGTGAAAACCAAATTGACGGAAAATCTTTCCCGCTTGAAGCTCACTTTGTTCATGCAGATAAAAAGGGGGATCTTGCAGTTATTGCTGTAATGTTCCAAGAGGGCAAAGCAAACCCTGAATTAGAAAAGATATGGGCAAATATGCCAAACAAAGAAGGTGACACCAAAGTATTGAAACTAAAAGAAATTGCAAAAAAACTTCTACCCAAAGACAAGCATTACTATAGGTTCAATGGTTCCCTCACAACACCACCGTGTACAGAAGGTGTGAGATGGTTTGTGCTCAAGCAGCCGCTAACCGTTTCAAAAGAACAAATTAAAAAATTCCATGATGACACTATGCATCACAACAATAAC
>JALWKQ010000009.1 GCA_027081395.1 Sulfurovum sp. | reverse complement strand
GATGAATATCTTGAACACCACAGGACACCATCCAATCGTGATTTAGGGACAATGATTTTGGAGTAGAGAGCGGACTTTCAGTCCGCAACAGAGAACCTATGGACTTTCAGTCCATAGTGGTTTAGTTCTGCAACAACTCCGCCGCTTCCTTTGCGTGATAGGTGATGATGATATCTGCCCCCGCGCGTTTGAAGCCTATCAGGGTCTCCATCATGACACGGTCGTAGTCGATGACACCGGCTTTGGCTGCCATCTTGAGCATGGAGTACTCGCCGCTGACGTTGTAGACTGCCAGGGGGAGGGTGGTGTTTTCCCGTACATCGCGGATGACGTCCATGTAGGCAAGGGCGGGTTTGACCATGAGAATGTCTGCACCTTCCATTTCGTCGGCGACCGATTCGGCGATCGCTTCACGGCGGTTGGCGGGGTTCATCTGGTAGCTTCGTCTGTCTCCAAAGCTTGGGCTGCTCTCTGCCACATCACGGAACGGACCGTAGTAGGCAGAGGCAAACTTGGTTGAGTAGCTCATGACAGGAAGGTTGACAAACCCGGCACTGTCAAGCCCCTGGCGGATCGCGGTGATCATCCCGTCCATCATACCGCTGGGTGCGATCATATCGGCTCCTGCTTTGGCATGAATGACAGCTTGCTTGGCGAGGTTGTCAAGGGTGATGTCATTGTCAACCGTTTCAAGCACAGGATCAAGTACGCCGCAGTGTCCATGGTCGGTGTATTCGCAGAAACAGAGATCGGTGACGACAAGCATATCGGGGTGAGCATCTTTGACCGCTCTGACTGTCTGTGCAATGATACCGTGTTCACACATCGCATCACTGCCGACAGAGTCTTTGACATCAGGGATGCCAAAGAGGATGATAGCCTTAATGCCGAGAGCTTTGAGGTTGTCACACTCCTTGACAATCTCGTCAATACTCATCTGATAGACACCGGGCATAGAGGCGACCTCCTCTTTGATTCCCTCACCGCTCTTGGCAAAGAGGGGATAGATAAAGTCATTGACCGTGAGTGTGGTCTCCTGAAGCAGATCTCGGAGTACCGGATGGATTCTTTTTCTTCTAAAACGGGTGAACATAGATAGCCTTCATAAAATAATTTTGTGTCATTTTACCAAAAATTCCTAATTCCTAATTCCTAATTCCTAATTCTTACTGTATAATCCTACCATGCAAAACATAGAGATCTCACAAACCGCAACACTGCCGACAAAGCACGGTACCTTCAAAATCCAGGCGTTCAAAGAAGCGGGCGAAGGGGGCAAAGAGCACCTTGCCGTCTACCGTGAGGATCTGGATCGTATCGAAGCGCCGATCGTGAGGGTGCACTCTGAGTGCCTTACCGGAGATGCGATAGGCTCCATCAAGTGTGACTGTGGGGATCAGCTCGATTTTGCGCTCGATCTTATCGCCAAAGAGGGCGGACTGGTGATCTACCACCGTCAGGAGGGGCGCAATATCGGACTGCTCAACAAGGTCAATGCCTACGCACTGCAGGATCAGGGACTCGATACCGTTGCGGCAAACCATCAGCTCGGTTTCCGTGCCGATGAGCGTACCTATGAGATCGTGGCATTCATCTTGAAACATTTTGGGATAGAGAAGCTGAGGCTGTTGACCAACAACCCTGCCAAGATGGAGAGTCTAAACGACATAGAGATCATCGAACGCATCCCTATCCAAATCCCACCCAACCCTCACAACGAAGCATACCTCAAGACCAAAAAAGAGCAGATGGGGCATCTGCTGT
>JALWKQ010000008.1 GCA_027081395.1 Sulfurovum sp. | reverse complement strand
TGCGCTGAAACACCGCCATGCGCCTGAGATCGCAGAGAAGATAGAGAAGATACATGGCGCCAAGATGCATGTCAACTTTGTCCCGCATCTGATCCCCGCAACACGTGGAGAGCTGGTCTCGGTCTATAGTGTCCTCAAAGAGGAGATCGACCCCCTTGAGGTACTCAAAGCACACTATAAGAACGATCCATTCATCCGTATCCGTGAAACACCGGTTGATATCAAGAGCACGGCAGGGACACACTTCTGTGACATCTATGCCGCTCGCAACGGCAATGCCCTTTTTGTCAGCTCCGCTATAGACAATCTCCTACGTGGTGCCTCCTCACAGGCACTTGCAGCGGCCAACCTCATGTGTGGATATGAGGAGGGGATGGGGCTTCCTACGATCCCATATATGCCGTAGATAGAAGGTAGTTATATTTTTAAATATAAATATTTGGGGCGGTAATGAAAAACACTAAAATAAATGATCTACCTGCTATTGCGGATGGTGCGCTATTCGTAGCCGACTCTCATTACCCCCATCATGGCGATGATTTTTTGAGACTCTTACAAAAGCTTGAGAGTGGTGAAGTACAAACGCCTCAGCTCTTTTTGATGGGGGACAACTTCGATCTGCTTTTTGGGTATAACGATTATATCCGGAGCTTTTCGCAAGATGCTATTGCGCTGCTTCAAAAGCTCTCTCAAAGCATCGAGATACACTACTTTGAGGGCAATCATGACTTCTGTCTAAATAATATATTTACAAATGTCAATGTTTATAGCAGGGATGAGCAGCCTGTACGTTTTGCTCTTGATGAAAAACAGGTAGCGATCTCGCACGGTGACAGGTATGCCACAGGCAGGGGGTATGATCTCTACTGCCGTATCCTGCGTAATCGATGGACACTCACACTGCTCAAGCCTCTTCAGAGAGCGATCATCAATCATCGCATGGACAAGCTTGCACAAAAAGAGATCTGCCGTGAGTTCACGGGGTTTGAGCAGAGAGTTGGTGAGATACTCAGCCACTACCCTGATGACGATCTGGTGATCGAGGGACACTACCATCAGGCACGTGTGATAGGCAAATACATCTCTCTGCCTTCACTGGCATGTCAGAAGCAGGTGGGTGTCATCTCTGGAGGAGAGATGGCATTTGTAGATATAGACAGGCTAGAATAATGGTCTATCTTATCCTTTTTTTGAGTGCGATGGGGGCGGCGACGCTTTTGCCGATCTACAGCGAAGCGGTACTGCTCTATGATCTCTCCGAAGGCTATTCTCCTTTTTGGCTCTGGGCAGTTGCTACACTGGGCAATACAATCGGTTCGGTGATCAACTATTTCATTGGCTATAAAGGCGAGGAGTATCTTGAGAAAAAGGGGTATCTCTCTGGGACAAAAATGGATCGATCACGTGCAATGTTTCAAAAATACGGAGGATATGCTCTGCTTATGTCATGGATGCCTGTTATCGGGGATCCGCTGACTTTTATCGCCGGTGTGCTGCGTTATGATTTTAGACGTTTTGTGCTGATTGTGTTTTTTGCCAAAGGAGCGCGCTATGCACTCCTGATATGGTTGACAGGCTACTATTTTGCCGATGTCGATTTCGTCAAGGCGATTGTCAAGATCTTTGTGAAGATGTAGCAGCTTGTAGTTTGGCTGCAAGTTCTTTGTCAGTGTAGAACGAACCAAACGGGATAAGCGAGAGGATAAAGTACTTGATTGTCTCCTGCATGCTAAAGCCTGCCTCTTTTTTCGCTTCGATGATCTGGTAGATGAATGCAAAGACAAGCAGTCCGTGGATCATCCCTA
>JALWKQ010000007.1 GCA_027081395.1 Sulfurovum sp. | reverse complement strand
CTGATCGACCTGCTTGAAGCGCATGGTGCCAGCTATGACGGCTGGGAGACAAGCATCGTCAAGTCATAACCCCGCTGGGGTCATTGGCACGGTCAATGATCTCCTGCAATGATACTTTAGATGAAGTTGGCGCAGCTTCGATCCCTTTTTTCTTTAGATACTGCAATACCACCGAAATATACCCCTCAAAGGCATCTTTGATCGTCTTGCTCAAAGCGATCTCGAAAGTCACATGCTGCGGTATGATGCCTATGAGCATTGTTTCTGGTATTTCATATCCTTGAAGCTCAAGCATATCAAGTGCCTGTATCACCCCTATTTCATGCGCTCCACCACTGTTGAGCCCATATCCCGCGAGCTCTTGTGCCGGTATGGCATAGATCGATGCAGGATCATCCTCCAGCTCGATGGCGTCAAGGATCAAAATCGGATCACCCTCAAGAAAATAGTTGAAGAGGTTGATCCCCTGTACACCACCGTTTACGATATTTACGGCAGGATCAAAGGTGAAGTTCTGTGACAGATAGCTTGCCGCATAGACACCGAGCCCGTCATCTTTTTGCAGTATATTGCCGATACCTATGATTGTCATGATCTGCTATTAGCTCAGCATCCCACGAATCTCATCTTCATCGATCTTGTCTTTGTCATATTTGACTATCGCGATATTTTCTGTTTCGTTGACATATTTTTCGACGATCGCGTCATGCTCAAGTCCCATGACTTTCTCTCTATCGAAGATATCCAGAGGTAAATAGACATTGCCACGGTTATTGGGGCTTGGCATGGTTGCAACCCAGATGAACCACAGGATAGAAAGTCCGACTACAATAAGTGCAAGTGTTTCGCGTCCGTAGTGCTGCATCACCCATCCTGCAAGCAGTCCTCCAAAGAAGATACCGGTGTAGGCAAAGGTGTTGGCGACACCAAGCGCGGCACCTTTCTGGTGGACTTTGGCAAATTTGGCGACAAAACTCTGAAGCAGCGGTTCAAACATATTGAAGCCGATAAAGAAGAGTACCACCCCAAGGATAAAGACCCACGGAGTCGTCGCAAAGCCCATCGCCAGGAATCCCAGCAGGATAGTCACGACGGAGATCATGAAGACCTCTTTGCCTTTGTTGTACTTCTCCCCGAAGATCGCTGCGGGAGCCATCGCCAGAAAGCCGAAGATCATCGCAGGGAAGTAGACTTTCCAGAGTTCCGCTTTGCTCCAGCCAAAGCCGCCTGCCGCTTCGGGGTGTGTCATCACTACAGGGATGATGTAGAACGCCATCGTCATGATAGAGGAGTGGAAGAGGAAAGTGATATACATACGTACCAGTGCTTTGTCCTTAAAGACATCGGCGACTTTCGCCTCCTCTTCGGCATAGGAGTGGACGATCTTTGGTGGCTGGGGTACAGCGGTAAAGAGGATGAAGATCGCTGCAACTGAAAGGATGGCGGTCAGCCAGAAGAGCTTGTCGATCCCCCAGTGTCCGCCCACGATCGGTGCGATGATCATTGCAGCGGCAAACGACAGCGCGATGGTACCTCCCAGTATTGCCATGGCATGCGCACGCTCTTCTTCTTTGACCAGGTCGGCAACCATCGCGGAGACGACCGAGCCGATCGCACCTGCACCCTGCAGGAAGCGTCCGAGCAAGAGCATATAGATATTGTCAGAGAGTGCCGAGATGACGGAGCCGGCGATAAAGATCAGCAGTCCGATAAGGATTGCTTTTTTACGCCCTATCTTGTCACTGAGCAGCCCGAATGGCACCTGAAAGAGTGCCTGCGTCAGGGCATAGCCCCCCACAACGACACCAGCGAGGAACGGAGTAGCCCCCTCCATGTCGAGTGCATAGATAGAGAGCACCGGAAGCACGATAAAGAGTCCGAAAAATCGCAGAGCCACGATGAGGCTCAAAGGCATGATCTGTTTAATCATCTTAATATCTCCAATAGGGTAAAATTTGTCTTAATTATATTCCTATTAAGTAAAACAGAGGTTAATTGCAATGAAGATAGTCTTGGCTACGGGAAACAGAGGCAAAGTGCGTGAATTTCAGCAGATGTGCCAAGATGAAGTCGTGCCTTTCTCCGATCTTTTAGGCGAGATGGAGATCGTAGAGGATGGGGAGAGTTTCGCGCAGAATGCATTGATCAAAGCACGCACGATCTCTGAGAAGCTGCAGCAGCACTCTCCTCAGAGTCCATATCTTGTGATCTCTGATGACTCCGGGATCTCTCTGCCGCTCTTGGATGGTGCACCGGGGATCTACTCCGCACGCTATGCCGGAGAGCAAGCGAGCGACAAAGAGAACCTCTATAAACTGATCGATGCACTCAAAGCCAAAGGTGTGAAGCATACCCCCGCCTACTACACAGCTGCAATCGCGATTATTTCTCCTTATGGCGAATATGTGGTACACGGCTGGATGCATGGGGAAGTGATCGATGAAGCCAGAGGCGAAAAGGGCTTTGGGTACGATCCAATGTTTATCCCGGAGGGGTTTGAGCAGACACTCGGAGAACTGGATGAGGATATAAAATCGGAGTTGTCTCACCGCAGCAAAGCGCTGGCACTGGCGAAGCCTATTATCAGGATGTTGCAAAAGAAATAACGATAGGACAATAGACGAGGAAATACAATATGACAAAAGAACAATTTATGAAAGACCTCCAGATCATCTATGATGAACTGCAGCAGCGTCAAGAGAGTCTCAACCGATATTATGAACTGCTCGAAGAGGGCAAGAGGCATGAAAGAGCCGAGAAGGTAGTGGGTGCGTTTTTGGAGCTACTGGGACTGCCCCAGACCAGAGAGACCAAAATGGCGGCACTCACCCGTATCGTCAGTCTGCGTGAAGATGCACTGGTACAGGTGATGGAGAAAGAGGGGCTGAGTGCTGAGGATATTCGGCTCAAAAAAGAGCTTGCCTACGGGTTTGTAAGTATGCTGCATATCGCCAGACACGAGAGTCTGATAGGGTGGATCGAAGAGCATAAGCTCTTGACCCCTTTTTATCGTGGGCTGATCTTTGGTGTGCACTTTGTGGGGTTGCGTATGAGTGAGTGGCAGAGCCACTGGACGCACCGTATTATCAACGATATCAACCTCGAACTACATGAGCTCTTTAACGGCGATGATGCCAAGGTGATGGAGATGCTCGCTACCGAATCTCTCCTTGATCCTGATGAGAACGGCTGTATTGGCGACAGGTGTTATTCGGTACTTGTCAGAGATAGGGGTCTGACCTCAGATGATTTGTCGCAAAGCGATGAATCGTCTGCGGGTCTGACCCCCAAACAATACCGCTCTGTCGCCTATGCTAGAGCTTTCCCCAAAGAGGTAGAAGCGGTGGTGATCTCGCTGGAGCAGCTCATCGCGCTGCTGAACCAGGAAGAGGATGAGGTCTTTGGTCAGAAAGAGGCATGGATACGTTACTTTACCCGTATCAAAGAGGCGTTTGCGCATACCAAGACCGATGAACTGATCGGCAAGTGGGCTGAGGTGGACAGAGCATGGATGGCAATCACCACACCGCTGCAGGTGGGGCATCCGCTGGAGTATTATGAGGATCACTATCGCAAAGCGGTCGCACTGGAGTGGGATCTGCGTATTGTCAATCCGAAGCTTCAGGAGGGATCGCATACGCGTGACAATATCAAATCTTTTGCCGCAAAGATGGCAAAATCCTTTGGAGAGGAAGCGGAGCGGATCATCACAAAGAACCTCAAGCAGGTCAACCAGACGCAGCTCTATATCGGACAGCCTATGCTCTACTATGCAGCGGAGTTCAATGGACTCTTCTCTGCACAGGTCGTTCCCAATGATGAAAAAGTCTCTGCAGAGCTTGGCAAAAAGATCTTTGCCTACGCAGACTTCGTGATGGAGTCCAAGAAGAGCAAGCCGGTGATGAAACTCTCTGTGGAGACCTTCGGAGAGGCGTTTGTCAAAAAACAGAAGGCACTGATAGAGAACGATCCCAAGCTTTGGCATCAGCTCTACGATATCTCGACTATTGGGCATGAGTATGGGCATATCCTTTGGATCGACAGCGATACGGAGACACGGATGAATGCATCAGGACAGTTCAAAAATATCGAAGAGTTCAAAGCCACCACAGGCGGGCTGATGGCATTTTTTGACAACGAGATTGCGGCACTCAAGCCTCATATCGTCGATGATCTGGTGAGCCGCGCGGTAGGTCTGATGGCATGGCGTGAAGTGGGTGAAGTGCTTCCATACTACTGTGAAGGGCTGATCCATCTCGATATTCTCTTTGGTTCGGGTGTGATCCGCCACGAAGGGCAGATCGAGATCGACTATGAGCGATATGATGCGATGAAAGAGGCGTACACAGATGCCTACAGAGATCTTGCCGCAAGCTATCTGCAAAAAGAGGATGCGGCAAAATATCTGAACCGATATGCCCATAAAGAAGGGGGTGCCTATCTGCCCAACGATGAGAAGGTCAAAGCCTTTGTCGAGCACTACTACAAGCGCTATCAGGAGATTGGGCAGCAGACCGCTGAGATAGGATGATCTTACTTATTACTTTATCTGGGAGGGGATGGGAGTTGCCTGCCTCTTTCCAAACACTTTACCCGTCTCTAACCACTTCTTCGATATAATCGCCTCTAATTACGTCATCACAAAAGTGATTTTAGAGGATAGAAATGTTACTTTTTACCCCAGGACCCACCCCTGTACCGGAGTCTGTCAGACTTGCTATGGCAACGCCGACACTGCACCACCGTACCCCGGAATTTGAAGCAATCTTCAAAGAGACGCGTGAAGCGCTTTTTGATCTTTTTGGTACCGATGAGGTGGTGATGCTGGCATCGACCGGAACAGGTGCGATGGAGGCGGCAGTGACCAATCTCTGCCACGACACCCTGCTCAATGTCAATGCCGGGAAATTCGGTGAGCGTTTCGGCAAGATCGCGCAGGCGCATGGACTGGGCAATGTAGAGATCAAGCATGAGTGGGATACCCCCGCAACGGCCGAGGAGCTCATCACAGCACTCAAAGCCAACCCCTCTGTCGATGCCGTCGCTGTACAGATCAGTGAGTCTGCAGGAGGTTTGAGACACCCTGTGGAGGAGATCGCAGCAGCTGTCAAGGCGCATGACCCCAAGATCATGGTCATTGCTGACGGGATCACAGCGGTGGGTGTCGAGCGTATCGATGTAACCCATATCGACGCGCTGATCGCAGGAAGCCAGAAGGCACTGATGCTCCCTCCGGGTCTGGCGATCATTGGACTGAGTGAAGCGGCGATAGAGAAGATCGGTGAGGGCAAAGGATACTACTTCAATCTTGCCACAGAGATCAAAAAACAGCGTCAAAATACGACAGCCTATACGGCAGCGACGACACTGATCATCGGTCTGCGTGCCATCCTCAAAGAGATCTCGCAAAGAGGCGGGCTGGGCAAGCTCTACTGCGATACGGCACGCCGTGCCAAAGCGACACGATTTGCCCTTGAGGCGTTGGGACTGCATATCTACCCCAAGTCTCCGGCAAAGTCGATGACGACCGTTGATGATCCCAATGCCAAAGAGATCCGCGATCTGCTCAAAACAGATTTCGGTGTCAATGTCGCGGGCGGACAGGATCACCTCAAAGGGAAGATATTTCGTATCAACCAGATGGGGCTCATCGAGCCTTATGAGATGGTCGCAGCGGTCAATGCCGTAGAGCTCGCTCTGGCAAAGCTGGGGCGCAGAGAGTTTGATGGTACGGCAAGCCGTGTCTTTAACGAAGAGTACTTCAAGTCGGCATTGAAGAGAGAAGACGCATGATATTTGAACATGAGATCCCCAGCGGATCAAAACTCTATTTCGCCCAGAGTGCCAGAATCAAAAGGGAGATCGAGTTTGTCTCCAGTGAGATACTTGAAAACCTGGGTTTTGAGGAGATCGTCACGCCGATCTTTTCCTATCATCAGCATGAGTACTTTGACGATAAAAAACCGTTGATACGTTTGAATGATGAGCAGAACCATGAGGTATCGCTCCGTGCAGACTCGACAGCAGATGTCGTACGTATCGTCACAAAAAGACTGGGACGCTCGACCGATTCAAAAAAGTGGTTCTATATCCAGCCGACGGTTACGTTCCCGACCATTGAGCAGTATCAGATCGGTGCCGAGATCATCGACGGGGAGTTTCCTGTCGTTGCCAAGACGGCGATGATGCTGCTCAATGAAATAGGGATAGAGCCGATCATGCAGATATCCAATATCCGTATCCCGCATCTGCTTCATGAGAAGTATGATATCTCTCTGGAAGTGATCAAGTCGATGAATCTGGAGAAGCTGCTACAGATCGGGCCGAGCTGGATCGAAGCGCTTGCCAAGATCAACACTCTTGCAGATCTGGATGATCTGGAGATCTTCCCAGATGATATACGCAGTGAACTCGAAGCGATGAAAGCGAGTGTCTTGAGCATCGATCATACCCATGCGGTACTCTCACCGCTTTTTTATGCGAAAATGAGATATTACGATTCGATGACCTTTCGTATGTTTATGGGCAATGACCTTCTTGCTATGGGCGGTACCTATAGGATCGAAGGTGTAGAAGCGGCAGGATTTGCACTCTATACAGATGAGTGCATCTGTTACAAAATGGATAATAAGGTAGAAAATGAGCAGTAAAGCAGATTTGATCGTCGGACTCCAGTGGGGAGATGAGGGCAAAGGAAAGATCGTAGACCATATGGCGCAGACGCATGACTATGTCTGCCGTTTTGCAGGCGGACACAATGCTGGGCATACGATCGTCATCGGAGACAAAACCTATGCGCTGCATCTGATCCCTTCAGGCGTACTTAACCCTAAAGCGAAGAATATCGTCGGCAACGGCGTGGTACTCTCTCCGGTCGATTTCATCAAAGAGATGGCACAGTTCGATGATCTGGAGGGTAGACTTTTCCTCTCGGACAAAGCACACATCCTGCTGCCTTACCATGCCCAGATAGATCAGGCACGCGAGCGTCTCAAAGGTGACAAAGCGATAGGTACGACCGGCAAGGGGATTGGGCCTGCCTACGGTGACAAGGTCGCACGTGTAGGGCACAGACTCGGCGAGCTGCTCGACCCTGCCAAGCTTACAGCGAAGATCATGGCATATTTCGAGATGAACAAACCTGTCTTTGATGCGATGGGTGTCGAAGCACCCCAAGAGACGGCACTGCTCTCCGAACTTGAGTCTTACAAGGAGAAACTGGCACCGTACATCTGTGATACGACACAGTTGATGTGGGAGATTCTCGATAATGACAAGAAGGTACTTCTCGAGGGTGCACAGGGTACGATGCTCGACATCGACCACGGCACCTACCCTTACGTGACCTCTTCGACGACGGTCAGTGCGGGTGCATGCAGCGGTCTGGGGATCAATCCCAAAGATATCGGCAAGGTGACCGGCATCGCCAAAGCCTACTGTACGCGTGTAGGCAACGGGCCCTTCCCAAGTGAAGATCTGGGTGAAGAGGGCAAGCGTCTCAGAGAGAACGGTCATGAGTTTGGTACGACTACGGGGCGACCGAGACGCTGCGGCTGGTTTGATGCGGTAGCGATGCGCCATGCGGTACGTGTCAACGGTGTCGATCAGGTAGCCCTCATGAAGCTCGATGTACTCGATGGCTTTGACGAGATCAAAGTCTGTGTCGCTTATGAGTTCGAAGGCAAAGAGATCGACTATGTACCATATGATCTCGAAGATGTCAAAGCGGTCTACCAAACCTTCCCGGGATGGAAGAAAACAGAAGGTGTCAGAAGATTCGAAGATCTTCCAGAGAGTGCAAAGTCCTATATATTGGCACTTGAAGAGATGATCGGTACAAAGATCGGTATCATCTCCACCAGCCCAGAACGGGAAGATACGATTATTCGGTAACCTGCAGGGGCAGGTCTCGCGCCTGTCCGTAAAATTGCGTAACAAAGAATAACAAAACAGAAGGAGTTCAAAGCCATGAGATTGAAACCACAACAGACAGGATATGTAGCGACCAAAATAGGGATCGATTTAGCCAATGCTCCTTTTATCACTTTGCCAAAAGGCAGAGATGCAGTTGTCGAGGCAGCCAAGAAGATCATCGATGAAAACCTTGCCCAAGAGCGTGCGCTTGATGAGAAGGTCAAGAAGATCATAGAAGAGAACTATGATGAGATCGAGTTTCAGCATGCCGATGAGCGACAGCTCTTTTTTATGATCAAGAAAAAGATGGCACCCGAATACGGTGTGATCATGAACTATGATGACCGCTACAACGATCTTGCACACTTGATCCTTGATGAGCTTTATGAGAACTACCTTGCAGAGTACAGCGTCAATGAAAACCAGGTCAAAAATGTCATTTTCAAGTCATTTAAGGCATTTGCAGATGCCTACGACGAGATCGACGACATCGTCTATGAAAAGATCAAAAATATGCAGAAAGAGGTGATCCCCGGTTCTCAGGATTATGAGCTTCTTTATGAGCGACTCTATCAGGAAGAGCTGGCAAAACGGGGAATGCTATAATGACAAAGACTACGCTTTGTCACGTGAAGAGTGATGAGAGAAGAGTGATGAGTGTTGGTATGCTTTTCATGCGAAAAGTTTTTATGTTAAAGGGTGACAAATGAATAGAGTAAGCTTGTATTTTGAAAATGGTCTGATGCTCGAAGCGAAGAGTTTTGGTGCAGAGGGTACGGCGGTCGGAGAGATCGTTTTTAACACGTCGATGACAGGATATCAGGAGATCGTGACAGATCCCTCTTATGCGGGTCAGTTCGTGACCTTTACCATGCCTGAGATCGGTAATGTCGGATGCAATGCACAGGATATGGAGAGCAAGGGGGCACACTGCAAAGGTATCATCGTCAGAGAGTATCAGCCCCGCTACTCTAACTTTAGAGCCGAAGAGAGTCTTGACAGCCTGCTTAAACGTGAGAATGTGCTGGGTATCACTGCGGTAGATACACGCTTCTTGACCAAAATGCTTCGCAATGAGGGTGCGATGATGATGGTCGCATCGACAGAAGTACACGACAAAGAGGCACTGCAAAAGATCCTTGCGGAGTCTCCGCGTATCGAAGAGATCAACTATATAGAGCAGGTCAGCACGAAGGAGCCTTACGTGCATCAGGAAGGGCGCTATGACGCGCGCACCTTTACCTACGAGAAGCCGGAGACAAATAAGAAGATCATTGCACTCGATTTTGGTGTCAAACGCAATATTCTCAATGAGTTGACCCATGCCGGTATGGAGGTGACTGTGGTTCCCAACTCTATGGGTGCCGACGAGATCATCGCGAAGTTTGAAGCAGGAGAGATTGACGGCGTCTTTCTCTCCAACGGTCCGGGAGATCCGCTGATCCTCAAAGAGGAGCAGGAGAAGATCAGGCAGCTGATCTCTGCGAAAGTACCGATGTTCGGTATCTGTCTTGGGCATCAGCTGCTTTCCATCTCTCACGGCTACGATACCTACAAGCTCAAGTTCGGTCACCATGGCGGCAACCATCCTGTCAAGAATATGGGCACAGGCAGTGTCGAGATCACGGCACAAAACCACAACTACAATGTTCCGGACAACATCACCGAAGTAGCGGAAGTGACCCATGTCAACCTCTTTGACAATACCATCGAAGGATTGCGCTATAAAGAGGCACCGGTCATGTCCGTACAGCACCATCCAGAAGCGAGCCCTGGACCGCACGAATCGGCATATATCTTCAGCGAATTTGCGAAGATGCTGTGAGCAAGCGCTCAGCGTTCAGTGTTGAGCGTTCAGAAATGAATAAAGGATAGAGAATGAATATAGCCATCTTGTTTGGCGGATCGAGTTATGAACATGAGATCAGCATCGTTTCCGCAATTACGATGAAAAAGGTACTTAAAAAAAGTCAGATTACCTATATCTTTGTCGATGCAAACCGTGAATTTTGGCTGATCGATACAGACAAGATCAACGCCAAACTCTTCTCATCCGGAGAGTATAAAAAAGGGAAAAAACTCACCTTGAAAAAAGGCGGGTTCTTTACCGAGGGTATGTTTGGTAGCAAGCAGGTCGGTTTTGATATGGCTCTCAACCTTATTCACGGACGTGACGGTGAAGATGGCAAGATCGCTTCACTGATGAGCTTTTTTGATATTCCGTATATCTCTCCGCGCATCGAGGCATCCGTACTCTCCTACAACAAGCTCTATACCAAATTCCTTGCTCAGAGTCTCGGTGTCAAGACCGTACCCTATGAACATTTGAGCAAAAACGATCCACGCACGATCAAGACACCGTTGCCTGCAATCATCAAGCCTGTCAGACTCGGCAGCAGTATCGGTGTAAGTATCGTCAGAGATGAGAGCGAACTCGCTTATGCGCTCGATGTGGCATTCGAGTTTGATAACGATGTGATCATCGAGCCTTTTATCGAAGGAGTCAAGGAGTACAACCAGGCGGGATGCTACACCGACCAATGGGAGCTTTCTATTATCGAAGAGCCGCATAAAGAGGAGTTTCTTGATTTTGAGAAAAAGTACATGGACTTCTCCAGAGATTCACAGGTGCTTGCCGCGGAGATCTCTCCTGAACTGACAGAAAAGATTCAGGAGACATTCAAGCGTATTTATGATCCGCTTTTTAAAGGGAGTATCATCCGTTGTGACTTCTTCGTGGTCAATGATGAAGTGATGCTCAACGAGATCAACCCGATCCCGGGATCGATGGCGAACTATCTTTTCGAAGATTTTGAGGCGATGGTCTGGAGATTGACTGCGTCACTTCCCAAAGAGGAGAAGATCGCTGTCGACTATCAGTATATCCACTCGATTCAGAGTGCAAAAGGAAAAGCGTAGTATGCTTTTCCTTTACAGGACAAAAAGGGTGCTTTTTGCTCTCGTTTCACACCTTATATAAGACTCATTTTATCCTAATAAAATCAATGTAATTGATATTTAAAATAAGACTAAAAGTGTCCTGTATTACGTACAATGGCGGTCTTTGCATGCTCCTTGTTACAATATGTACCACATACCATCATTATAAAGATCTTTTAAGTACATAATAATAAAAGAGTATTATAATTATCATTGAGTGTTGTCAAAAACACAACGAAATTTTACAAGGGGGTATGCATGCAATCTAATGCAGCATTGGAATATGACTATTCCGTAGCAAAATTGTTTACAATTACAGCAATTTTGTTTGGATTTGTAGGTATGTTGATTGGTACGCTTATCGCGGCACAATTGGCATTTCCTGAACTAAACTATTTACTCGGGGAGTATGGTACATTCTCAAGATTGAGACCATTACATACGAACGTTGTTATTTACGGGTTTACAGTAAGTGGTGTGTTCGCTACATTCTACTATCTAGCACAGAGAGTTTTGAAAGTCTCTATGGCTGAATCCAAGTTTATTATGTTTATCGGTAAACTTCAGTTTGTACTTTATATGATATTGGCAGTTTCGATGGTTGTGACACTACTGTTGGGAATCACTGCAAACAAAGAGTACGCACAAATGGAGTGGCCACTTGACCTGTTGACAGTAGTTGTATGGGTACTTTGGGGTGTAGCAATGTTCGGACTGATCGGTATGAGAAGAGAAAAGGCACTCTACATCTCCATGTGGTACTTTATCGCATGTTTCTTGGGTGTGGCTATGCTCTATCTCTTTAACAATATGGAAGTACCGACAGCATTGGTAGCAGGTGTAGGTAGCATGATGCACTCTGTCTCTATGTATGCAGGAACAAACGATGCGCTCGTTCAGTGGTGGTGGGGACATAATGCTGTTGCATTCGTCTTTACTGTACCTATTATTGCAATGATCTATTATTTCCTTCCAAAAGAGTCTGGACAGGCAGTCTACTCATATAAATTGTCACTTCTCTCTTTCTGGGGATTGATGTTTGTTTATCTCTGGGCAGGTTCTCACCACCTTCTGTGGTCTACAGTTCCTGACTGGATGCAGACAATGGGTTCTGTCTTCTCTGTTGTTCTGATCCTTCCATCTTGGGGGTCTGCAATCAACATGCTCCTTACAATGAAAGGTGAGTGGAACCAGTTGACTGAAAACCCACTGATCAAGTTTATGGTATTGGCATCTACATTCTATATGCTTTCTACACTTGAGGGTCCTATTCAGGCGATTAAATCAGTCAATGCGATTGCACACTTTACAGACTGGATTCCGGGTCACGTACATGACGGTGTTCTTGGTTGGGTTGCATTTATGATCATGGCAGGTATCATGCATATGGCACCACGTATGTATAAAAGAGAGCTCTATTCTAAAAAGCTCGTAGAAGCACAATTCTGGCTTCAGACAACAGCTGTTGTCCTCTACTTTACCTCTATGTGGATTGCAGGTATTACGCAGGGTATGATGTGGAGAGCGGTAGATGAGTATGGCAACTTGATGTATTCATTTATTGATACAGTAACAGTATTGCACCCATACTATGCAATTAGAGCGCTTTCAGGCGTATTGTATCTAACAGGTTTCTTGATGTTTGCATACAATATTTACAAAACAGCAACTGCAGGTCGTAAGCTCGAGAACGAACCTCAGTTCAGAACACCTATGGCATAAGGGGGTAGGTCATGTTTCATTGGTTAGAAAAAAATCCATTCCTCTTTTCCGTAGGGGTGTTTATTGTTATCGCATTTGCAGGACTCATTGAGATCCTGCCAAACTTCGCTGAAGCTGCAAGACCTGTAGTGGGGCTTAAGCCTTATACTGTGCTTGAGCTTGCAGGTAAAGAGGTCTATAAAAAAGACAACTGTATTGCATGTCACTCACAGTTGATCCGTCCTTTTAAAGCTGAAACAGACAGATATGGACAGTATTCACTTTCCGGTGAGTATGCATATGATAGACCATTCCTTTGGGGATCAAAGAGAACCGGTCCAGATCTTCACCGTGTAGGTAACTACAGAACGACAGATTGGCATGAAAATCATATGTGGGATCCTACATCAGTAGTTCCGGGGTCAATCATGCCTGCATACAAGCATATGTTCACCAACAAAGCAGATATAGAAACTGCCTATGCGGAAGCTGTAACTGTAAAAACAGTCTTCAACACACCTTATGGTGATGATATCAAACCGGGCAGAGAAGCCTGGGAAGCATATAAGCCAAAAGTGATTGAAGAGGCAAAGAAAATAGCAGCAGATATGAAAAATCAAGATGTTAAAGATGCTGTAAACAGAGGTGAAGTCCCTGAGATTGTAGCCTTGATAGCATATCTTAACAGATTGAAGTAATGAGACAAAATGGACATTAGAGAACTTCAAGGTTACGCCAGTTTCTTTATGACCATTTTTCTTGTGGTGATGCTGTATGGATATATCATTTATCTATACAGAAGTGAAAAAAAAGGGGAGAAGGATTACGAAAAACTGGGGAATATTGCTATCGATGATGAGATAGACAGTACTCCAGTTAATACTAGTGATTCTGTTTCTAGTGAAAAAAAGGAGCAAAATAAATGAATTCGTTAATAGTAAAAGCATTGGGTTTTGCAGCAATATTGATCATCGCGACCATTGTTGTTGTTAAACAGATGCATATAGACCTAAGTGACCCAATCAATGCCATTACTATCATTGGTGCAATCGCCATTGCAGTTTTGACAGCCGGTGTATCTGCTAAGTATATCTCTCAGATGAAAAGTGACACTGCAAGTGGTGAGTTGGCTGACGAAAACTGGGATGGTATTGGTGAGTATAAAAATGAACTTCCCTCAGGCTGGGCCTATGCATTCTTGGGTACCATTGTCTGGGCATTGTGGTATTGGACTATAGGCTATCCTGTTGATGCATTTAGTCAGATAGGTCAGTGGAATGAAGAGGTAAAAACCTACAACAAGAAGTTTGAAGAAGTGCATAAAAATGCAGATCAGGCAACACTTCAGCAAATGGGAGAATCGATCTTTTTGGTACAATGTGCGCCATGTCATGGAGTAACAGGTGATGGACTTTCTGGCAAAGCACAAGATCTAACAAAGAGAATGTCAAAAGAGCAAGTACTCTACGTGATCAAGAATGGTCAAAACCAACTTGGATACCCTATGGGTGCAATGCCTCCAGGTATGGCAAGTGGAGAGGCAGCTGAAAAAATTGCTACATGGATTGCAAATGGATCCAAGGGAACACCACCGGCAGAGTTCGCTGTATGTGCATCATGCCATGGGGCAGATGGTAAAGGTAACAATGGTATGTCACCAAATCTGACAGAATATGATCAGCCACTGGTTGAGCATGTCTTGAAGCAAGGTAAAAAAGGAATGATTGGAAGAATGCCTGCATTCCATGGTAGATTTACTCCAGTACAGGTAAAAGCTTTGGCAACCTATATCAATACATTAAAGGATAACTAATGGCAGCAACAGAAAATACAAGCAGATCTGTATTTGGTCTTAATGGTGTAACAGGGATGTTGATTGCTACACTGTTATTATTGGGTATTCTTGCTTTTTTGACAATGAAAGCTATTGAAATACAGCAAAGTAGTGCAGTAAAACCTTATGATCCAACACCGATCGTTTCAAATCTGGATAACATTAAAGCAAACAGCAAAGAGAATGCACAGTTTGCATTTAAAGATGCAAAATAACTTAAAAAAGGATCAATGATGATTAAATACATGGATAAGATTTTGGGTTGGGGAATGTTAATCACAGCACTTTATACACTTTGGGCCGTTGTGACTCCACACCACCTTTTCGTAGGTTAACTCAATGAACAAAGCTATAGTAAGGTTCGCCTTGCTTGCTTTGTTGCTTCCTATTCTACTGCAAGCCAATCACATTTTAAGAAATGACCTTTTAAAATTGCACGTTGTCAATCTTATTGAGGATATGGGCAATGAGCTTGAGACCAAAACCGGTATTCATGCTTATGTGATAGCTACAAACGAGCACTTCCCCGAAAGATTTAATTTGGTTGAGTACTCAAAACAGTATGAAGCAAACATGAGCAAGCCTTATGTGCTTTTGATTTTTGCACCTTTTGCTACGGTTACGCAAAAGTCGGGAGCAAGAGGTCGTATAGGAATCATCCCTTCCTTAACGGATCTAAAAAAGATGTACGACTATGATGCAGTCAGGGATGCTGGCGTGGATGTCATAGCAACAAAAGACAGCAATAAATTTGAAGACAAGGTCAATATCGGTGTGTTGCAAGCCTATTCTGAACTTGCTGACAATCTTGCACAGGCAAAAGGGATAAAGCTGACTAAGACAATCCCAAATGAAGTACAGCCTGTTGTAAGAGTATTGAAAATAATTGTTTATATCGGTACGATTTTTATTTTGTGGATGTTTATATTTAGACCACTATTAAATAAGGTGAGAAATGGAAGAGAATAAAAAAACATATTGGCCGCATATGATTTTGGGCTTTTTGTTTGTAGGTATTGCACTGAGTTATTGGACTGTCAAGACGGCTTCTTCTATACCTGTGCATGAGTCCAATGAGTTCATTATGAAGTATCAGCAAGCTGATCTTTCTATCAATGATATATTGAAAAAGAAAGCAGCTTTTGACAAGCAGTATAAAATTGTCTTAAATGATGTTGCATATAAAAAAATTGAATTAGAAAATGCCAAGAGAGCCAAAGATGAAAAAGCGGTAGTATTGCATCAGGGAAAGAACCAATTTCGCTACAGTATCATGGATCATCAGGGTAATGCACTTCTAAAAGATGCAAATGTAACCTTTCTTTTGACTAGACCACATACTACTGAAGATGATATCTTACGCAAAAATGTACAGAATAGTAGAGGAGATTATATTGTTAAAGATCTCAATATTACAAAGCCTGGACGTTATATTCTCCAATTAAAAGTAGGTGTAGATGAGAATACTGTAGGATATATGGAAACCCCCGCATACCTCAAACCCTAAACCTGTAAAAGTGGGATGTACCTTCGGGTGCATCAAACTCTCAACGATTCACTGCTATACTCCTCTTTATGAACAGTCTGCATATCTATCCAACTTCACGGGCACTCAGAATGCTCAGCCAACACTATAGAGGGCAAGAGGGGTTTTTGCCTACACTGATGCGTATGGATGAGTTTGAGAGTCGGGCAGTGCTGCTTGAAGATGCGGTGATGGTCGATCCGCTGCAGCGCACACTGCTGCTCAGAGAAGCTGCCTCTTCGGAGATCTTTGAAGCACTGAAGATGCAGAGAGATCTGGTGCGGTTTTTTGGCAGGTCGGATGCCCTTTTCAAGTTTTATGAAGAGCTGGCTGCCGAAGGAGTTGGCTTCGAGAGCTTGCGTCAGGCGGATGCCTATGCGGAGTTTGATGCCCACCTCGATATCCTTGAACGACTGCTTGAGCGTTACCGTAGGCTTCTGCAGGAGCAGGGATTGACGGACAGAGCATTCTTACCCGATGCATATAGGCTCAATGAAGGCTTTATCGGCAACTATAGCCGTATCGAGATCTTTTTGGAGGGGTACCTGAGCCGTTTTGAGCTTGGTCTGTTTGAGCAGATAGCTGAGCTTACGACTGTGGTGATACACTACCAGACAAGTCCGTTCAACCAAAAGATGCAGGAGCGCTTCGCCGCACTGGGATGTATCCTCCCTGAGGATGCCGATGTCACTTTCGATCTGGGCAGCAAAAAGATACTGCATGCCCAGCCCGCCACTACAAGGATAGATGCGAGGGTGATCGCAGCCAAAGAGCGTATCGAGCAGGTGGCATTGGCACTCGAGGCGATCGAAGAGATGGTGCAGAGGGGTATCGACCCTGAAAAGATCGCCTTGGTACTCCCGGATGAGTCATTCAAAGAGCACTTTATGCTCTTTGACCACCTGAACAACCTCAACTTCGCGATGGGGTATGACTACAGTGAGCACTTTCACTACAAGTCGCTGGAGGCACTCTACCACTATTGGCAGCGTTATGACCCGGAGGCAGAGATGCTTTTGGAGAAGTATGGTCTTGAGAAAGAGAAGATCGCGCAGCTCTCACCAAGCAAGAAGATGAACGCGGCACACTTCTTTGAGGTCATTGATGGACTCTCTCTATTGGGCATAGACAAAGAGAGCAAGGCATACAACAGCGATGTCGAAGCGCAGTATCACTACTTTTTGACACTTTTCAAGGGACAGCAGCTGCCTCTGAAGGAGTGGCTCTTTCTTTGGCTCAAGTCACTCTCGAAGATCAGCCGCGATGATGTCCGGGGCGGCAAGGTCACGGTACTTGGGGTACTTGAGACAAGGGGAGTGACCTTTGATGGTGTGGTGATCGTCGATTTCAACGAAGGGATCGTACCGGCAAGTTCTGCCAAAGATCAGTTCCTCAACTCCTCGGTGCGTCAGTTCGCTTCTCTGCCGACACGCAGTGACCGTGAAGCCCTGCAAAAGCAGTACTACAAACGTCTGCTCGAAGGGGCAAAAGAGGCGACGATCCTCTACAGTGCAGCCGATGAGAAGCTCCCCTCCAAGTTCATCTATGAGCTCGGGCTTGGTAAAATCTCGGATGCCAATGCCGATCTCTCACTGCTCTATCCTCTCAAGCGTTTACCTATGGATGAGAGTGATCCTGTCGTGACTGACTTTGATGCAACAAAGATGCAATGGTCAGCATCGAGACTCAAGACCTTTCTCGAGTGCAAGCGCAAATTCTACTACCGCTATATCCGTAGAATCAAGCAAAAGCAGGAGGAGGAGCCGAGTGAAGGTACTCTGCTGCACAAACTCCTCGAACTGCTGCATCTGGAGTATGACCGCTATGAGGATGCTGAAGCGATCATGACACAGATAGATGCTCTGCTACAGAGACTACTGCCGGGTGATGATGCCAGGAGCCGATACCGCAAGATGCTCTACCGCGAGAAGCTCAAAGGGTACGCCCGCACACAGGCAGCACACTTTTCGGCAGGGTGGCGTGTGGTAGCACGGGAAAAGGAGGGGCTCTGCGATATCGGGGGGCTCTCTTTTGGCGGCAGAATAGACAGGATAGATCAAAACACCACCGATACACTGGTGATCGACTACAAAAGCGGCAATCTCCCCAAAGAACCCAAAAAATTTGATCCCGAGAAGATCACCGATTTTCAGATGCCGATCTACTATCGTATGCTGGAGAGGGCATACCCAAACCTCTCACTGGCATACTGCAAGATACTCGAAAACGGAGCGATGCATGAGGTGCGAGATCTTGAAGAGAGGCTCACACTGCTCGATGAGCATGTAGGAGCACTGCGAAGGCTGGAGGGGTTTGAGGCAACTCTATGCGAAGATCTGAGCCGTTGTACCTACTGCGAGTTCAGACTGATGTGCAAGCGCGGAGAGTATCTGTAGGTCTCTTTATTGCTCCTGCTCTTTGATATGGCTCTTTGCCCACGCTTTGATCCTGGCACGTTCTTTGTCAGTGAGTTTGGCTTCGGGATGCGCATCGAGATACATCGGCAGCGGCATACGCCAATCGATCGTCTTGACGATACCGCGGTAGACACGCTGCTTTTTCTCCTCGTCATAGTTGCCCCACTCTTGGAAATTGACTGCAAGTCGCCCCTCTTTGATATGGCTCTTGACCTCAAATGAGAAGGGAGCGATATGCCCGTACCACGGTATGTTGGTGCGGTAGGAGTGGCAGTCGTAGCATGAGCGCTCAAGCAGTGCTTTGATATCGGCAGGCGCTTTGATCTCTTTGGCAGGATCAATCTTTGCCGGTGCATCCGGGATTTTGATCTGTATAAGCTGCAGGAGCGCAAAAGCAGCCAAAGGCCAGAGTATCAAGTGTTTTAACATAAAGCATCCTTTAAAGTCCGGCGCATCCATAGTTTTTGTACAGTTGCCCCGGTTTATTTGATGTAAGATAAGAACACCTCAAGTGTATGAGAGGTGTGTATCATAAATTTAAGCCGCATTATAACGCCGGAAGGTAAACCAACACTGATATTGTTCGAGAGTATGAGTGAAAATCTGTTATGATTAAACAAAAAAAGATTGCGCATGTCCTTCCAACCCTTTTTAGCACTTTCCGCTGCGGCAGGCTCAGGCAAAACCTTTGCGCTCTCAGTGCGGTATATCTCGCTGCTTTTTATGGGAGAGTCTGCTTCCTCGATCCTCGCGGCAACCTTTACTAACAAAGCGGCTGCAGAGATGCGTCAGCGTGTGGTCGATTCGCTTCGCAACCTTGATGCCAATGAGGCGTTCTTGGCGGCGATATCGGAACAGACGGGGATGGCGCGTGACGAGCTGCTGCATAGACAGCCGGACGTGCTGCGACGCTTTCTCTCTTCGCATGCTCATATCGTGACGCTGGACAGCTTCTTCGTTTCTATTTTGCGCTCTGCCTCACTGGAGCTTGGGCTGGAGCCTGATTTTGTGACCAAAGAGGAGAGTGAAGAGAAGCTGGAGGTACTTTTCCTCGAAGAGGTGCAGCGTGACGGCGGGCTTGGCAGACTGGTTAAGCTGGCGATGGATATAGAGGACAAACGCTTTGCCAAGATCTTTGCACTGATGCAGGATTTTTACAAGATCGATCCGCTTTTGCCTCTTGCTGATTATCCGATGCCTAACCTACAAGAGATCGAAACGCAGATCGAGCAATGCAGACAACGTCTCCATACACTGGTCGTAGAGGCGAAAGCCTCCAAGTCAGCCATTGCAAACTTTGAGCCAACTGACATCAAAACACTGGCATCCAAATCGGTCTTTGCCAAAGAGAGCCTTGCTGAGCACCAATGGTATAAAAAATCTGTTGAGGCAAACCCCCAGATCGATGAAGCATTTATGGCGTTGAAGAAGCTGCTGGGAGAGTGGATGGAAGCCAAAGAGCGTATCGTCCTGCACAATCTCTTTGCCCTCTATGACCACTACAAGAACGCGACGATCTCCCATGCCAAACATACGGGAGTGTTGACCTTCGATGATCTGACCTATTTCACCTACCGGCTGCTCTATGAGAGTATCTCCAAAGAGTTCTTGTATTTCAAGCTCGATGCGAAGTTCAAGCATATTTTGCTCGATGAGTTTCAGGATACGTCGACACTGCAGTTTTTGCTGCTCAAACCGCTCATCGATGAGATATTTGCAGGTGTGGGGCAGAGTGAGTTTAGAAGCTTCTTTTATGTAGGGGATACCAAGCAGTCCCTCTACCGTTTTCGCGGCGGGGTGGAGGAGCTCTTTGACAAAGTGGCACATGAGTATGATATACCGGTGCTGCCGATGGATACCAACTACCGCAGTAGCAAACATGTGGTGGAGCAGGTCAATCGCTGGTTTGAGCCAATCATGCCGGGATATATCCCCCAAAAGAGCAGAGAGGATGCTTCCCAGGGGTATGTTGAGGTCATAGAGATAGAAGAGAGTGAGGATCTGATAGATGCTGCTCTCAAGGAGACAAAGAGGCTGCTTGATCTAGGCGTGGCGGTAGATGATATCGCACTGCTTGTCAGTACCAACAAGGATGGACAGAAGATACAGGAAGCATGTGAGGCGGCCGGTATCCCAACCCTGCTGAAAACCTCAAGCTCACTCAAATTTCTTCCCAAGATCGCTGCTTTGGCTGCGATGCTCTCCTATCTTTTCTACGGAGAGGAGATCGATGCACAGGCGATGCTTGAATATACAGGCAAAAGGCTCGAAGAGGTCGATCTGACGTGGTTCTCTACCTTTATGGAACCTCTGGAGGTGATAGACAGGCTGATAAAGACCTTTGACTATTTCGAGGCAGACCGCAACATTTTGAAGCTTATGGAGTTTGCCGCAGGGTTTGAGAATATCCCCGATTTTCTCGAGGAGTTTGCCACCTCCCGCATCGCTGTGGCACAGGGGAGTGTACATGGTGCGCAGATCATGACGATACATGGATCGAAAGGATTGGAGTTTGGGCATGTGATCCTTGTGGATAAGATGACCAGACCCAACAGAGACAAGGCACCATTGATCTACCACTACAACGATGATCTTCACGTGGAGCGTATCTTCTATCGGATGAAAGGGCGCGAATATCTTGACAGCGTCTATGCGCAAGTGATAGAGGCGCGCAAAGCAGCTTCGGCTAAAGACAGGTTCAATGTCCTCTATGTGGCACTCACCCGTGCCGTAGAGGGGATGACCATACTCAAGAAGGCAGAGGGCTCCATCTTTGACGAGATCGGTATGCAGGCACTCATGAAAGGTGTCAAGAGCGCGACAGTCAAGCAGGAGAGATGTGCTGAAAAACCAGAAGTGCCCAAATGCGTGACACTGCACCATTACGGGGTACAGGAGTCTGGGCAAAGAGGCGAAGAGGAAGAGGTCGATCAGCGCTCAGTGCGCTTCGGGACGGCGCTGCACTATACGATGGAGATGATGGCAGCTTTTGACAAGGCAAGTCTGCAGCGTGCCTTTGCTGCGATGCGGGGACGCTATGGTACTTTGCTCTCAAGCGAGGAGATCGAGGATATCCGCAGCCGTATCGAGAGACTCTTGGAAGATACGCAGTTTGCCGGGCTGATCGAGGGTGCCAAGATCTACAAGGAGCGCTCCCTCAGCTACCAGGGGGAACTCAAGCAGATCGATCTGCTGCTCGAGTACCCTGATCACTATGTGGTGGTGGACTACAAGAGCTCCAAAAAGGGGATGCTCAAGCACCAGCATCAGGTCGCATCCTATATCAGAGCGGTGCAGGCATTGACAGGCAGGGAGAGCAGAGGGGTGATCCTCTACCTCGAAAAAGAGAAAAACGAGTATATAAACTTAAATTTAACTGAATTTAAATAAATTTTAAGATTATATGGATACAATCCGTTCACAAAATAGTTTAGGGTGCTCTCAATCGCCCCTTTGACTATAGTTCATACAAGGAAAATCATCATGAAAATGACAAAAGTCACAAAACCTCATGAAGTACAAAGAGAGTGGCACCTGATCGATGCTGAAGGTAAAACTTTCGGACGTATCTTGACTGAAGTTGCTACACTGCTCAGAGGTAAACACAAGCCTTCATTTACACCAAACGTTGATTGCGGTGATTACGTCGTTATCATCAATGCTGAAAAAGCGAAATTTACAGGTGTAAAACTGGATGAGAAAGAGTACTTTACACACTCTGGATACTTCGGTTCTACCAAGAGTAAAAAACTGGGTGATATGCTTGAAAACCATACAGAAAAGCTCTACAAGCTTGCTGTAAGAGGTATGCTTCCAAAGACAACACTCGGCAGACAAATGCTCAAGAAACTCAAAGTGTATGCCGGAAGCGAGCATCCGCACACTGCACAGATCAACAAAGGGGCTAAATAATGGCAACAGTTTATGCAACAGGAAAAAGAAAAGCGGCGATCGCCAAAGTCTGGCTTACACCAGGTAACGGTGAAATCCTTGTAAACGGCAAAACACTTGACCAGTGGCTCGGCGGACATGAGACACTCAAGATGAAAGTCAGACTGCCACTCGAAGCGACAAAGCAGCTCGAGTCTTTGAACATCAAAGCAACAACGCTTGGCGGCGGTTACTCTGCACAGGCAGATGCAGTGAAGCACGGTATCTCCAAAGCATTGGTTGAGTTCGAGCCGTCATTCAGAGCGATCCTCAAGCCAATGGGTCTTCTCACACGTGACTCCAGAGTGGTTGAGCGTAAGAAGCCAGGTAAGAAAAAAGCGAGACGTTCTCCACAGTTCTCAAAAAGATAGTCTATCTTTTTTACAAAGTTCTCTCAGAGACTTTCTTATTTTGCAAGAGTTTCTCTTGCAAAAGCTTCATAATACAACTTCATATAATTACCATTTTATGTTTAGAAAAATAATTTTAATTACAGAATTTTTTCTTGGATTATAGTGGGAAGTGGGAAAATTGAAGTTTTAAAAGTTAAGAGAGCTTGTCAAAAGCTCTCTTACGTGGAGATTAACAAGCAGGGATATTACCACTACCTTTACCAAATTCATACATGAAGTCATGAAGATGATTTTCAAGTTTTTTGAACTTTTCACTATTTAAAAATGGTTTAGACTTTGGACAAATCTTTTCAAGCTCTGACTTGAAAGCATCACCTGTAAGTTTTTTCCACTCTTTTTGTGTATGTTTACCTGCAACCACACCACCTGTTACACCACAATCATCTTTCATAAATTTCTGGTAAACTCTTTTACCTTTAGCTTGATCAGCAGATGCAGTTGTTGTTGCTAGAGCTAAGCCAAATAGTGCAGCTAATGCCAATGTTGTAGTTTTTTTCATTTTCAATCCTTTTTGTGTTTAATGTAATGAATTATAAGTACAAATTGTGAACTTATTGTGAAGTCAGACTTATAATTATTATAAGTCTAACAAATTATATGTTTCTCTTTTCTTAATATTGATATCGTACAAAAGCACGTAGGTTTTGAGCTTTGATATCTACACTATCTGGTTTTACCCAGCCTGAGCATCTGATATTTGGCGTATAGTCATGCTGCTCATACGTATATCTTATTTGTCCTGTAAGATTTTTAAGACCCATGAGACTAAAGTTCCAATAGGCTTCATATGCATCACCGCGCACGGCTACTTTAGAGCCCATAACACTGTCTTCTGCCCATGTCATTGGTGTCCAGTATTTAGTACCGTGATTGTATTCAAACCCAAGTTTACCTTTTTCCGTAATCATATCAGGGATTGTAAAACCTGCCCAGATAGAATAGCCTGTTTTATTATCACGACTACCTAGAAGAGTATGCTTTGAGTCTGGATTATATTGTGTTCGCGCCAAAGAGAGAAAAAGTGTGGTTTCATCTAGAAAATCGTTGATCATATCTCCTACTCCAGTCATTTGGTAAGAGATTGCATCCAAATATGCTGTTCCTGCATCTGCAGAAACAGCACCAGTTGTTATGTTTTTGCCTTTTGTATTGAAAATAGATGCATGTTCAAACATTACCTTATGTTGACCGTTATCATAAAGGTTTCCCAAAAGTACTAGAAAATCAACATTCTCGTTTGTATCACCATCTTCTATTGCATACGGTCTATAGCCTCCTTTGTCATAGATAGTCTCAACTCCATTACCTGTATGCGCTCTACCCACAACTGTTTTAAGGAAAGAACCTTTGATATATTTGTTTAAATCCAATTTAAACATAGCTGCATCCACTTCCATATTGGTAATATGTGCGAGCGGGGATCCCGGTTCTGTATTTCCTTCTCTATGATTGGCTAAAAAACCATCTGTGGATTGTCTTCTTCCTATACTAAAAGAGTAAGGTAACCCGTTACTAAATGTATCAGAATAGACAAAATAGGCCTGTCTTATTCTGAAAAGTGTATCGGATGCTTTTGATGAAACACTCCAACCTTTAAGCGTAGGGTCTTCAAAACCATATGCATGACCACCCCAAACACCATATGCTGCCAACTGTCCTGTAAAGGTAAGTTTGTCAACAGGAGATGATTTCATATTGAGAAAAAGTCTTGTTGTTAGTAGGGCATTGTTTCCTTTACTCGTACCTGATAAGTCTGTCCCTTTATACCTATATTTATCATAGTCATAATTAATATAATTATACTCAGATCTAAAATCCACTGTAAACTTTATATTGTCTTTTGCATCGTGCTCCTGAACTTTATCAAGTTGCTCCTGCATCTCCTGAAGAGTTGTTTTTAGCTCAGCAACTTGTTTTCGTAAATCTTCTGTAGCATTTGCATAAATAACAGATGTTGTCAATATAGTTACAGTGCTTAATGTAATTAGTTTCATGATTCTTTCCTTTTTATAGTGTATTGTTTTGATTGAGCTTTTTCCATAAAAATACCAAGCCTCTGCCTACACAGATCAATATATAAACAATGAGAGTAAGTACAAATGGGTGCCATATTCCCAATGAACTACTTGATAAGTTGTTGAGATGTTTTATGGGATACTCTATCCATGCATTAAAATGCATAGCAATTGATAAAAAGAGGAAAAGTGAGAAAAAGATCTTTACCTCTTTAAAAAGATGCATTACATCAAACCTCTCATCATCAAATACCAATACATCGGTTTAAGCATATGCAGGTCAAATGCCCACCATATCCATCTTGGTTTGCTTGGATCCAGTATCGGGAATGATGGAGCTATCCCTTCATAATCAAACTCTGCGAGCATAATCTCACCATATTGGGTTTTAAGAGGACACACGGTATATCCGTCAAATTTTGCAGTAGGTTCTTTCCCTTCCATGACTGCAATCAGGTTTTCTGTCAGAACAGGACCATGGTGTCTTGCAGATCCGCCTGTTTTACCTTTTGGTACACCCAGTATATCGCCAATGCCAAATACATTTTTATACTTAATGTTCTGCAAAGTATCAAAATCAACCTCAAGCCATCCCTTGCCGCTACCTGACTTAATGGCAAGTGGTGAATTTGCTACTGCATCTACGGCTTTCATTGGAGGAACAACATGGATAAAATCATATTTCATTTCAACCATTTCAGTTGTTGAGATGATCTCATACTCTTCTAAGTCTTCGTCATAGGCACCTTTTTTTTGTACAATCTTTTCAAAGGTCGCCACCTTGTTTTCTGCATCAATCTTACGCAAAATATGATTGAACTTGTCTGTAATATTTCCATACATTGGTGTAACTTCTTCAACCAATGTTTTATTATATGCAGGTACACCAAAAAGCGTAGTTCCTTTTTTGCAGAAGCTGAATTTCGCATTTTTGCTTACATCTGCTCCCCCATCAGGACCGTTTCCTCTAAGATTATCGTCACTTAGATAAAGGATCTTTTGTGGCGCACCACCACACTTGATAGGTGTATCAGGTTGTGTACAGATTACCTGGATAGGGTTGTCAGGAGAGGCAGCTTCTGCAGCTTTTCTCATATCTTTAAACCATTGTGCCGTAGCAACACCACCCTTTGCAGTACCGGCAACAGGATCATTCAAATAGACAGAAGATATACCGTTTTTACCAACAAGTTCTTCACTCATACCTTCTATCGCCTCATAATCATACTGAAGCCCCGTAGCAACCACAAGATAATCATAAGAGATATCACCATTTTTTGCTGTTGTAACTTTATTGTTATCAGGATCAAATACAGTCACTTCATCTTTAACCCAATTGACACCATCTGGGATAAAGTCTGCATTATTGTGCTGAATATCACTTTCTGTATACAAGCCTGCTGCCATAAACACCTGCCCTGGCTGATAGAGATGTATCTCGTTGGGTGCAATAATAGTAATATCAGCATTTGAGGCAGCACGTCTTATTCTTGCAGCAGCCATAATACCGCCGGCACCGCCACCAACAATAACGATTTTTGCCTTTTTGTCACTGCTTGGCCCAGCCTCCGCAGATGTTGGTGCACCCATCATCATTGCCGCACCGCCTGTAAGTCCCATTATTTTTAGAGCATCTCTTCTACTCAACCCGTGTTCATTGACGAGTGCATCATATGCCACTTTACTGGTTTCAAGTTTTTCTTTCAATACATACCTCCTAAAATATTCTTTTAATCATACACCAAAACTTATAAAAATTATAAATTTTATTAAAAAATACGACTTAAAATCGGCAATTTTTTTGTTGTAAATAGAGAGAGAACTATTTTAATTTTTTATAATGTAAATAATTTAAAATATTGGATAGATAAAATTTCTTATAGATGTATAAAGTGGATATTTGGAGATTGTCCTGCAACACTGCAGGACATTGTGGATTAGTGGCTTTTGCTAACTACAATTAGCATTTTTATATTCATGACTGTAAATCGAACAAATTGCCAAATTGCACATTTGCGCATAAATCTAGCAAAGCGATCAGGAATCATAGTATTTGCAAATTGTGGGTTTTTACGGAAGTTCAATAATGGGTCATTCATTTTTTCTCCTTTGGGTTGAATATAGTTTATCAGGCAAGGTACAAGCTTGTCTTTTTATCGTGTTTATGTTTGCTAGTATTATTCAGGTATAAGTGTCCAGCCCGGTTTGAGCTTGGCTTTATAGATGAACATGTGATGCAGGATATGTTTGATCCAGTGTCCTGCAAGGCCAATCTCTCCGTAGGTGTACTCTGGATCACGCCCGGTAGCCGGATATTTGTCAAAGTCAGGCACTACAGGATAGACTGTCATCGCTGCTGCTTGCCCGTCAAAGAACCCTTTACCAGCAGAAGCGACACATGCTGCACCCATTTCTGCCATCGATGCTTCATGGATATGTGCATTTTCTCCATCTTTGATCAAACTGCAGATAGAGTGTGCGACTGCCTTCCCGATGATACCCGCAGGCATACCGGTTCTTGGCGGTGTCGGATTGATCGGCGTACCGTTAGGGGATTTGGCAGGCTTGGAGATGAGATGCGGCGGCGCAAAGGCGATACCGGCTGCAAACATATTTTTATAGTCAGGGTTCTGGTAGGTTCTCGGCCAGTCACTTGCTTTCCACTCTTCATACGGTTTTGCCGTATAGTCGGCATCTACTTTCATGAAACCGTTGGGAGCGAAGATCTTCTCTGTGATATCCTCACCGTTTTTGTCGTAGGCTTTGAGCCCTACACCGCTAAAGGGCGGGATAAGCATCGCAAAGTCGAACTCTTCGGTACCGGTGGTGCCATCAAGCAGTTCATAGTGTACTTTTCCCTCTTCGACTTTGTTGACGTGCGCACCGATAATCCAAGGTACGTTACGCTCTGCATGGAGTGATTCTGCGAAGAGCTTGGAGCTGACGACATAGCCTCCGACTTTCATGTGTAGACCGCCCATACCGAAGTCACCAAGGAAGGATTCGTTGGAGATCCACTTGATATCGATCATATCTCTGACACCGGCTTTGTTGGCTTCATGCTCAATATTGAAGATATATTCAAAAGCAGCACCCTGACAAGTACACATGCCGTGTCCCGTTCCTACAAGAATCTTCTGGCGTTCGCCTTTTTTTGCTTTTTCGAAGATCTTTTTGAGTTCGAGATTGGCATGGACTGCATGGTCTGCGGTACAGACAGAGACAGTGTGGTTACCTATCTGACCGTTGCCGTCCCCCAGACCCGGAGTTGCATCAAAGTTGAGCTTTGGTCCAGTAGCGTTGACCAGATAGTCATAGCTGATCTCTTCTGTTTGACCCTTTTTGTCTTCACTCGTATATTCGATAGTAATGTAAGGTGTCGGATCTGTTTTTCTGCCCTCTGGATGGATAGAGACAGCTTTTGCCTGTCTATAGTCGATCCCTGCTTTTTGGTAAACCGGTGCCAAAGGAAAAACCACATCTTTTTTCTGCATCTGTCCAACACCAACCCAAATATTTGACGGAATCCAGTTCCATTGTGAATTTGGGGTGACAACGACAACTTCGTGATCTTTACCCAGCCATTTTTTTGCAAATGTTGCAGCGGTATGTCCTGAGACACCACCACCCATAACAACTACTCTTGCCATAACGATCCTTCCTCTTGTAATATATTTTGTTTACTCATTCTATGACAAGAACAGTTAAAAAACTATTAAATTCATTCTTTTTTATAGTTATAATTTGATCTGCTTATTAGTTTTGGAAGAAAGTCCATACAAAATGGGTTATTTTTAGAAGATACTTATCAATGTAACTGATGTTTTTCGGACTCTAAAGGTATGATTATCACGCTATTTGCAAAGCTGTGCTAAAATCCGCCTATTGTATTTGAAGGATAACAAAAAGACTATGAAAGCATTTCTGGAGATACTCCTTGCACCTGTTCGGGCATTGAGAATGCGG
>JALWKQ010000006.1 GCA_027081395.1 Sulfurovum sp. | reverse complement strand
GTACCGCTAAGCTCTCCTGTGGCAGTGTCGAAGCTCGCCCAGCTTGGTTTGTTGGTGATACTAAAGAGCAATCTGTCATTGTCTGTATCGCTTGCTGTAGGTGTGAAACGATAGAGGGACTCTGCATCTACTGTTGTAGCCGGTGTCCCCGAGATCGTCGGCGCATGATTTGAAGTCTGTTCATTTACCTGATCGATAACTGTCTGTATCTCTTCAATGGTCGGATTGCTCCTGTCTGTATAGCTGCCGTTACGTAGCGCCTCTGTATAATCTACCCCTGGAAGTGCGCCTTCGATGATAGTGTTGAGCTCATCTGCACTAATAGTGATTGTGGTATCGCCCGCAATAATCTCCTTGATCTTCTCCATAGGTGTAGCAAGCTCTGTAGTCTCCTCTGTAGTGTTGCTATCAACTGTGCTGCCTCCGCCTCCACAGGCATTGAGTGCAAATATCATTAGTATGGTCATGAGTGTATGTTTCATCATATCTTTCCCCTCTTTAGTCTTTAAGTTTGCACACTATTCTATCATAAGTTTTTTTAGTGTCTAGATAACTTTAGCAGTACAAAAGGAGAGTACACCAACATGGTATCCACTTAACATATCATTCACTTTAGTAGACTTATAGTATATAAATACCTCCAACTATGCTATACTCTCGTTATGAAATTAGCAAGTATCGATGTAGGACTCAAACGTATCGGTGTGGCGATCTGCCTGGATGGCAATACCGTACTGCCCCAAAATGCCATCCTGCGCAAGAACCGCAATCAGGCTGCCAGAGATATCAACACCTTTTTGAAACAGTGGGAGATAGAAAAACTGATCGTCGGACTCCCCAAAGGCGGCAGCAGCGAAGCGGAGATGGAACGGCGCATCAAGCACTTTGTCTCCTTGCTCGATCTGAATATCCCCGTCGTCTATCAGGATGAACAGGGCAGCAGTTTTGAGGCGACAGAGATGACAAAGGGAGACTTCCGCCACAAAAAAGATGGTAGGATTGACTCGGTGGCTGCCAAGATCATCTTGGAGCGCTATCTGGGGTGTTGACTATTTTCGTTTGAATTTACGGTAGATCATCAAAAGGATCGGACCGTATTTGACCAGCAGCATCACTATTTTTTTCATCTAAAGTCTCTCCTTGAGTATTTGGATTCGATTGTAGGCACGCTCTATCTTCTCTTTTGGGATCGTTCCCTCCCGTACCATGGAGGCTATATTTTCTACTACTGTTTTGACAGAGACACTCTTGGCAGGGTCGAGCTGATTGCCAAAAAGAAGGATGTCATCTCCTGCATTGACAGCAAGTCTGATACTCTCTCTCAAGCCGTACTTTTTGCTGATCGCCCCCATCTGAAGATCATCGGTAATCACCACCCCTTGAAAACCGATCTTTTTCCGCAGCAACCCCTCAACTGTCTTTTGGGAGAGTGTCGCCGGGTAATTTGGATCAAGTTTTTTATTGAATACATGGGCAACCATCACCGTATCTGCTTTTGTTTTGAGCAGTTTGTAGGGTTCCAGCTCAATCGGTTTCCACAGATTGGTCACATCTACAAAGCCTTTATGGGTGTCACCTACCGAAGAGCCGTGACCGGGGAAGTGTTTCAGGGAGGTTAGCACCCCGTAGCGGTGCATCGCGTCAATGAAAATGGAGGCGTACTTTTGTACCGTTTTGGGGTCATTGCCAAAGGAGCGTCCCAAGCCATGTATGACATGGTTTTTAGGGTTGATGTCAAGGTCAACGACCGGTGCAAGATCGTAGTTGATACCCACACTTTTAAGCTCTTTTGCCATCTTCTCATACGTTT
>JALWKQ010000005.1 GCA_027081395.1 Sulfurovum sp. | reverse complement strand
AGGCGGCATTGCGCTATACACTCTATGCTATGGGGGCACTGCTGGTGGTGCTTGGGGGCTATTTCCTTATCTCGTTGCGAAGTTTTACATTTTTTGGGAGTCTTGCCGCCTTGATCATGCTGATATTCGGTCTGATCACACCGATACTGATGGTGACGATCCACAAAGAGGTAGAGTATCTGGGGGATGTAGTACTCTCCTTTGAGTCCAAAGGGATGATCGGCTCCATCGAGAAGCTTTTTGGGACAGGTGATCTTGTGGTGGCATTGGTAATCCTGCTCTTTTCGGTGCTGGTGCCGCTGGTCAAGACGCTTTCTCTGCTCTTTATCTCAGTGTTTATGGAGAACAGATTTGCACACGGCATGGTGAAGTTTTTCAAAATGATCGGGAAGTGGTCGATGGTCGATGTCTTTGTCGTAGCGACATTTCTGGTTTACCTGACCGCCAACAAGGGGGAGGTAAGCCGCGCAGAAGTTGAGGTAGGGCTCTACTTCTTTTTGGCATATGTGATCATCTCGATGCTTGTCAGCCTGAGTGCCGACAGGATGCTGCACAGCCACAAGCAGGTATCAAAGGCTTAGCGCTTAGATTACCATATCGACATCGCTGTGATCTTCAAACTGTTTGAAGATCTTGTTTCGCTCTTCTTCACTCTCTACGGTGCAGGAAGCGTTGTAGCTGTGGAACTTGCCTGTTTTTGATGCATTGCCGGCTTTGGCGGTGTGGGCTTTGTCGCCCATCACCTCTTTGATACAGGCTTCGAGTTTCTCTTTGTCACGTCCGATGATCTTGTACCCCCACTCGGTAGGGTAGCTGATCTCCGGTCTCTCTTGTGTTTTGTCGTCAAGAATCATCGATGACTCCTTTTTTGCTTTATTATACACTTTTTCGCAGGATATCTATGGAACAAAAGTAGCTACTATCGGTTGAAGTCACCGGATTTCCCGCCGCTTTTGTGCTCAAGCTGGATATTGCGGATAACCATCCCTTTGTCGATCGCTTTGAGCATATCGTAGATCGTCAGCAACCCCACACTTACACCGGTAAGTGCCTCCATCTCAACGCCTGTCTGACCGTTGAGCTTGGCAGTGACTGTCAGTTTGAATCCCGGCAACTCGGGAAGCTCCTCGATATCGGTCTTGACCGATGTAAGCATAAGCGGATGGCACATCGGTATGAGGGTACTGGTCTGTTTCGTCCCCTGGATCGCTGCGATGACGGCAGTCTGCAGTACGGGTCCCTTTTTGGCGGTGTTGGCGATGACTGCATCGTAGGCTGCCTGTCCCACTTCGATAATACCGCTTGCCGTGGCGATACGGGTCGTATTCTCTTTGTCTGAGACATCGACCATTTTGGGTTTGTTCTGTTCATCAAGATGTGTGAGGTTCACAATGGTTCCTTCTGTCATATTTTTCGCATTTTAGCATAAATGGTGCAAAAGTATGGGGTACTGCTGACGTAGAAAATAGAATAGTTGACGATCTTATTCTTAATTATGTTTAATTTAAGCATCAATAAGATAAGATTATCCCAGTCATAGACTAAGATTATTTAACCGCATGCCAAGGAGACGGAATGAACTATGCATATATCAGGCAGATGCCGCATTTTGTACCACTCTCCCAACAGCAGCGCGATATTCTCTCATTTGCCATGGAGCATCATCTGGATATAGAGAAAGAAGTAGTAGAATACTCCAGCAAAAATGTCTCTTTGGATGAGCGCAAGGATTTTGAATCTTTCATGCAGAATATCCGCAAAGGGGATCGGCTTGTCATCTCCAGCTTTGCAGTCATCAGTGACAAAGTCGAAGAGAT
>JALWKQ010000004.1 GCA_027081395.1 Sulfurovum sp. | reverse complement strand
GTTTTGATAATACCTGAGTGTGAGCAAGCAAAGTACGCCATCCAAGCGGGTCATAAAGCAAATCAAAAACCACACCCGTTTGTTGTTGTAATTTTAGCCAAATTTCGTAATTTTCTCGATAAAGTTTTCCAAAATGGTATTTTTTGGGTAATGATAGTATCGTTGGATGATATCTTTCATCGGCTTCAAGCATGGAGAACTGCTTTTTAAGATACTCATTGTCTCCGACACAAGGCGTTGTATAGACTTTAGGTAGGAGGTAGGAGGTAGGAGGTAGGAGTTGAAGTAGAGATTTTTGCAGAAAAAGGGCTGTTGTACCTGTACCCGAGGGTAAAAAGATATTGAGTTCTTCAAAGCCTGTCTCTTTCTGCCACTCAAAAATCTCTTGAGCCAAAAGTCGGATGCCATACTCTGCCTCTTGCTGCCGTCCCCCCTCCTCTATGAACAAAACATTGTCACTCTTCACGCTTAACGCTTCACTCTTCACTTTGAAAACAGTATTGTTTTCAAGCGCTCCTTTATAGTTTCCATGCGGATTTCCTTTCAGATAATCGGCAATATGATCCACATAGTATTCAAATCTCCACCCTTTCATCTTTGCCAATACTGACAAAGAGTACATTGCATTGGATTGAGCAGAGCCATAAGAGACAATCTTGTTAATATGAGGAAAATCATGGGTAAGGAAGTAGTGAAATTTACGGGCTTTATTCCCTGAAAAATCGGGATGGATCAGATCATCGCGTTTAAGATAAAAGGTATGGTTTTCAAAAGTGATAGGTTGGATAGGAGAAGGAAGATTTAATTTCATTGGATTGGATGCTTTGAGATAAATGCGACAAAGGAGCACTCAACCCGAAGGGCGGCTCCGCCGTTTGCGACTGCCGGAGTATTTATCTCAAAGCACTCCGAATTATCATATTTAATTACGTCCAATGCAATTGAGATCTTCGTAAGCCTGCTCGAGACGCTTAACCATAGACTCTTCGCCGGCACGAAGCCACTTGCGCGGATCATAGTAGCTTTTGTTCGGTTTGTCCTCGCCTTCAGGGTTGCCTATCTGTCCCTGAAGGTAGTCATAAAACTTCGCGACATAGCCGCGAACACCGTCCCAGAATGCCCACTGGGTATCGGTATCGATATTCATCTTGATCACGCCATAGCTGATAGCATCACGAATATCTTTTAGTTCGCTTCCCGAACCGCCATGGAAGACAAAATTGACAGGTTTTGACGCTGTGTTATACTTCTCTTCGATATACTTTTGGGAGTTATCAAGAATTTCCGGACGCAAGATAACATTCCCCGGCTTATAGACCCCATGGACATTTCCAAAGGATGCAGCGATCGTAAACTTGTCAGAGACTTTCAAGAGTTCCTCATAAGCGTATGCGACCTCTTCTGGCTGCGTGTAAAGCAGTGCATTGTCCACATCACTGTTATCGACACCATCCTCTTCACCGCCGGTGATACCCAGCTCTATCTCAAGGGTCATACCCATTTTGCTCATGCGCTCCAGATAGCGTTTGCATGTCTCGATATTCTCTTCAAGCGGCTCTTCACTCAGGTCGATCATGTGTGAAGAGAAGAGCGGCTTGCCGTAACGCTCATAGTGTGTTTCACTTGCATCGAGCAGTGCATCGATCCACGGCAGGAGTTTACGTGCCGCATGGTCGGTATGGAGTACTACAGGTACACCGTAAGCCTCTGCCAGTGTATGCACATGCTTCGCGCCGCTGATCGCACCAAGTACCGCTGCTTTGTCACCGGGAAGTCCCTTCCCGGCATAGAAAGCCGCACCACCGTTGCTGAACTGCACGATCACCGGAGAGTTGACCTTTTTGGCGGATTCGAGTACAGCATTGAGAGAGGAGGTGCCTACCACATTGACTGCCGGTATGGCAAAGCCCTCTTTCTTTGCGATATCGAATAATGTTTGAAGGTCATCCCCTGTGACCACACCCGGCTTGATTGCGTCCAATACTTTTGCAGACATCTACGACTTCCTGTTGTTTGGGATTAATATACTTTGATCTTCGCTTTTTTCATCAGCTTGCTGACGACTTTCTCCTGCTTGAGCTGCATCTTGATACTGTTTTTCGCCTGCTTGAATGAAGGGATCTTCTGCTTGCTTTTCGCTTTTTTCGCTGCTTTTACCATAGCGTTGTAGGCTTTTTTCGCCTCTTTGTCAGAAACTTTCTGCTTTGCCATCTGCTTTTGCATCCAGAAACCCGCAAGTGCTGCCTCTTTCTCTTTGGCAGTCAGACCTCTTTTTGCCGCCGATGCAACAAGTTTGCTCGGAGCCATCATTGTGATCAGCTGTTTTTTACCCTCTTTTGGCAGCTTGTCCCAAGTCATCTTGCCTCTTGTAAGCACTTTAAGCGCTTTGTTCGCTTCTTTAACAGTGATCTTCATCCCGTTCACTGTTCCTGCTGTTTTTGCCACTGCCGAACCGGTAGTCAGCGCCAATGCCAATCCTGCGATCATCAAAAGTTTTTTCATTCTTCTTTTCCTTACATGTGTATTGGGCGTATTTTACCCTCTTTTTATTTATAACGCGGTGTTTACTTTTTCGTTGTATTTGTATCTGCACTCAGGTCTACGATCTTCGCTTTTTTACGCAGCTCTTTTGCCACTTCGGTAATCTTGCTCGCAAACTGCTTCTGTTTGAGTGACGCGATGATGTTCTCTTTGACCTTCTCGTATGGTGTCGGCTGTGCCTCTTTTTTATCTTCGAGGTAGATCACATGATATCCAAACTGCGTCTTGACAGGTGCTGTCGTGATCTCACCCGGCTTGAGAGCCCAGACCGCTTTGGAGAACTCAGGTACCATCTGACCTTTGGTAAAGGTACCCAGATCTCCGCCCTTGGGCCCGGAAGGTCCGGTAGACTTCGATTTTGCCAGCTCGATAAACTTCTTCTTCAGTGCTTCACCCTTGAGCCCTTTGAGCGCATCGATGATCTTCTTGGCTTCCTCTTCTGTCTTGACAAGAATATGGCGTGCATGTGCCGATGCTTTCTGCATGAACTTCTGCTTGTTCTTGTTGTAGAACTCTTTTGCCTCACTGTCACTGACGACAGCATTGTCCATCTGCTCTTTCATCCACATATTGACAAGCAGCTCTTCCTTGATCTTCTCCATGTTTCGCTTGAACTCAGGCTTCTTGTCGATGCCCTCCTGCTTCGCCAACTCGGTAAAAAGCGTTTTTTCGATCAGACGCTCTTTGATCATCTGCTGCTGTGCTTTGCTCAGCTTCTCAAAGTGTGCGTTGGGTGCTGTCGCATTGACAAATGCCTCGGCATCCTGTTTGGTGATGTTCTTACCGTTGACAGTGACCAGTACATCCGATGCGACCATCGAAGTCGTACAGAGTGCGACTGCCAAAAGTGACGTTTTTGCTAATTTAATCATGGTACTCATTTCCTTTTAGAAGTTTGGTAGCAAAGTATATCTCTGCTTGTTAAACAAATCATTAATAGCTTGTGTTAAAATGTTGAACATCAAAGGTGGTGACGGCATTCGTTTTTCCCTAACTCCCGTCACCGTTGAAATAGTAGGAAATAATTGTGGATAAAAAGCGAAAGAGCCCCAAAAAAGTCAAAAAAGCGACCAAAGCGGAGATCGAAGAGATCAAGCAGCGTTTTTTGGCACACTACCCCGACTCCGTGACCGAACTGCAATACCGGAACCTCTATGAACTGCTCATTGCCGTGATGCTCTCTGCACAGTGTACAGACAAACGTGTCAATATCATCACACCGGCACTCTTTGAGAAGTATCCCGACCCTCTCTCACTTGCCAATGCCGACCTGGATGATGTCAAAGCACTTATCAAAAGCTGCTCCTTCTTCAACAACAAAGCCAAGAACCTGATCAAAATGGCACAGTCAGTAGTGGAGAACTACGGCGGAGAGATCCCTCTAGAGCGTGATGAACTGGTCAAGCTCGCCGGTGTCGGACAGAAGACTGCCAATGTCGTGATGATCGAATATGCCGGTGCCAATCTCATGGCGGTCGATACCCATGTCTACCGTGTCGCGCACCGCCTTGGACTCTGTGATGCCCCCACTGCTGTCAAATGTGAAGAGCAGTTGGTCAAAAAATTCAAAGACAATCTCCACCTGCTCCATCAGGCGATGGTACTTTTCGGACGCTACCGCTGTAAAGCGCTCAAGCCCGAATGTGACGACTGTTTCATGGCAGACCTCTGCAAAAGCAAAGCGCAGTTCAAAGTCTAGATGACAACTATGCTATATTGTCAATCACCCTTTTGAGGACTTCGTAGGTCTTCTGGGCAGAAGCGAGATCAACCTCTTCTCTGGTAGAGTGTGGATACCGGATCGTCGGGCCGATCGAAGCAAACTTCATCTTCGGATACTTCTGCGAGATCACACCGCACTCCAGTCCGGCATGGATCGCCATGAGTTTACTTGTACCAAATACGTTGCGCATCTGGGTATCGACCAATTTGGTGAAATCGGTCACATCCGGTTTCCATGCCGGATATTTGTCCTCCACTTTACAGCGTAAGCCATACTGTTCAAAGTGTGCTTTGGTCTCAGCGACCAGTGCATCGAGCGCTTCCATATCCATCGCTCTGGCACTTGTCTCAATCTTGACCTCCCCTTTTTCATCCGCTGTCACGATCGCCAGATTGATACTCGTGTGGGGGATACCCAGTGCTTCATTGTGGGAGCGTACACCGGTATCGAAACTGTGCAGTGCGGCGATAAGATCGGCACTCTTGCAGTAGACCAGCGGAGTTTCCTGCAGCAGACGTACCTCCACATCCCCATCACTCTCGAGCAGTTCTGCACTTCGCACGATGGCAACAGCATTGGCGGGGATAGAGTTGCGCCGCTCTCCACCGTAGAGTGCTGCGAGCTGATCAATATCATTAGCATCGAGATACTCCACCAGCAGCGAGATCGCATTAGGGATCCCTTTGTCGATATCGACACCGGAGTGTCCACCACTCAACCCTTTGACCGACACTTCATAGCATGCCCCTTCCCCCTCACAGAGATCGAAGCTGCCATAGGCTGTAATATCTGCGCCGCCTGCACAACCGATGTAGACCTCTGCCTCATCTTCACTGTCAAGATTGAGCATATACGCTGCATATAGATCAAACGCAAGCGCATTGGCACCGATAAGCCCTATCTCCTCATCGGACGTGAGCAGAAACTCCAGCTCTCTGCCTTCATCCATCAATGCCATCATCATCGCAATGGCCATTCCGTTGTCTGCTCCCAGCGAAGCATCCTTTGCACGCATCACACCCTCTTCGACATAGGTCTCTATCTCGGGTGCTTTGCCCATACAGACCATATCATAGTGCGCCTGCAGGCAGAGCTTGGGAGCACCTTTGAAGATATGGATATTCTTGGCATCATCCACCTCCACCTCATACCCCCTGCTCTTGGCAAAATCTACCAAAAACTCCAGCAGTTTATCCGCCTCTTTGGAACAGTGCGGTATCTCGGCAATCGTCTCAAAATACTTTATAATCTTTGACATTTTCCATTCCTTCGTATGATTTCTCTTGTTTTTGTGTCACTGTTGCACTTTTTGTGCAGGTGCGTATGCCCCCATATTTGCGAAGCAAGGCGCATAAAGCACCGCCCGCACAATTGCAAAAGTGACGATTTTTGCCTACTTTTTCTCTTGTGAAGCGAAGCGGTATGCGTCAGCATATCACTCTCTTCGAGAAAAAAGTAGGAAAGAACCATAAATTTTCAGCAAAAGTTTGTTTAATCAAAAGAAGTATAATACAATCACATAAAAATCAGGAACCAAACATGTGCCTCATCATCACCATACTCTTCCTCGTAATGGGTATTCAGAACCTCATCAACGGTTATTATAACATGGCAGCTCTGCAGATTGTCATCGCTTTAGGCTTTGGATTTATGCTCTGGCGCAACATACAGATAACACGGTGTGAACGTACAGGCAACTGCGGCGGATGTACGTTGCCAAATTGGCTGACAAAATGGTTTCACAAACGCGATGGACACAGTGATAGTTAATAGTGAAAGTGCAAGGATAGCGTAATGGAACACTTCTTTACCTGCCCCTACTGCTGGGAGACGATCTCTATGGTACTTGATCCAAGTGAAGAGGAGAGTGAATACATCGAAGATTGTGAGGTCTGCTGCCGCCCTATTGAACTCTCTTTCCGCTTTTCGGAAGAGAACCTTGTGCGTTTTGAAGCAAGACGGATGGAGGGGATCTAAAACTATGCATACAAAAATGTAAAACGATCCACCATCTCTCCGTCCACCTCTACTTTCTGCATAAACATCTCATAGGGACGTACCCATACCCCATAGTCACCATACAGTGCACGGTATACCACCACCCACTCCTCTGTTTCAGAGTGGCGCGCGGTCATGAGCACCTCATATTCACTGCCTTTATAGTGTCTATAGATACCTTTTTTGATCTCTTTTGAGGGATTAGACGGCATAGTAGGTCGCCTTTGGATGATGCACCACCAGAGCAGTTGTACTCTGCTCAGGATGTATCTGGAATGTCTCACTCAGCTCAATGCCAAACTCTTCGGGACGCAGCAGATCGAAGATGATGCGGCTCTGTTCCAGATCGGGACAGGCAGGGTAGCCAAAGGAATAGCGTGCACCGGGGTAGCGATTCATCCGGACATCTCTCAGGTTGGGTTTCTCTCCTTTGCCGAGACGGTCAAGGTCGATACGGATCTGCTTATGTGCCACCTCTGCCAGTGCTTCGGCGAGCTCGACGGAGAAGCCATGCACCATGTTGTACTCCAGATATTTACCTGCATCATAGAGCTCTTTCTCATAAGCGGAGAACTTCGGTCCGGCACTCACACAGGTGATCGGCAGCACATCGTGACGCTCATGGCGGAAGAAGTCGCTCAGTGCCCGGTGAGGCTTGCGCCCCTGTCTGGGGAAGCTGAAGGCATACTCTGCACGTCCCACCACATCCTTGAAAGGCTCACGGTTGGCATTGGCATCGACATTCCATCCCTCTATCTCCGGGAAGACCAGTAGTTCCTGATCGTTGCTTCGTACAGGATAGTATCCGTAGATGATCGTAGGCTCAAAAAGCCCCTTTTCGATAAACTCCCGCTTCAGTCTCTCATAAGCGGGATAGACTGTCTCATCAAGCAGTTTCTGATACGCCTCTTTGCTCATCCCTTTGGACTTGTAGCCCCAGTGCATTTTGATCACTGAGCGCTGATTGACCCAATCGAAGATCATATCAAGATCGAGATCCTCTTTTTGCAGTACCCGTCTACCCCAAAACGGCGGTGTAGGGATATCGACAGGTTCAGGCAGTTTTATCTCCTCAAAAGGCGGGATAACCACCTCTTTTTTCTCTTTTTTCTCCCGTTCTACCATATCACCGGCAAGGCGTGTATCGAGCACGGCATCCGGGTTTGTTTTGATCTCTTCATTATACTTCTCGATGCGGCTCATTGCGATCACACCGTCAAAAGCATCACGACAGTAGAAGATCGGCCCCTTGTAGATAGGACGGCAAAAATCATCGACAAAAGAGCGCGTCAGTGCCGCACCGCCAAGCAGGACAGGAATCGTCAGTCCCATCTCTGCCATCGTCTCCAGATTGTCCTTCATGACAGCAGTCGATTTGACCAGCAGTCCACTCATACCGATCGCATGGATCTCTTTCTCTTTCATCACATCGAGATAGGTCTCCAGCTCGGTTTTGATACCGACATTGATCACCTTGAATCCGTTGTTGCTGAGGATAATGTCGACCAGGTTCTTGCCCACATCGTGTACATCCCCTTTGACAGTACCGATCACCAGTGTGGTATCTGTCTCCTTCTCCTGTTTGGTAAGGTAGGGATTGAGATAGTCCACTGTTGCTTTCATCGTCTCTGCACTCTGCAGGACAAAAGGCAGCTGCATCTGTCCGCTGCCAAAGAGCTCACCGACCACTTTCATCGCATCGATCAGGATCTCATTGACGATACGGTCAGGATGAATCTCATGACGTGCTTCCTCTACCAGCGGTATCATGCGCTCCTTATCCCCATCCATAAGCAGTCTTGCGATCTTCTCTTCGGTGTTCATCGCATCATAGGCTTCATCGTTCGCGTCAGTATCAACAACCTTGTCTGAAAAGTGATCAATGAACTTGAAGAGTGACTGGTCATCAGGATGGAAGAGCAGCTCTTCACATACTTCGATATCCTCTTTGCTCATCTTGCTCAGCGGGATGATATGCTTGACATTGATGATGACAGAGGTAAGCCCCG
>JALWKQ010000003.1 GCA_027081395.1 Sulfurovum sp. | reverse complement strand
ATTACCTGTCATATGTATTGTGGCGTTGTTTCTCCCTTCATTTTTTTAGAAAAAACGAAGCAAAAAAGCGTCGTGGCTCTCGAATCGCTATCGCTTTCAAGGGCGTTCGCCACGACAATTCAGACGAGGGTCTGATTGGATAGTTATTTACGAGCAGTGTCCGCCGCCGCAGCATCCGCTGTTTTCTTCTTTGGGTCTCTCTTCGACATGGATGATGATCTCATCGCCTTTGTCTTCGGTATAAAAGAGATGTTTTTGGCAGAACTTCTGGTTCATGTGGCTCTCCATCAGTCTTGCCTGCATCAATGCATCATCTTTGCTCTCAAATGCCATATCATTCTCATAGGCACTCTTTTTGAAACATCCACACTCTTTTTCTACATGTATCTTAAACATATTTCATCCTTGTTTGTTATTTTGTTATAATAAAACCGAATTTGGTTTGACCTGCCGATAATAACCATAAAGGCTTAAAAAAACTTTATTTTAAGTCTAATTAGGATAAATTTACTCTTATTAGCTACACAAGGCATAAAGATGACAAAAAAGTATGACAGAGAAGAGATAGAGAGTGTATGTACCTACTGTGGTGTAGGGTGTGACATCACCGGTGTGGTGGAGAACAACAAGATCGTCAAGATCTTCGCTCAGAAAGATGGTGTGGTATCGGAGGGTAAGCTCTGTATCAAGGGAAAATACGGTTATGACTTTGTCGATGCGAAAGACCGCATCAGAGAGCCTCGTATCAAAAAAAGCTTCCTTGACAAAAATCCTCAGATCGCAGAGCAGCATGGTAAAGCACTTGTCGAATTTGACAGTGACTACATGACGTGTGATCTGCAAACGGCAGTGAAGATAGCAGCACAGAAGCTAAGCCAGATCAAGCAGCAGTATGGCGGGGATAGCTTTTGTGCGATAGGAGGGGCTCGAACCTCTTGTGAGAGTGCCTATGCATTTCAGAAGTTTACGCGTGAGACGATGGAGTCTCCTCATGTCGACAACTGCGGGCGTGTCTGCCATGCACCAAGCCTCAAGGGGATGCGTGCAACCATCGGAGAGGGGGCTGCGACCAACCCCTACAGCGACATCTATGAGACAGAGTTTATGGTAGTCATCGGCTCCAACACCATGGAGGCACACCCTATCATCGCCAACCGTATGGTAGCGCAAGCAAAGAAGCTCAACAACCTTGCTGTGATTGATGTACGTGAGACCAAGATGGCAAAACTGGCAAAATACAACTGTATCATCCCGCATGAAGCCAACCTGCTGATGCTCAATATGATGGCGTATGTCATCATAGATGAAGAGCTCTACAATAAAGAGTTCATCGAGAATCGTACGAAAGGCTTTGAGACATACAAAGAGCAGATATTGAATGACCCGTATGCCGATCCGAAGTTTTTTGAGAAAATCAAAGGGTATGAGTATCTGGCAAAGATGATCCCCAATATCGCCAGAGAGTATGCGGTCAAAAAGTCGATGATTTTCTGGGGGCTTGGTATCACTGAGCACCTTGACGGCTCTTACGCGGTGATGGCGATGACCCATCTGGCACTTTTGACAGGCAATATCGGCAAGACCGGTGCGGGGCTGATGCCGCTACGAGGGCAGAACAATGTACAGGGTGCCTGTGATATGGGCTGTCTGCCCTACTATGATCCCGATTATGAGACACCCGAAAAGATGGGGCTGATGACACCGCAGCTCATTGACGGGATGCTTGAAGGCAAAATCAAGGCGTTGTTGAATATGGGAGAGGATATCAGCCATATCCATCCCAATATCAACAAGAGTGACAAAGCGTTGAAGAAGCTGGAGTTTCTGATGG
>JALWKQ010000002.1 GCA_027081395.1 Sulfurovum sp. | reverse complement strand
TTTTCGTGCTCTATACCCATCAGTATCACCCACCATGGAGATTCCCACGTAATGGGAAGCTCTATGGGCAGCCGATCTATCAGATCATTGACCAGTGCATAGACCTTATCACGGTAAGCCTGTGTATGCTCAAGGGTCGGCCACTCATAATGAGAATCATCCAAATCATCCCAGCTCATCTCATCGACACCCACTGCAAAGATAGACTCAAGATGGGGATCGATACGTTCATCAATGATCTTGGCAAGTTTGAGCTTGTTGATAAAAAAAACAGCCGTATGTCCGTAGTAGAAAATGATCGGGTGTCTTAGCGGATCAGCCTTTTGATAGTAGGCAGAAGGCTCTTTGACGATCTCAAAGAGTGACTCATAGGTCTTGAAAGTGTGTTGAAAGTAGGCTTTGATCTGGGCGCGCTTGGCTTCAGGGTCACTGCCGTAAAGGGTCGGTATCGTGATCGGAGTACCGCTGTATTGTATATCCATGGTCAGAGCAGACTAAAAGTCCACCTTCTCTTTGGAACTCTCGATCATAGAGACTACGATCGTATAGAGGTTTGCCATGACCGCACCAATAACCAGCCCTACCGCGATCTTGTCGTTGTGCCAGAACTGCAGGGCAAAAAAGGCAGGGATGAGGTGAAGATCCGCTACCAATGAGCCCGCCAACAGTTCAGCAGAGAGGATGTTGCGCACCCCGATCTTCAACAGTGTCGATATCATATTGACCGACCCAGCAATAAAGAGTGCCACCACTGAGTTCTCATACAAAAACGCCGCTGATGTAGTCAGTGACATCAATGTAAAAAAGATATAAAAAACTTTACCCCAATTCATACCATTATCTCCTTTTGGAACATATCACAAACAGCATACCACATTTTTTATTTTTTAACTTTTAATTTTCTAATTTCTAATTCTATAATGTTCCACTCTCATACTGTGCGCGCATTCTCTCTTTCTCTTTCTCTCTTTTGAGTTTCTCTGCCTGTTTGAGGCGGTACTCTTTAACAGAGAAGCCAAGCCACATCAAGATAGGCGAGGCGACAAAGATAGAGGAGTAGGTACCTACGACAACACCCACAAGCAGTGTAAAGCTGAATCCTCGGATGATCTCCCCACCAAAGAGGAAGAGCGTCAAGACCACGAAGAAGGTGGTCAACGAGGTTAGTGTCGTACGTGAGAGGGTCTGTGTGACCGACTCATCGATGATCTCTGCAAGATCAGACTTCTTGCTTATCTGGATACCCTCACGGATACGGTCAAAGACAATGATCGTATCGTTGAGAGAATATCCCAAAATCGTCAGCAGTGCTGCGAGGGTGTCGAGGTTGACCTCAATGCCAAAGAGTACAACTGCCCCCATCGCGATGGTTACATCGTGTACAAGTGCGAGCACCGATGCGACGGCAAAACGCCACTCAAAACGGAAAGAGACATAGATCAGGATACCAAGTATCGCCAGTACCAGTGACATGATCCCCTTCTCTCGCAGTTCCGAACCGACTTTCGCGCCGACCATATCAACCCTGCGTATCTCGAAATTGCCGGTATCTTTGATCAGTTCGCGGATCGTATCACCCATATCTTTGCCCAGAGACTTACTGCTGTTTTTGGTACGGATGATGATCTCGTTCTCGTTGCCAAAATAGGTGACACTTGCATTCTCATAGTTTTTGTCCTTGGCAATCGCCTTTCTGATCTCATCGATCGGCGCTTTTTTGTCATAGTGTACCTGTACCAGTGTACCCCCGGCAAAATCAAGCCCGTAGTTGAACCCTTTGGTAAAGATCAGACCGAGAGAGAGGAGTACCAAAACAATAGAGAGCAGACCGAAACGCTTGGCGTAGCGCATAAACGG
>JALWKQ010000001.1 GCA_027081395.1 Sulfurovum sp. | reverse complement strand
TTGCCTTTTATGAGAAGATCCGTAAATGGGCAGGCAATACGGCAGTGGTACCGGTCAAAAAACAGGCATGTTACGGCTGCTATATGAAGCTCAACGACAAGACCTATGCAGAAGTGATCAAGGGTGACGAGATCGTCAACTGCCCGCACTGCGGACGTATTCTCTTTATAGAGAGTGTCACAGAAGAGGTATAGATGAAGAAGCGTTCAGCGTTCAGCGTTTAGCGTTCAGAAGAGGGCTGCGCCCTCGATTGGGGCATTGTGGATAAGTTATTTTTTCTCTTCTATTCCTTTGTTTCCATTCTTGTCTATATCATCGTACTACCTTTTCTTCTTATCCTATCATTCAAAAGCAAATACAGGGTTTCGATCCCGGCACGTTTTTTTCTCTGGAAAAACCCGCCTTTAAAGCCGGATGGGATATGGTTTCACGTTTGCAGTTTTGGAGAGGCAAGGGCGATCGCGCCGTTGGCGTCTGAGTTGCCCCGGGACGCTTTGCGTATGAGTACGACAACGCAGACAGGCTATGAGGTGATTAAAGGCTACACGGATCAAAGCAGGTTTCTGCCGTTTGAGCCCCTTTTGCTGTGGTGGATCAAGCCGCAAAAGGCACTGGTGGTGATGGAGGCGGAGTTTTGGTATCTGCTCTTTGCGGTAGCGAAGATGCGGGGAGCCAAAACGATGTTGATCAATGCCCGTATGAGTGACAGATCCTACCCCAAATATCAAAAAATGGCATGGTTCTACCGGCAGTTATTCAGGTGGGTTGACGAGGTGTTTGCGCAGACCCCGCTCGATAAGGCACGCCTTGAGTCACTTGGTGCGAAGCGGGTCACAGTCATAGGAAACATCAAACTTGCCAAGCTTCCTTCTGTGACAAAGGTCTGGCAAAAACCTTCAGGGCTACTGCTCTGTGCGGCGAGTACCCACGAGGGGGAAGAGGGGCTGATACTGGAGGCGTTTAGAGATTTCAAGGCGGTGAATCAGCAGGCGCGTATTGTGATCGCACCGAGGCATCCGGAGCGCTTCGAGAAGGTAGCGCAGGAGATAGAGCGTTTTGCAACCATGCATGGGTATAGTACGCAGCGCTACTTGGAGTCAGAAGAGATCACAAGTGATATTGTCCTGCTTGATGCGCTTGGGGAGCTGGTCAATCTCTATGCGGTGAGTGATATTGTGATCCTGGGCGGCTCCTTTGTACCGGTAGGTGGACACAATGCGGCAGAAGCGGCGCAGTTTGGCTGCCGGATCCTCTCCGGACCGCACTGTTTTAACCAAAGGGATATCTTCGAAGCGGTTGAGGGGATCGCTATTGCCGATGCGGATGCATTGTCTCAAAAGCTTTTGGACTATAAAGATATAGAGCCGGCAAAGATTAAATACCGGAGTGACATGAGACCGATTATGGAGCGGCTGCAAGATGTTTTACACGATCAGTGACCAAGAGGTACTGCTGCGTATTAAGGCACAGCCGGGTGCGAGCAGGAGCGAGTTTGCTGAGCTGTATGGAGAAGATGCGATCAAAGTGCGCATCAAGGCACCGGCAGTAGAGGGTGCGGCGAACAAAGAGCTGGTCAAGTTCCTCTCCAAGTCGTTCAAGGTACCCAAAAGCGATATCGTTTTTAAAAGCGGAGAGGCATCCAAAACCAAGATGCTTTGCTTCCCTTTGACGGAGAAATTCGAGGAGTGGGTCAAGCAATACACATAGAGTTCATACAGAGTAGGTAAGATAGGGCATATGCTTTGTATCTAAAAAGAGATTGAAATTATTAAGGAAAAGAGATGGCAAAAGAGAAAGCATATAAAGTATTGGCGGCACAAGAGAGTATCTCCAACAAGAAAGCCAAAGAGCTGATCGACAGA